>NZ_CP107871.1:3617500-3917500 GCF_041432505.1 Streptomyces virginiae
CCGTCGAAGGCGATGCCGAGGTCCGCGCCTTCGGCCAGTACGCGGGCCTGGAGGTCCACGATGTTCTTCGGGTCGAGGGGGTTCGCCTCGTGGTTCGGGAACGTCCCGTCCAGCTCGAAGTACATGGGGACCAGGTCGAGGGGGAGGCCCTCGAAGACGGTGGGGACGGTGTGGCCGCCCATGCCGTTGCCCGCGTCGACGACGACCTTGAGCGGGCGGATGGCGGTGAGGTCGACCAGGCCCGTCAGGTGCGCGGCGTAGCCGGCGAGGGTGTCCTGCTCGGTGATCGTGCCGGGGACGGTGCCGGCGGCGATGGCGGGGGCGCCCTGGTCGGTCCACTGCTCCGCCAGCTCGCGGATGCGCGAGAGGCCGGTGTCCTGGCCCACGGGGGCCGCGCCGGCGCGGCAGAGCTTGATGCCGTTGTACTGGGCCGGGTTGTGGGAGGCCGTGAACATCGCGCCGGGGAGGTTCAGCTCGCCGGACGCGTAGTACAGCTGGTCGGTGGAGCACAGGCCGATCAGGGTGACGTCCACGCCGCGGGCGGCCGCACCGCGCGCGAAGGCGGCGGACAGGCCCGGGGAGGAGGGGCGCATGTCGTGGCCGATCACGATCGCCGTGGCGCCGGTGACCTCGACGAAGGCGGCTCCGAACAGTTCGGCCAGCGGCTCGTCCCATTCGTCCGGTACGACGCCTCGTACGTCATATGCCTTGACGATGTTCGTAAGATCTGCGGCCACTGCCTGCCCTCCTGAGGTGTTCTGTGCGGTTCGGCAAACCTACCTCGAACCTGGAGGGGCTTTTCAGACGGTCCTGGCGTCAGGAATCGGGCGAACGCAAGACCCGCAGGTGTCCGCGACGGGTCTCGCCGGGGACCGGGCGGCCTTGACCGGAACCGCCGGCCTCCGCCGCCCGCTCGGGCGGGCGGGCCGCCTCGCGGACGGCGTTGGCGAGGGCTTCGAGGTCGTCGCCGCTGGGGCGGGACGGCCCGGAGCCGTCGGACAGGCGCACGACGTCCCAGCCCCGGGGGGCGGTCAGGCGCTCCGAGTGCTCGGCGCACAGGTCGTAGCAGTGGGGTTCGGCGTAGGTGGCGAGCGGGCCGAGAACTGCGGTCGAATCGGCGTAGACGTACGTCAGTGTCGCGACGGCAGGGCGGCCGCACGCAGTGCGCGAACAGCGACGTACAAGGCTCACGACGTTGGACGGTACCGCACTCTTGACCGGGCCGCGACGACTCCACCGCCGCTCACTCCCCCGTGTCGTGCTCAGGGCTACCCTGCGGGGGTGACGGACACCCCTCTTCCTCCCTGCCCCGCAGAGCCCCCCGCGGGGGCCCCGGCCGAGCCGCGCCCGCGCCGGCGGGACCGGCACGGGCGCGGCATGCGCGGTCCGGTGGCCCCTCCTCAGGTGCCGCTGTCGGCGAGTCGGTCGGAGCTGTTCGGGGACCTCGTACGGGACTCCGTGGAGCGGCTGGAGCGGCGTTGGCCGCAGCTGTCCGAGGTGGAGTTCCTGATCGGTGACGTGCCGGGGCCGCCGGGCGGTCCGGACGGTGGCTGGAACGACGAGGCGGTGCCGCTGGGCGCGGTGCAGGAGTCCCGCGAGGGGCGGCCGGCCCGGATCGTGGTGTTCCGACGGCCGGTGGAGATCCGGACCAAGACGCGGGACGAGAAGGCGATGCTGGTCCACGAGATCGTCGTGGAGCAGGTGGCGGAGCTGCTGGGGCTGTCGCCGGAGACGGTCGACCCCCGGTACGGCGAGAACTAGGGCCTGTCTTTCGGATCAGGCCGGGTCAGCCCGCGGCGTCTGGTGCCGTGCGTCGCAAGGCCGAGGAGGGAGTCGATGCGGAGCATCGACGACCGACGAGAACGCGGCGAGGTGCGGTGCCAGGCGCCGCGGGCCCGGCATGATCCGAAAGACAGGCCCCAGCCGGGCCCGGGCGGTGCCCCGGCCCACCTCGCGCGTGCCGGGGCGCCGCCGTCCTGTCAGCGGGTCAGGACGGAGAGGTCCTGGGCGGCCTTGGGGACCGAGACCGTGGAGTGGTCGTCCGAGAGGGCTTGGACGGTGAACATCGCGATGCCCTCGTGCGGGAGGGACAGGGTGCGGGCCGCGTGGACCGGGCCGCCCGAGACGGTCTCGACGGTGAGGGCGTAGGAGCCCTTTCCGCCCGCCGGGGCCAGGGACACGGTCTGGGTGGTGCCCGCCTTGACCGTGACCTCCTGGGAGGCCGGCTCGCCGCCGCCGGTGCCCGGCGAGGCGGTCACCTTGACCTTCGCGTCGGCGCCCGGCGCGGTCAGCGCCAGCAGGGTGGTGTTCTCCTCGGGCCGGTTGTCGGCCACGGTCGCCCGTACGCCGACCGGCCCGGTGGCGGGGACGAAGCCGATCTCCTGCTTGGCGCCGCTGCCGCGGACCACCCGTACCGCCGCGACGACCGGGGCGGACTTCTTGGGGTCGGAGGGCGTCAGCAGCAGCGAGCCGGGTTCGCCGCGGGTCAGGTCCTTGAGGTCGACGGCCGCCGTCATACCGGCCTTGACGTGCAGCTGCTCGTTGCCCGCGGGGCTGATGGAGCCGCCCGGTGCGGCCAGGCGCACCTTCAGGTCGGCGTCCTCCTCGCCCGGTACGAAGACGACCAGCCGTACGGAGGTGGCGTCCGCCGGGATGCCTGGCAGGACGAGTGAGCCCGCCGGGTCGGCGGAGGCCGGCAGCCAGTCGGCGCCCACTCCCTCCTCGCCGACCTGCACCGAGGCGCCGACGCGGCCCGCGCGGGTGGTCACGTGGGCGGTGGCGTCCGCGAGCTGGGCGCCCGGGACGAGGGTGGACAGCAGGACGGTCTTGGTGGACTTGGGGTCGACGCGGATGCTCTCGCTGGTGCCGGCGTCGGGCTTGGCGGGACCGTCCGGGCCGAAGATCTTGATGTCGACGATGGCGGCGGCGTCGTCGGGGTTGGTGAGGTGGATGTAGTCCTCGCGCCCCTTGGCCGTGCTGACGGCGGGGAACCAGAAGTCGGTGCCGGGGGCGGTGCAGCCGACGCCGAGCACGCCGCGGCTGCGGCCGACCGAGACCTTGGTGGTCAGCTGTGCGGTCCAGCCGGGTGCGAGGGCGCCGTCGGCGCTGCCGGTGAGGGCGGGCGCGTCGGCGCCGCTGGCGGTGGCTCCGACGGGCTTGCCCGCCTCCTTGGGTTCCAGCACCGGCTTGGCGTCCTTGGTCGCGCCGAGCAGTCGGGCCGAGCCCTTGCCCTCGCCGGCGGGGGCGCCGGGGGTGAAGGCCGTGTACGTGGTCTCGGCGATGTCCGAGGAGCTGGGCCCGGGGCACACCAGCAGGGACCGCTCCACCGGCATCCGGGCCGCGGTGGCGGCCTTGGCGTCGGCCGCCTTGCCGTCGGCGGCGGGTGCGGTGAGGGCGGCGACGCCGGTGAGGGCGGCCAGGGCCGCGGTCACCGCCGCCAGCGTGAGGGGTGCGCGCTGCTTCACTGCTGGGGGCTCCCGTCCGGGCGCTGGTCGTACGGCGGGTAGGGCTCGTACGGGTAGGGGTACTGCTGCTGGTCCGGGTCCTGGACCGGCTGGTGCTGCGGCTGCTGCGGGTACGGGTCCTCGTAGGCCTGGCCGGCCTGCCCGCCCTGCTGTCCGCCCTGCTGGTCGTACTGCGGGTACTGGTCGTAGGGGACCTGCTGCTGCGGCTCGTACGCGTAGCCGCCCTGGTCGCCGTAGGCCTGGTACGCGTAGCCGTCGTCGCCGTACACGGGCTGGGCCGGGATCTGCGCGTACGGGTCGGCGACCTCGGCGGTCTCCACCGGTACGGGGGCCGGCTCGGCCTCGGCGCGCAGCCGGCGGGCGCGGCGGCCCTCGCCGGCGTCGCCCGGGACGGGCCGGGACGGGAGCGCGGCCTCCTCCTCGGGCAGGTCGTCGTCGAGCTCGGCGCGGCGGCCGGGCAGGGCCATCACCAGCAGGACCACGGCGAGCAGGCCCTGGGTCCAGTACCAGGCGGTCCGCAGCAGGGAGTCCTCGTGGACGAGGTCGAGGCGGCCGCCCTCGGCGGGCAGTTCGAAGCCCTGGGCCCAGCCGTCGACGGTCTTGGGCTTGAGGGCCTTGCCGTCGAGGGTGGCCTGCCAGCCTTCGTCGGCCCGGTCGGCGATGCGCAGGACGCGGCCCGCGTCACCGGCGGGGATCTTGCTGTGGGCCTCGACGGGTCCGGCGGCGACGGGGATCGGGGCCTCGCCCTGCTTGCCGGAGAGGATGACGGCGCGCGGCAGCCAGGGTTCGACGCCCCACAGGGCGGTGCCGTCCTGCTGGTGGCGACGGCTGAGGCCGGGGGTGGCGTCGAGGACGCGGCGGATCTCCTCGGGCCCGCCGGGGCGGAACATCACGAAGCGGATGGCGAAGGCGCTGAGCTGGCTGGACTGGTCGGCGCCGGAGCCGGCGACGAGGTTGGAGACGACCTTGTCGAGGCGGGCGTCGCCGCCGGTGCGGGCGGTGACCTCCGCGTCGCCGATGCGGCCGCCGGAGCCGCGGACGAGGCTGTAGGAGACGGTGGCGGGCGGGTCCAGGTCGAGGATCAGGGTGCGGGTCTGGTTGTCGTCGCCGCCCGCGTCCGCGACGAAGGCCGGGACCTGTACGGGGTCGCGGCGCTGCAGCGGGCCGTCGGCCCCGGCGACCAGCCAGGTGGCGGCGGCGATCAGCGGTCCCACGGCGGCGGCCAGGGCGATGAGGGCGGCCAGCGGTTGGCGCCAGCCGAAGCTGCGGGCGGCGACGCGTTCCCTGGCCCCGTCGGCGCCGAGCGCGGCGGCCGCGAGGAGGGCGAGCCCGTAGACGAGGGTGGCGGGTCCGGCCCAGGCGGTGCGGTTGAGGACGACGGCCAGGAGCAGTCCGGCCAGGGCTGCGGCCCAGGCGGTGCGGACGGCGAAGGCGCGGTCGCTGCGCAGCAGGGCGGCCAGGGCGGCGAGGACGATGCCGATGAGCACCGCTCCGGGGCCGGTGCCGGGGCCGCCGGGGCTGATGGCGAGCAGGCCGACGGCGTCGGCGGAGCCGGCCCCGTAGGGCAGGCCGGCCTCGTGCAGGAGGCGGCCGGGGTGCGTGAGCAGGCCCAGTGACCAGGGGGCGAGGACGAGGAGCGGGACGGCGAGGGTGGCGAGCAGGCGCAGGCCGTACGCCTTCCAGTGCGCCCGGCGCAGGACCAGCGCGCCGATCCCGAGGACGGCGGCGAGCGGCCATACGACGGGGGTGAAGGCGGTGGTGAGGGTGAGGAGCAGGATGTACGTCCACACCGCGCGGCGGCCGCCCCGTCGGTCGGCGGCTTCCGTGCCGTCGGCGAGGTCGAAGGCGGCGACGGCGGCGCGGGCGAGGAGCGGGAGCACGACGGCGAGGACGGCGGTGCCGAGGCGGCCGCCGGCGAGGGCGCCGGTCACGGCGGGGAGGAAGGCGTAGGCGATGGCCGCCCAGGCGCGCAGCAGTCGGGATTCGACGAGCGGCCGGGAGGCGAAGTAGGCGGTGAGGCCGGCGAGCGGGACGGATCCGACGAGCAGCAGGGTCAGGGCGGCCTGGGTGGATCCGAACAGCAGGGTGGCGAGGGTGCCGAGGACGGCGAGGTAGGGCGGTGCCGAGGCGGTGGAGCCGGTGCCGACGGCGTGCCAGCCGTCGGTGTAGGCGCTCCAGAGGTCGGAGCCGCTGCCGGGGGCGGGCAGCAGGGCGCCGCCCATGAGGGAGCCGCCGCCGATCAGGGCGCGGCAGGCGGCGAGGGAGACGAGGGCCAGGAGGGCGAGGAGGAGGGGCGCGGGGTTGCGGGCGAGCCGCTTGAGGCGGGCGAAGCGCTCGGTCTCCACGAGGTAGTCGCCGTCCTCGCCGGGGGCGTCGAGGACGCTGCCCCCGCCGTGCCGGCCCGCGGGGGCGGTCGCGGTGTCGCGGTCGCCGCCGAAGTAGCCGGCGAGCTGTTCCGCGTTGGCCCGCAGGGAGGCTCCCGGCGGGGGGAAGAGCGGGCGCAGGTCGGCGGCGGGGACGGCGGGGCGGCGGCGGGCCTTGCGGGCGGCGAGGAGCCGGCCGGGGCGGAGCAGGGTGGCGAGGAGGCCGGTGAGCTCGTCGACGGCCTGGCCGGGGGCCTTGCCGATGAGGTAGGCGAGGGTGCGCAGCACGGTGCCGAGCAGGACGCGCAGCAGGACGTAGGGCAGGGCGCGGCCGGAGCTGTTGGCGAGGATCGTGTAGACGGCGCCGGCCTTGTCGACGCGGTGCGGGCCGGCGGTGGTGCGGCCGGCGCAGTCGACGGTGCGGCGTTCGCGGGCGGCTGCCTCGGCGTGCCGCAGGACGGCGTCGGGGGCGACGAGGACGGTGTGGCCGGCGCTCTGGGCGCGCCAGCACAGGTCGACGTCGTCGCGCATCAGGGGCAGGCGCCGGTCGAAGCCGCCGAGTTCGTCGTAGACGTCGCGGCGGACCAGCATGCCGGCGGTGGAGACGGACAGGACGGGGCGGACCTGGTCGTGCTGGCCCTGGTCCTGTTCGCGGCGGTCGAGGCCGGTCCAGCGGCGGCCGCTGCGGGCGATGGTGACGCCGGCTTCGAGGAGCTGCTTCTTGTCGTACCAGCCGCGGAGCTTGGGGCCGATGATCGCGGCGTCGGGGTTCTCGTCGGCGACGCGGAGCAGTTCGGTGAGGGCGTCGGGTTCGGGGGCGCTGTCGTCGTGCAGGAGCCAGAGCCACTGGACGGGTTCGCCGTGGGGGAGGTCGGGTAGGTCGTACGTGTCGTCGCGCCAGGTGCGGCTGACGGGGTCCCAACCGCTGGGGCGCTTGAGGTACGGGAGGTCCTCGGGGGACAGGGTGCCCGCGCTGCGGGCGGATTCGTCGACCGCGGTGCCGAAGCCGGTGCGGCGGGCGAGGTGCAGGACGTGGTCGTCGCCGAGGGCCTCGGTGAGCAGCCGCGCGGATTCGTCGGCGCTACCGGTGTCGGCGGCGACGTGGTTCTGCGCGGGGCGTTCCTGGCCGAGGAGGCCGGCGAGTGTCCGGGGCAGCCAGCGGGCGCCGTCATGGGCGACGAGGACCGCGGTGACGACGTGCCGGGGGAACTCGGGTGTGGCGGGGGCCTGGTAGGAGGCCGTCGACTGGCTGTGCAGGGACATCGCGGTACGGGCCCTCCGGCCGGGGGTCCGGGGGTGGTGTGCCCTCGGAGGCTGCTGGACAGCGCCCCACCCTAACGGCTGCCACGACAGCGGTCCGCCTCCTGCGGGGAAGGTGCAGGAGGCGGACCGTGTGCCGTGCTGTGTGCCGTGCCGTGTGTGGTGCTCGTCGTCCCGTGCTGCCGGTTCTGCGGTGCGTGCCGTGGTGCGTTCGATATGTCGTGCGATGTGCGGTAGGTGCCCGGTCGGTGGTGCGCCGGCCGTTTCAGACCGCTGCCTTTTTCAGGCGGCGGCGTTCCCGCTCGGACAGACCGCCCCAGATGCCGAATCGCTCGTCGTTGGCGAGGGCGTACTCAAGGCATTCGGAGCGGACTTCGCAGGCGAGGCAGACCTTCTTGGCCTCGCGGGTGGAGCCGCCCTTCTCGGGAAAGAAGGACTCGGGGTCGGTCTGGGCGCACAGAGCGCGCTCCTGCCACCCGAGCTCTTCGTCCGCCTCCTCGACCAGCAGTTCCTGAAACAGCTCGGTCATGTGCGCCCCTCGCTCTGTCTGTGCGTCCCCGTGACGATGTCGTCACTGATTGCTACGTAACGACACGAGTGAAATTACAAGTGCGTGGCTCCGGGGCAGTCAAGCCGAGATCTGCTATTGGGCCCCTTATTCACTCTGCGGAACCAAGCCTATGCAGAAAGTGTTCATATCGCCAAAAATCGTGACACATGCCACCGGCACCACAGGTTGCCGCCTTTACCCGTATTCCACGTGCCACCTCCGGGCGGGGTTGCGGTCCGGCCGGAGAAGCGGCGCAGATCACATTCAGGTCACGGAAGTCGGGATCTGGTTTGAGCGCCGACACAGCGCCACATCCCCTGCCGCACACTGCACAAACCTTTCTCCGGGCACGGTAACCGGATGAGGTGAAACTTTTACCCCAAACCGGACATTGGGTTGACAGTCCGGCCCCCCAGCCGTTCTCCTTGTTCGCATGTCAGCGCCCGCAGCCACCACCCGGACCCCCATTCGTGGGTTCCTGTGCGCTGCCCAGGTTCGCTGTTGCTGTTGCAGCTGTTGATGCCCGCGGAGCCCCGGCTCCTCAGAGCTCCGGCCCGCCCCCGCAGCAACCGCCAGCACGACTGACATCCGTCGAGGTACCCCCACGATGAACAGCACGCACAGCGCCACCCCCACCGCTCCCGCCACCTCCGCCGCCGCGTCCGTCGCGCCCGCCACGGTCGAGAGCGACCTCCAGATCGCCGGCGACATCCTCGCCGTCCAGCACCTGCTCCAGCCCGCCCGGGAACACCCGGCCACCGTCGCCGAGTTCGCCGGGCTCGCCCGCTCCATCGCCGAGGACCGCGCCTCCTGGGAGCACCTCGTCGAGTACGACGCCACCACCCGCTGGTACCACCGGCTGCGCACCGGCCCCGGATACGAGGTCTGGCTGCTCAGCTGGGTCCCCGGCCAGGGCAGCGGCCCGCACGACCACGGCGCCTCCTCCGGCGTCATGACCGTCCTGCAGGGCGAGCTCACCGAGCACACCTCCCGCGGCCGCACCACCCACCGCCCCGGCACCCAGCGCGTCCTGGCCCCCGGCCGCGCCCACGAGGTCGTCAACGACACCCTCGACGGCGCGGTCAGCCTGCACGTCTACTTCCCCGGCCTGACCGAGATGCCGATGCACAGCTGCTCCCCGGCCGAAACCGCGTCCGTACCGGCCTGACCTCGATCGACCTGACCTCGATCGGCCTGACCTCCATCCCCCGACGACGGTGCGGCTGACAGACTGTCCGCATGCGCATTGTTGTTCTGGCCGGCGGTATAGGCGGCGCCCGGTTCCTGTCCGGACTCAAGTCGGCGGTGCCCGACGCGGACATCACGGTCATCGGCAACACCGGTGACGACATTCACCTCTTCGGGCTCAAGGTCTGCCCCGACCTGGACACGGTGATGTACACCCTCGGCGGTGGCATCAACGAGGACCAGGGCTGGGGTCGCTCCGACGAGTCCTTCACCGTCAAGGAGGAACTCGCGGCGTACGGGGTCGGACCCACCTGGTTCGGCCTCGGCGACCGCGACTTCGCCACCCACATCGTGCGTACGCAGATGCTCGGCGCGGGCTACCCGCTGAGCGCCGTCACCGAGGCCCTCTGCGACCGCTGGCAGCCCGGCGTCCGGCTGCTGCCCATGTCCGACGACCGGGTCGAGACCCATGTCGCGATCACCGAGGCCGGCACCGGCGAGCGGCGCGTCATCCACTTCCAGGAGTACTGGGTCCGGCTGCGCGCCTCGGTGGACGCCGAGGCCGTCGTACCCGTGGGTGCCGAGCAGGCCAAGCCCGCGCCCGGTGTGCTGGAAGCCATCGCCGCCGCCGACGTGATCCTCTTCCCGCCGTCCAACCCCGTGGTCTCGATCGGCACGATCCTCGCCGTCCCCGGCATCCGGGACGCCGTGGCCTCCGCCGGGGCGCCCGTCATCGGCCTCTCCCCCATCGTCGGGGGCGCACCCGTGCGCGGGATGGCCGACAAGGTGCTCGCCGCGGTGGGCGTCGAGTCCACCGCCGCCGCGGTCGCCCTGCACTACGGGACCGGGCTGCTGGACGGCTGGCTCGTGGACACCTCCGACGCGGACGCCGTCGCCGACGTCGAGGCCGCCGGGATCACCTGCCGCGCCGTACCCCTGATGATGACCGACGTGGAGGCCACCGCGGAGATGGCCCGCGCCGCGCTGGAGCTGGCGGAGGCCTCCCGGTGACGCGGGTGCCCGCGTACGAGGTGCGGGCGCTCGACGGGATCCCGGAGGTCAGGCCGGGCGACGACCTGGCGAAGCTGATCACGACGGCCGCCCCCGACCTGCGGGACGGGGACGTCCTGCTCGTCACCTCGAAGATCGTCTCCAAGGCCGAGGGTCGGATCGTGCACGCCGAGTCGCGCGAGGCCGCGATCGACGCCGAGACCGTACGGGTGGTCGCGCGCCGGGGTCCGCTGCGGATCGTCGAGAACCGGCAGGGCCTGGTGATGGCCGCCGCCGGCGTGGACGCCTCCAACACCGCCCCCGGCACGGTGCTGCTGCTGCCCGAGGACCCGGACGGCTCGGCCGCCGCGATCCGCGCGGGCGTGCGCGACACCCTGTCGGTGGACGTGGGCGTGGTCGTGACGGACACCTTCGGGCGGCCGTGGCGCACCGGCCTGACGGACGTGGCGATCGGCTCGGCCGGGGTGCGGGTCCTGGACGACCTGCGCGGCGGCACGGACGCGCACGGCAACCCGCTGAGCGCGACCGTGGTGGCCACGGCCGACGAGCTGGCCGCCGCCGGTGACCTGGTCAAGGGCAAGGCGGCCGGGCTGCCGGTGGCCGTCGTACGCGGGCTGGCCCACGTCATGGGCGAGGGTTCCTCGGCCCGGGACCTGGTGCGCTCCCCCGCCGACGACATGTTCCGGCTGGGGACCTCGGAGGCGGTACGGGAAGCCGTGACGCAGCGCCGCACCGTACGGGCCTTCACGTCCGAGCCGGTGGACCCGGGCGCGGTACGGCGGGCGGTGGCGGCGGCCGTGACGGCCCCGGCCCCGCACCACACGACGCCGTGGCGGTTCGTCCTGCTGGAGTCCGAGGCCTCCCGGGTACGGCTGCTGGACGCGATGCGGGACGCGTGGATCGCGGACCTGCGCGCGGACGGCAAGTCCGAGGAGTCCGTCGCGAAGCGGGTCCGGCGCGGGGACGTGCTGCGGGCCGCCCCGTACCTGGTGGTGCCGTGTCTGGTGACGGACGGCGCGCACCACTACGGGCACGCCCGGCGGGACACGGCGGAGCGGGAGATGTTCGTCGTCGCGATGGGCGCCGGCGTGCAGAACCTGCTGGTCGCGCTGGCCGGGGAGCGGCTGGGCTCGGCGTGGGTCTCCTCGACGATGTTCTGTCGGGACGTGGTGCGCGAGGTGCTGGAGCTGCCGCAGGACTGGGACCCGATGGGAACGGTGGCGGTCGGCCACCCGGCGGCGACCCCGCCGGACCGGCCGGGACGCTCGGCGGCGGACTTCATCGAAGTGCGGTGACGCCTGCGGCGGGCCCGTGCGACCGGCGGGCCGCCCCGGCCCTGCCGGACGCGCCCTGCTCCGCCGGGGCCGGGGCCGGAGGCACCTGATCGGCAGGACACCCCCTAGAAGCGGCCGATGTCGCTTCGGGGCATGCGGGGTGCGCGGCGGGGCGGGGTGCGGCCCGCGAGGAGGACGAGGCGGGCCGCGCGGTGGCGCTGGCCCGCGTACGGGGCGAGCAGCTCCAGCATGGCGGCGTCGTCGGCGTCGCGGTCGCCCGCGAGGGCGTAGCCGATGATGCCGGGCAGGTGGAGGTCGCCGGTGGTGATCGCGTCGGGGTCGCCGTTGCTGCGCTGGAGGGTTTCGGCGGAGGTCCACGGGCCGATGCCGGGGACGGCCTCCAGCCTGCGTGCGGCCTCGGGCAGATCCATCGCGGCCGCCTCCTCCAGGCGGTTCGCCACGCGGGCCGCCCGCACGACGGTGGCGGAGCGCTTGGCGTCCACCCCGGCCTTGTGCCAGTCCCAGGACGGGATCATGGCCCAGGTGCGGGCCTCGGGCAGGACGTACAGCTCGGGGCCGGGGCCCGGCGCGGGCTCGCCGTACTGCCGGACGAGGCGACGCCAGGCGCGGTAGGCCTCGTCGGCGGTGACCTTCTGTTCCAGGATCGTGGGGATCAGCGATTCGAGGACGAGGCCGGTACGGGTGAGGCGCAGGCCGGGCCGGCGGCGGTGGCTGGCGTGCACGAGGCGGTGGCGGGGCACGAAGGCGGTGGGGTCGTCGCCCGCGCCGAGGAGCGCCGGCAGCTGTTCGAGGAACCAGTCGGCGCCGGGGCCCCAGGCCTCGGCGGTGACCTCCGGGCCGGTCCCGAAGACGCGCAGGGTGGCGGCGAGGCCCGCGGGGCTGCGGCCGGTACGCCAGACGGAGCCGTCGGGGGTGGTGCGGAAGGTGGGGTCGCCGGGGCCGCGGCGCAGCGGGCCGAGGACGAGCCCGAGGTCGACGGGGCCGTCGGGGGCCCAGCGGCGTTCCTTGGCCCCGGCGGCGGCACCCGGGGCGGCGCGGCCGGCGGGTACGTCGGTCCGGCCGCCGCGGACGGCGGCGCGGGTGAGGGGATCGAAGCGGCCGGCCATGCCCCGAGCGTAGCGCCGCGGCGGGCGCCACCCCCGGGGCTCCGCCCCGGACGCCCTAGGGCCGGCCCTGGAGCTTGGCCGAGGTCGTGCGGGTGGTGGGGAGCTTGCCGTAGAGCTTCGTGCCCGGGCATTGGGTGGCGAAGCCGTCCCGGTGGCCGGAGATGACGTTCATCGACACGTTCTTGCCCTTGGGGAAGAGGTTGCCCCCGCCCGAGGTCAGGGTGGTCTTCGCGCGCGGGTCCCGGCCGAAGAGGCCGAGCTTCCAGGCCGTGAGCCGGGCGACCGAGTCGACCACCGCCGCCGGCGGGGCCGTGGAGGTGAAGGTGCCGAGCACCGCGACGCCCATGCTGTTGGTGTTGAAGCCCATGGTGTGCGCGCCGAGGACCGCCTTGGAGACGCCGCCCGCGCGGCCCTCGTAGACCGTGCCGCACTTGTCGACGGCGAAGTTGTAGCCGAAGTCCCGCCAGCCGTTGCTGACCACGTGGTAGCGGTACAGGCTGCGCAGGACCGCCGGGGCGTCCTTGCAGGCGTAGTTGTTGCCGGAGGCGCTGTGGTGGACGAACGCCGCCTTGACCGTGCTGGTGTAGACGAAGCCCGACTCGCGCAGGCCCTCGTCCGCGCCCCAGCCCTTGCGGGTCACGATCCGCGGGCGCGGGCCGATGTACGGGGCGGCGGCCGCGGTCAGTTCGCCGTCGCTCGCGAAGACGGCGTCGGCGGTGGAGTCGGCCTTGTCGAGTGCGGTGATCTCGTTCGCGCCGAGCGAGGCGTGCGGGACGTTCGCCGCGGAGGATTCGGCCGTCCCCATCGACATGGCGGGGACCGCCACCTCGCCCTTGCCGTCGCCGTCCGAGCCGGAGTTCTTGCCGTCGGACCCGGTGGCGGGGGTGTCCGCGCCGGGGTCGACGAGTTCGATGCGCATGCCCGTGGGCAGCCGGGAGGGGGCTCGGGTGGTGGGAGCGCCGGATTCGGCCTGGACGCGGACCTCCACGGCGTCGGACTCGCCCACCCACAGCGGGGCGGTGGCGCCGCGGATCTGTCGCGTGCCGCGTTCCGCCGCGTCGAGGTCGGCGGCGTGCTCGCCGTTGTGGGTGTCGACGTCCTGCCAGTGCGACCAGGTGGCGGTCCGGGTGGAGCGGGTCCGCACCTGGACCCGGCCGTGCAGTTCGGTGGTCGCGTCGTCCCAGACCACGCCGACCAGCGAGAACGTCTTGACCTCGCGGGCGGTGAGGCCCTGCGTCTCGGAGCGGCCGGCGGAGGCACTCATTCCGGGGACTCCGGGCGTCCGCGTCGCCGAGGGTCCCAGCGGGACGAGCGGCAGCGATTGGGTGGACCCGGCGGGGGTTACGGGGGCGGTCTCGGCCAGGGCGGGAGTGGGGAGCGCGAGGGGCAGGGCCAGTACGGCGGCCGTCGCGACGCCGATCGAGGAAGCAAGGAATCCACGCATGAAAAGGATGGTGAGCACGCGGACGGCCGCTCGCCATCCGAGAACTGACGCTCCGTCCGACGCGCCGCGCGTACCCCTCCCCCGTACGGAGGAGCCGGCCGCCCCCGTACGAGGGACGGGCCCGCGTACGCTGTGCCGGGTGAACGCCACTGACCGCACCCCTGCCGACCTGCTGCGATCCGCGCTCGCCGCCGATCCGGGCCGCCCGCTCGTCACCTTCTACGACGATGCCACCGGCGAGCGCGTCGAATTGTCCGTCGCGACCTTCGCCAATTGGGTGGCCAAGACCGCCAATCTGCTCCAGGGCGACCTGGGGGCCGAGCCCGGGGACCGGCTCGCGCTGATGCTCCCGGCGCACTGGCAGAGCGCGGTGTGGCTGCTCGCCTGCGCGTCCGTCGGGGTCGTCGCGGAGATCGGCGAGGACCCGGCCGGTGCGGATCTCGTCGTCAGCGGGCCGGACACCCTGGAGCCGGCCCTGGCGTGCGGCGGCGAGCGGGTGGCGCTCGCGCTGCGGCCACTGGGCGGACGGTTCCCGCAGCCGCCGGCCGGGTTCGCCGACTACGCGGTGGAGGTGCCGGGGCAGGGCGACCGCTTCGCGCCCTTCGTACCGGTGGATCCCGAGGGCCCGGCGCTGGTCGTGGACGGCGCGGAGCTCACGCAGGTCGAGCTGGTGGCCCGCGCCCGCGAGGACGCGGCGAAGCTCGGCCTCGGCGAGGACTCGCGCGTGCTCACCGGGCTCGGCTACGACACCTGGGAGGGCCTCTCGGCCGGGCTGTACGCCGCGCTGGCCTCGGGCGGGTCCGTGGTGCTGTGCCGGAACCTGGACCGACTCCCGGCGGACGGGCTGGACCGGCGCAGCGAGAGCGAGCGCGTCACCCACACCGTCTGATCGGCGCCCGCCGCCCGGTCACCTCTGATCGCCGTCCGGAGGCCTGTCCGCCACACTGGTGAAGGTCGGGTACGGGCGATCTGTCACCCGCATGGCCCTAGACAAGGCCCCGCCCCCGGGCTGCTCCGGCGTCCCCGGGGCAGCATCGGCAGTGGCCGTGCTCACCCGTACGGCTGACGGCCCACAGTCGTAGCGGCGAGGGGACGGACGCCAGTGACGGACAGCGCAGGCATACCGGGCGGCACCGCGGCCGGGGGTTCGGGGCGGACCCCGCGCAACCGCGGGCGTCGGCGCCGCGTGCTGCGCCGGATCGGGCTCGGGACGGCCTTCGTGGTCCTGGCGGGCACGGCCACCGGCTGGTGGCTCTACAACAAGCTCGACGGGAACATCACCGAGGACACCTCGGCCGCGGCCGAGCTGAGGCGCTACGAGCGCGAGCGCCCGGCGCACCTGGCCACCGGGGCCCAGAACATCCTGCTGATCGGCTCGGACTCGCGCTCCGGCAAGGACAACGCCCGGTACGGGCAGGACGGGGGCACCCAGCGCTCGGACACCACGATCCTGCTGCACCTGCCGCAGGACCGCCGGAGCGCGACCGCGGTGTCGATACCCCGGGACCTGATGACGGACATCCCCTCCTGCCTGCAGCCGGACGGGAGCCGCACCGCCGCCCGGTTCTCCCAGTTCAACTGGGCGTTCCAGTGGGGCGGGGCCGCCTGCACGATCCGTACGGTGGAGAAGCTCACCGGGATCCGGGTCGACCACCACATGGTGATCGACTTCGGCGGGTTCAAGAAGATGGTCGACGCCATCGGCGGGGTGGAGGTCTGCCTCAAGGAGCCGGTGAACGACTCCGAGGCCAAGCTGCGGCTCGCCGCCGGCCGCCAGACCCTCCGGGGCGAGCAGGCGCTGGGCTACGTCCGTGCCCGCCACAGCCTGGGCAACGGCAGTGACACCGAACGGATGGACCGGCAGCAGCAGTTCCTCGGATCGCTCGTCAAGAAGGTGCAGAGCAACGGGGTGCTGCTCAATCCGACCCGGCTGTATCCGCTGCTGGACGCGGCGACCTCCTCGGTGACCACGGACCCGGGACTGGCCTCGCTGCGCGGCCTGTACGAACTCGTGCGGGGCATGCGGGACATCCCGACCCATCAGGTCAAGTTCCTGACGGTGCCCCGCAAGCCCTACGCGCCCGACCCGAACCGGGACGAGCTGGTCGAGCCGGACGCGGAGCGGCTGTTCCAGCAGCTGCGGATGGACAAGCCGGTCACGGTCGCCCCGCCGAAGCCCACCCCGACGGGGGCCGCGGCGGAGGCCGCCGAGGCGGACACGGAGGCCGGTTCGGACACGGACTCCACGAACGAGGGAACCATCACACCTCAGGTACCCGTCCCTACTTTCACGGGAACGACTGCGGGCAACGCCGACTGCCGGTAAAGCAATCCCAAAAGCCGGTGACCGAACCGAGTGGGATGGGCGGTTCGCCCCGTTATAAGGGGAGTGGAATTTGTCACCAGCATGGTTTGCCGCCGAACAGGGCGGATAGGGTGAGCGATCCGGTGCCCGGCCGGACCAGAGGCGGGCACCAGCAGCCGGATCGTTGACCGTGCGCCTGGGGGAGGCGCGTCGCGAGGCACCGACGGAGGATTCGAGCAACCGTGGATGCGCAAAGCCGTGGGCGGGCGGACGAAATCGACCCCGCAGACCAGTGGGTACTCAATCCCCGCACCGGCAACTACGAACTGCGACTGGCCGACTCCGCCGCGCAAGCGCGGCCCAAGGTCACAGCACCCCGCAGATCGCCGTCTGCCCCCTCGACGCCGACCAAGCCCACCCCCGGGGTACCGCGGCCGCGCCGCGGCGACCCGCCTCCGGGCGGCCGGCGCGGCGGGCGCTCCCGCAAGCTCGGCGGTGGCGGCCGTAAGAAGGCGCTGGCCATCACCGGAGGTGTGGTGGCGTTCCTGCTGGTCGGCGGCGGCGTGGCCGGTTACCTCTACTACGACCACCTGAACGGCAACCTCAGCGTCACCGACGTGGCGGGCGCCGGCACCGGCGGTTTCAAGAAGGACCAGCCGATCAACATCCTGGTGATCGGAACGGACAAGCGCACCGGCGCGGGCAACGAGAACTACGGGGACAAGGACAGCGTCGGCCACGCCGACACCACGATCCTGTTCCACGTCTCGAAGGACCGGACGAACGCGACCGCGCTCTCCATCCCCCGCGACCTGATCACCAACATCCCGGCCTGCCCCACGAAACAGCCGGACGGATCGACGAAGACGATCGCGCCGACCAAGAACACCCGCTTCAACACCAGCCTGGGCCAGGAGGGCCGGGACGCGGGCTGCACGATGCGAACGGTCAAGGAACTCACCGGCATCGAGGTCGACCACTTCATGATGGCCGACTTCAACGCCGTCAAGACGCTGAGCACGGCGGTCGGCGGAGTACCGGTGTGCCTGGACAAGGCCGTCAACGACGAAGAGGGTTCCCACCTCAAGTTGGATGCCGGCGAACACCGGTTGGAGGGCGAGCAGGCCCTCGCCTTCGTCCGGACCCGGCACGGCTTCGGCAACAACAGCGACCTCGACCGGATCAGGATCCAGCAGCAGTTCCTGGGTTCGATGATGCGCGAGATGAAGTCGAAGGAGACGCTGACCAGCCCCAAGAAGTTCCTCTCCCTCGCGGAAGCCGCCACCAAGTCGCTGGGCGTGGACTCGGGGATCGGGTCCATCGGCAAACTCACCGATCTGGCGGGTGAGTTGAAGGGCATCGACACGAAGAACATCACCTTCACCACCCTGCCCGTGAAGGACAATCCGGCCGAACCGGAAGGCAAGAAGGCGACCGTCGTCGTCGAGAAGTCCCTGGCCGATCCGCTGCTGCAGATGATCCGGGGGGACGTCTCGCTCACGGAGGTCGAGAAGAAGGAACAGGCCGCCAAGGAGGCGGCCGACGCGGACGCGAAGGCCAAGCAGGACGCCCTGCTCCAGGGCAACCGCGCGGCCGCGGCGGACGTACGGGTGAGCGTCTACAACGGCGGCGGCCCCAAGGGCTCCGCCTCCACCACGCTGAACTGGCTGCAGAACAGCAAGGGCGTGTCCAAGTCCAGCAACGACGGCAACGCACCCTCCAAGGTCGACGCCACGCAGCTGGAGTACGCCCCCAACCAGGCCGACCAGGCCCGGGCGCTGGCGGACATGATGGGCCTGCCCGCGACCGCGCTGAAGGTGGGGACGGCCGACGCCTCGGCGAAGACGCCGATGAAGCTGACGCTGGGTCCGGACTTCCAGCAGCCGGGCTCCCCGCTGACGGCCGCGGCGCCCCAGCAGCTGCCCCAGGACGTGCAGCAGGCGCAGGCCGACAAGGCGATCTGCGCCAAGTAACAGGACTCGGCCGGTGATTCCGGCACTCTGTCGACCATGAAGGATCTCGAGGGGGACGTGTGAGGCACAGCAGCGTGCGAGGGGAGGGGGCGACCGCCCAGGCCGGCGAGGAGATATCCGGCGGCGAGGCGGACGCTTCCGGCACGGTGCCCCCACAGCGGGGCGGCTCCGGAACGGCTCGCCGTTCGGACGGCGGCCGTCCCCGCAGACAGGGCAGACGGCGCGTGCTGCGCTGGACGGCTTCCGTGCTGTCCCTGCTGATACTCGGGACGGCGGGCGCCGGGTACCTGTACTACCAGCACCTGAACGGCAGCATCCACACGGACGCGCTGAACCTCGGCGAGACCAAACTGGGCGGTTCCAAGCCCAACGCCTTCGGGCAGACCCCTCTCAACATCCTGCTGATCGGCTCCGACGCGCGCGACGACGCCGCGAACCAGGCCCTCGGCGGGGCCACCGACACCTTCGACGGCCCGCCGCTGGCGGACGTGCAGATGCTGCTGCACCTGTCCGCCGACCGCAGCAACATGTCGGTGGTCTCGATGCCGCGCGACACGATGCTGACGATGCCCAAGTGCACCGAGCCGGGCGGCAAGGTGCACCCCGCCAGCAAGGGCCTCGTCCAGACCAACGAGTCCCTGCAGCGCGGCGGTCCGGGCTGCACGGTCGCCGCCTGGCAGGAACTGACCAAGATCCCCATCGATCACTTCATGATGATCGACTTCAAGGGCGTGGTCTCGATGGCCGACGCCATCGGCGGCGTCCCGGTCTGCGTCGAGGAGAACGTCCACTCCCGTACCCGGGACGGCAAGGGCTCCGGCCTGAAGCTGCCGAAGGGCACGAGCGTCATCCAGGGCGAGCAGGCCCTGCAGTGGCTGCGCACCCGCTACGGCTTCGAGGACGGCACCGACATCGGCCGCACCCACGCGCAGCACCAGTACATGACGTCGATGGCCCGCGAGTTCCGCAAGAACGCCAAGCTCACCAACCCGGTGAAGCTCAACAGCCTGGCGCAGGCGGCCATCGACGCCATGGTCGTGGACACCGGCCTGAACAAGATCGACAAGCTGTACGACCTGAGCATGGAGCTCAAGAAGGTGCCCCCGGGCCGGATCACCATGACCACCATGCCCTGGGTCTACAGCACCAAGCCCGGCCTGGACGGTCGGGTCGAGCCCATGGCGAACGAGGCCGAGGCCGTCTTCCGGATGGTCCGCGAGGACATAGCGCTCGACGGCAAGGGCAACGCGACCCCGGAGGGCGGCGCGTCCCCCTCACCGGGCACCTCCGCGACCCCGGGCACCCCGAGCACGGCTCCCGGTACCCCGAGCACCGCCGCGACCACGGCGCCGGCCTCGGCTCCCGCGAAGATCGCGGTCTCCGTCCGCAACGCCACGAGCGGCAAGGACGGCGCCGGGACCCGGGTCAAGAACCGGGCGAACGAGGTGGCCGTGCTGCTGACCGGCAAGGGCTTCACCAAGGCCGCCGCCGACAACCAGACCGGCGCCGAGGACACCACGGTGGTCCGCTACGCCACGGACGCGCAGGCGGCCGACGCGGGCGTCGTGGCCACCGCCCTGGGCCTGCCCGCCACCGCGGTGCAGAAGTCCGAGGAGGTCTCCGGGATCACCCTGTACGTCGGCAAGGACTGGCGGACCGGCAACGCGCCGACCCCGCCGCCGCCCGCCCCGACCGTGGCCCCGACCTCGGCCCACGCCCTCAACGGCGACAACGAGGGCGCCTGCATGCCGATCCAGCCGGGCTTCACCTGGTAGCGCGCACACGAAAGGGGCCCGGCCCGGCGACTGCGACGATCCGCAGCCTCCGGGCCGGGCCCCTTCGTACGTCTCAGACCTGCGAGGGGTCCTGCCGCACGGCCGGTCGGCGACTCGCGATGACCTTGTCCGCCAGCGCCCGCGGGCTGGTCAGGAAGCCGAAGCCCCAGCTGAGGTGCATGGTCGCCAGGGCGACGGGGATCTGCGCCCGGGCCTTGAGCCCGAGCCCCTTGCCCGCCGGTACGGAGCCCGCGGTGATCGCCGCGAGATAACCGGCCGGGAGGACGAAGCCCAGGGGGGACACGGTCACGCCGACGACCACGCTCGCGGCGAGCGCGCAGACGAGGGTCGGCGGGGCCAGGTAGCGCAGGTTGATGGAGCCCGAGTGGTAGCGGGCCACCACGTGCCGCCAGCGTCCGTAGTCCTTGTACTGCTTGGCCAGCGCCTTGACGGAGCGGCGCGGGCGGTACTGGACCAGCAGCTCCGGCGAGAACCAGATCAGACCACCGGCGTCGCGGATGCGGAAGTTCAGCTCCCAGTCCTGGGCGCGGATGAACTCCTCGTTGTAGCCACCCTGCTGTTCCAGCGCCTCACGGCGGAAGACGCCGAGATAGACGGTCTCGGCCGGTCCCGCCTGGCCTCCGGTGTGGAACGGAGCGTTGCCGACACCGATCTTCGAGGTCATCGCCGCGGCCACGGCCTCTTCCCAGGCGTTCTCGCCCTGGGCGTGCATGATGCCGCCGACGTTCTGGGCGCCGGTCTCCTCCAGGAGGCGGACGGCGGTGGCGATGTAGTTCGGCGACAACATGCCGTGGCCGTCGACGCGCACCACGATCGGGTGGCGGGAGGCCTTGATGGCGGCGTTGAGGGCCGCCGGGGTCCGGCCGGTGGGATTCGGGACGGTGTGGACTCGGGGATCCTCGGCGACGAGTTCGGCGGCGATCTCGTCGGTGCGGTCCGTGGACGGCCCGAGTGCGATCACCACCTCCATCTCGCCCGCGTACTCCTGTTCCAGGATGTGGCGGACGGAATCGCGGAGGTAGTGCTCCTCGTCGAGCACCGGCATGATCACCGAGACTGCGGGCTGCTGGGCGGGCATGTGGTCCTTCAAGGTCGGGTATCGGTGTCACGTTACCGCGTACGGGGGAACCGGGTGCGCGCCGAGCGATCGGTAAGGACAGCTGCTGATCGTATGGGCCTACTGTTCTGCCGAATCAGCTGATCCGGCCAGTGCCCCGGCCGGTCTCCCTGCTGCCCCCCGCGGAGGTGTCCCCCGTGCCCCAGCCGCACCGTCCCGCCCGTCCTGACGGGCCGCCCCGACCGCAGCGCGCCCGACGCGGCGGAGGCGGTCCCGCCCGGCGCCGGGACGGTCGGCCCCGGTGGGGGGTCCGACTCGCGGCCGGCCTGTCGGTGGCGGTGCTCGGCTCCGGGGCCATCGGGCACGCCGTGATGACCGGCCTGGACACCGGGATCGAGCGGGTGGACCCGTTCAAGGACATGAAGAACCGCCCGCAGGCCGGACACGGCCTCAACTTCCTGCTGGTGGGCACGGACGGGCGGGAGAAGGTCACCCCGGAGGAGAAGCGCGAGTACCGGTTGGGCGGCGCGCCCTGCCACTGCACGGACACGATCATGCTCGTGCACCTGTCGGCGGACAAGGAACGCGCCAGTGTGATCAGCCTGCCCCGCGACAGCTACGCCGAGGTGCCCGCCCATCGGGACCTCGTCTCGGGCAAGGCCCACAAGGCCCATCCCGTGCGGCTGAACGCGGCGTACGCGGAGGGCGGGCCCAACCTGACCGTGCGGACCGTGGAGAACATGACCCGGGTGAAGATCGACCACTACCTGGAGGTCGACTTCACCAGCTTCATGAAGACGGTCGACGCGATGGGCGGCGTGGAGATCTGCACGGCGAAGACCATGCGCGACCGCAACACCGGCCTCGACCTGCTGCCCGGCAGCCACCGCCTCAGCGGTGGCCAGGCCCTGCAGTACGTGCGTTCGCGCCATGTCGACGGGGCCTCCGACCTCGGCCGGATGCAGCGCCAGCAACGGTTCGTCGCCGCCCTGATCAAACAGGCGACCGGGGGCGGGGTGCTGCTGAACCCGGTGAAGTTCAAGGAGGTCAGCTCCACCCTCCTCGGCTCCGTCCGGGCCGACAAGGACTTCGGCTCGGAGCAGATGCTGGCCCTCGGGCAGGCGATGCGGGACTTCACCCCGTCCTCCTCGGAATTCGCCTCGGTGCCCATCGGCAGCCCGTCCTTCCCCGTGAAGGGCATCGGGTCCACCGTGAAGTGGGACGAGCCGAAGGCGGCCAAGCTGTTCGAGGCGCTGCGCCAGGACCGGCCGCTGGCCCCGGCGCGGCCCGGGAAGACGGAGGGCGGCCCGCCCGCGGCGGTGCCCGTGGACGTGCCCCCGCGCCAGGTCCGGGTCCAGGTGGAGAACGGCACCCGGATCGACGGGCTGGGCGGACGGGTGGACTCCGCGCTGCGGGCCACCGGCTTCGACACCACCCGGGCCCCGGGCAACGGCGCGAGCCGCGAGGTCAAGCGCACGGTGATCACCTACGACCCCCGCTGGGACCGCTCCGCCCGCTCGGTGGCGACCGCGCTGCCGGGCAGCGAGCTGCGGGCGGTGGCGGGCCAGGGCCGGACGGTCGTGGTGGTCGCGGGGGCGGACTACCGCAAGGTGGTGCCGGTGCGGGCCGAGGACCCGTACCAGGGCACCTTCGGGGTGGTCACCGGCGACGAGGTGGTCTGCGGGAAGTAGCCCCGGCCGGGCGGCCGGCCGTTCAGCGGACGCGCTCCACCAGGGAGACCTGGAGGCCGTGGACCTTCTTCGTCTCGACCAGCTTGTAGTGCTTCTCCAGCGCCTCGGCCTGTGCCTCCGGGAGCTTGTGGTACGGGTTCTTCGTACCGCTCCACGTGACCACCCACACCCGCTGGGTGGTGCCGAGGCACTGCTCGGGCTGCGCGCACTCCACCGGGAACAGGTCGTCGTTCGCCACGGCCGAGCGCTGCGCGAACACGTCGCGGAGCTCGACCCGCTCCGGCAGGAAGTACTCGACCTGGAAATCGGTCATGTACACGCTGTCGGCGCCCCGGATCGGTACGAAGCCGTCACCCGGCCGGTAGCCCTTGGCGATGACCGCCGCGGCCTCCTCGCCCTCGCGGCCGGCCTTGATCGTCTCGGTACGGATCTGGCGCTGGTCGGGAAGGCCGAGGAGGATCACCGCGGCCAGGCCGGCCACCCCGAGCGGCCGGGGCCTGAGGGCGGCCAGACCGGCGGCGGCGAGGACCACCCAGGCGGGCATGGTGAAGAGCAGGTAGCGGTCCATGAAGTACGAGGTGCTGCCCTGCGAGACCACCCAGGCGGCCGCGATCGGGGCCGCGCCGACGAGCGCGAGCTCCACGGCGGGCCGACGGCCGCGACTCCACGCGAGCGGGAGCAGCGCCATCGCCGCGACGGCGAGCGCGATGAGCGGGGAGCCGAAGAGGGCGTCCCACACGTCGGCGATGCTGCGCAGATGCGGGGTCTTGATCCAGCTGATCTGGCGGCCGACCTGGCGCTGCCCCAGCAGCACCAGCGGGATCACCGGGAGCAAGCTGACGACGACGGTCACCGCGTAGGCGATGACGGTGCGGCCGTGCCGGTCGTGCCGCCAGCGCAGGAGCACGATCAGGGCGTGCGGCAGCAGGAAGAGCAGGGAGACGATGTGGAACAGTCCGGCGGCCGCCACGGCGACGGCGTACGGGGCCCAGCGCCGCGGGGTCGGCCGCTCCAGCGCCCGCATCAGCAGCCAGGTCGCGGCGGTGACCGCGAGCACGACGAAGGCGTAGGAGCGGGCCTCCTGGCCGTACCGAGAGACGGACGGGAGCAGGGCGAAGAGCAGGCCGGCGAAGACGGCGGTGCGGCGGTCGAACAGCATGCGGGCGGTCAGCACGACGAAGGCGGCGGCGCCGGCCATGGCGATCGCCGAGGGCATCCGGAGCATGACCTCGGAGTCGCCGAAGACGGATATCCAGCCGTGCAGCAGCAGGTAGTAGAGGCCCGAGACGGCGTCCACATGGCCCAGCATCCCGATCAGGTCGCCGGTGCTGCGTATCGCGGCGTTCCAGCTGGCGAGCTCGTCGCGCCAGAGCTGGGGGTTGCCGCTGCCCACGGTGGCGACCACGAGGGTCAGCACGGCGGCCCACAGCCAGTCGAAGCGGGCCGAGCGCGGTGTGCGCGAAGCGCCCCGGTGGCCCGCTGCGTCGTCCGAGGCCGCCTCGGAGGCGGGGCGGCCGGTCGGGGAAGGCAGGGTATGGGTCGTCATCGGGAGGAACCTGCCATGTCGTTCGAGTTCCGTTCGCGGTCCGCGGCGCGGTCCCGCACCGGCGGGTCGGCCCTCAGCGGGAAGATGCCGGGGGCGTCGATCATGCGCTGCATGAGAGCCGACAGCGGCCGCTCGGCGTAGCGGTGCACGATCCACGACAACAGGAGTACACAGGCAAGCACGGCGAGCAGGGTCGCTCCGACGCCCATACCGTGGTTGCGGGCCCAGCGGATCAGAGCGAATCCGATCTCCTGGTGCAGCAGGTACACGGGGTACGTGAGGGCGCCGGCGACGGTCAGCCACTTCCATTGGATCCGGTCGAAGGCACCCATCGCCACCGCCAGCACCACGCCGAAGGCGAGGAGGGAGAAGCCGGCCATCACGTTCCAGCTCAGCGAGTGCATGACGCCGTACTCGTAACTGCCCTTCGTGCCCAGCAGCTGATGCTGGGCCACCAGCCAGGAGAACCCGACGACGCCCAGGAGCAGCCAGTTCGTGCCGAACCGATAGATCAGGAACATGGCGATACCGGCGATGAAGTACGGGGCGTACTCCGGCATGACGAACATCTTCAGCAGCGCATTGTCCGCCTTGTCGGCGACCACGGACAGGATCATCCAGATCCCGCAGAAGGCCAGCACCCTGCGGTAGGTGACGCCGAGCGCCACGACGACGGCGAACAGCAGGTAGAAGCGCAGTTCGACCCAGAGGGTCCAGTAGACGGGGTCCACCTCGGTGACACCCAGTGGCAACTGGAGCATCGTGAAGTTGGAGAGCACGTCCGTCTTGCTGAGATGAGGTCGGTTGCGCGCCGTCGCCGCGTAGTTCACCACGAGGGTCGTGAGGATGATCGCGACCCAGTAGGCGGGCAGGAGCCGCACGACGCGGGAGTTGAAGTACTGGCGGGGCGTCTTGCCCCAGCAGGACATGCAAATGACGAAGCCGCTGATCAGGAAGAACAGCTCGACCCCGAGGAAGCCGTACGCGGTGAACCGGTGCAGTTCCGGCATCAGCTCCCGGGGCGTGCCGTCCCAGACCTCCGGCATGCGGTTGACGCCGGTCCAGTGGAAGGCGACCACCATGAGGGCGGCCACCAGACGCAGGCCGTCCAGGGCCCGGAGCCGCGGGCGTCGGCCGGTACCAGCTGCGACGGGCGTCGGGGAAGGATGCGGCACCGTTGGCGAGCTGCTGCCCGGCGCCAGGGGTACGACCGTCGACATAGAGGAACTTCTCCACTGCTGAGCCGGGTTAAGGGCCACGTCGGTTCGCCCGGTGAGCCCGAACGTCAGCTCATAAGTCTACGTGGGGCCCTTGTCGGGGCGGCGCGGGCGGTTGACGAAAGTGAGGCAGGACTCACCGCCGGGCCGTTGGGCTGTGCGGTGTCGCTCAGAGCTCTTCGTCGAAGCCCTGGGCGGAGCGCTCCTCGCGCAGCGCCATGATGGCCTGGCGGCGGGCCAGGCGGTGGGTGCGGCGGATCTGGGCCTCCTGGTAGCGCCGCTCGTCCTGCTCCGTCTCCAGGATGACGGGCGGGACTTGGCGGGGCTTGCCCTCGGCGTCCACGGCCGCGAAGACGAGGTAGGCGCTGCCGACCTGGGTGGCGGGGGTGGACTCGTTCCACCGCTCCGCGAGGACCCGTACGCCGATCTCCATGGAGGAGCGGCCGGTCCAGTTGCACTGGGCCTTGACGTGGACGAGGTCACCCACGCGCACGGGAGCGAGGAAGGCCATCTCGTCCATGGACGCGGTGACCGCCGGTCCGCCGGAGTGGCGGCCGGCCACGGCGCCCGCCGCGTCGTCCACCAGCTTCATGATCACGCCGCCGTGCACCGAGCCGAGGAGGTTGGTGTCGTTGGCGGTCATGATGTGGCTGAGGGTGGTGCGGGAGGCCGAGATCGGCTTCCCGGGCAGCTCGCCCGGTGTTTCTGTCATACGGACACCTTAGATGCGCGCCGGAGGCATCAGCTCTGCAACAGCCCGGTACGGATCCGCCCCCGGGCTGTCGGACGACGCGCCCGGGCATGCATCCTTGGGCACATGAATGACTGGCCGGAGCGGCGGGACGACGGGTACGGGCGCGGCAGCGCGCAGGCGCGGCCGGAGGGCGCGCAGCGGATGCCGCACGTGCAGCGGCAGCCGCAGCAGCCGCAGAGGCCTCCGCGACCGCCGCAGCAGCCGCAGCCCGGCCGGCCGGGGGTCCCGCCACAGCAGCACGGCGGGTACGACGGCGGGTACGACAGCGGCTACAACACCGGTCAGGTCTACGGGACGCCTGCGGGCGGAAGTCCGGGTGGACCGGGCGGGCCGGGTGTGCCGTCGCAGCGGCCGTCGGGACCGTCCGGACCGTCGGGGCCCGGCCACGCGCCGGACTGGGGCAGGCGGATCAAGATCGGTTCGATCGTGCTGGTCTCCGCGCTGCTGGTGACGACGGTGGGCACCTACTTCTGGGCGGACTCCAAGGTGCGCCGCGAGGTGGACCTCTCCAAGGTCATCGAGCGCCCGAAGGAGGGCGACTGCACGACGTACCTGATCGTGGGCTCCGACAGCCGCGAGGGCATGTCCGACGAGGAGAAGAAGAAGCTGCACACGGGCTCGGCCGAGGGCAAGCGGACCGACTCGATGATGATCCTCGCCAAGTGCTCCAGCGGGAACACGATGATCTCGCTGCCGCGCGACTCGGACGTGGAGATCCCGTCCTTCGTCGGCTCCGAGTCGGGCAAGAAGTTCCCCGCGCAGGGGCGCCGGGTCAAGCTCAACGCGGCGTACGCGGAGGACGGGCCGGAGCTGCTGGTGCGGACGGTGGAGCACAACACCGGCCTGCGGATCGACCACTACGCGGAGATCGGCTTCGCCGGCTTCGCGAACATCGTGGACGCGCTGGGCGGGGTGGAGCTGGACATCGAGAAGGGCTTCAAGGACGAGAAGTCCGGCGCCGACTTCCAGGCCGGCAAGCAGACCCTGAACGGCGAGCAGTCCCTGGCCTTCGTACGGACCCGGTACGCCTTCGCCGAGTCGGACCTTCAACGGACGAAGAACCAGCAGAAGTTCCTGTCCGCGCTGGCGAGCCAGGCGGCCACGCCGTCCACGATCGTGAACCCGTTCGCGCTGTACCCGATGCTGGGAGCCGGGCTGGACACGCTGATCGTGGACAAGGACATGGGCCTGTGGGACATGGGCCAGATGTTCTTCGCGATGAAGGGCGTCAACGGCGGTGAAGGCGTCTCGATGAACATGCCGATCTCCGGCCAGCGCGGCGGCAACCTCGTCTGGGACAAGGCGAAGGTGCAGCAGCTGGTGAAGGAGATCCAGAACGACGAGAAGGTCACCGTCCGCGGCCAGTGACCCGGTGTAAGGAAAATGGGGCACCCTGAGGGGTGCCCCATTTTCCGTGAGAGCGTGAGAGCGTGAGAGCGGGTCAGCGCTTGCCGGCGCGGGCGCGCAGCTTCCACGGCATGGCGATGGACTCCAGCTGGACCGCGAGGTTCATCTTGGACTCACCGACGGTGCGGTCCTCGAAGTGGATCGGGACCTCCATCACCTGGAAGTCGCGGCGCAGCGCCTTGAACTTCATCTCCACCTGGAAGCTGTAGCCCGCGCTGCCGACCGACGCCAGGTCGATCCCGCGCAGCGCCTCGGCGCTCCACAGGTTGAAGCCGCCCGTGATGTCGCGCACGCGGGTGCCCAGGATGGTGCTCGCGTAGGCGTTGGCCCAGCGGGAGAGCAGCTTGCGGTGCGCGCCCCACGCGTCGGACAGGGTGCCGCCGGGGACGTAGCGGCTGCCGACGACGAGACCGGCGCCGGTGGACAGGGCCACGCCCAGCATCTCGGCGATCTTGCCGGCCGGGTGGGAGCCGTCCGCGTCCATCTGGAGCACGTACTCGGCGCCGTCCTCGACGGCCTTGGCCATGCCGGCGGCGTAGGCGCGGCCGAGGCCGTCCTTCGCCGTGCGGTGCAGCACCGACATGCGCGGGGCGCCGTCCTCGGTGAGGTAGCCCTCGGCGAGTTCGTCGGCGATCCGGCCCGTGCCGTCGGGCGAGGAGTCGTCGACGATCAGCAGGCGCAGGCCGGGCTGGTCCAGGCCCATGATGAGCTCGGCCATGCCCGGCAGGTTGCCGGCTTCGTTGTACGTGGGCATGACCACGGTGAGCGGGGTCTGCGCCCACGCGTCGGGGAGCTTGGTGGTCACGATGTCGGTGGCGCGGGGAGTCTGCTGCTCGCCTATCACAGGGGTATGCCTCACTGAAGTCGGTCGGTACGCGCGTCCCTATCCGGGGTCACCGGTCGGAGGAAAAGCGGACTGCGGCCGCAGGCAGTTCAGCCTCGCACCACACCCGCGCCCCTGCGCGAAGTTCGTTGTCAGCCCCTACGACCGCACCGTCGCCGATGACCGCGCCGTCCAGGACTGTGCGCGATCCCACCGAGGCTCCGGCGCCGACCAGGCTGGCGCTGACGTGCGTGTCCGGACCGATGATCGCGCCGTCCAGCACGATGGAGCCCTGGACGACGGCACCCGATTCGATCCGGGCACCAGCGCCCACCACAGTACCTCCCGAAAGCTTCGCGCCGTCCGCCACATGGGCGCCCGGGAGCACCAGGGCTTCACCACGGGGGCCGGGAACGGCCGGGGAGGACACGACGCCTCGTACCAGATCGGCGGAAGCCTGGACAAAGGACTCCGGCTTGCCGAGGTCCAGCCAGTAGGTGTTCTCGGTGACGCCGTGCAACTTGGCCCCGGAGGCGAGGAGACCGGGGAAGGTCTCGCGCTCGACGGAGACGGGGCGCCCGGCCGGGATGGAGTCGATCACATCGCGGCGGAAGACGTAGCAGCCGGCGTTGATCTGGTCGGTGATGATCTCTTCGGGGGTCTGCGGCTTCTCGGTGAAGGCCAGCACCCGCCCCTCGGAGTCGGTGGGGACCAGGCCGAAGGCGCGGGGGTCCTCGACGCTGACGAGGTGCAGGGAGACGTCGGCGTCGGCGGCCTTGTGGGACTCGACCAGGCCGGCGATGTCCAGGCCGGTGAGGATGTCGCCGTTGAAGACGAGGACGGAGGAGTCCGGGCCGCCGTGCAGCCGCTGGGCGGCGTTGCGGATGGCGCCGCCGGTACCGAGGGGCTCGTCCTCGACCACGTACTCAAGGGTGAGGCCGAAGGCCGATCCGTCGCCGAAGTAGGGCTCGAAGACCTCGGCGAGGTAGCAGGTGGCCATCACTATGTGGGTGACGCCGGCGGCAGCGGCCCTGGCTATCTGGTGTGCGAGGAAGGGGACACCTGCTGCCGGAACCATCGGCTTGGGGGTGTTCACCGTCACGGGGCGCAGACGCGTGCCCTGCCCGCCAACTAGCAGGATCGCTTCCGTCATTGCGTACTCCCCAACCGATTGTGCATATGAGGTTCCAAATTTAGCCCATCCGGGGGTGTGCGACGGCCACGCCGATGCGCCGCACGAAGAAGCCCCGGCCGGGCCGGCCTGGGCTTCGAGGCGTGCGATGCCGCAGAACGAGCCGGACTTCAACGAGCTGCCGCCCGCAGCCGAGCACTCGGCCGTGATTACATCCGGTACGAGCACGCCGGCACCGTGGTCAACCCTCACGCCGGGGAGCAGGTCCGCCGGCTGCCCCGGCGGCAGGCTTCCGACATCGCGCTCCCCGGAAACGACTGCTGGGTGTTCGACGGAGAGATGGTGCTCTTCAACCACTTCTCCGGGGGCGTCCCCCTCGTCCAGCGCCCAAGCCGCCCGCGAAGTCGTCACGCATCGAGCGCGCCAAGACCCCTGCATCGGCCGCCGACATCCGCGCCTGGTGCAAAAGCGTGCGGAGCAGAAGACCGGACAGACGACCTGATAGCGGCCAACCGCCAAGCCGACCAGATGTACGTCCACCGGCAAAAGCTGCACCGCCGCGGCATGCGCCGGGCGCAGGAGGAAGTTGTCCCCCTGTACGAGCGGACCCGCCACTTCCGCGTGTACGGCTCGAACGTAGTGCCGGGCATGCTCCAGACCGAGGCGTCCGCGGCGGCCCTGCCATCAACCATCGCCGCCTTTCAGCAGCGGAATCCCGAATCGAACGCTCGCGCGTTCTCCACGAAGGCAGCCACCGCTTCGCGCTGCTGCCGGAAGAAACGGTGCTCCGCTACCGCATTGGCGACGCCTCCGCCATGGCCGGACAGCTTGGCCATCTACCGGCCGTCATGGCGCTGCCGAACGTAAGCCTTGGGGTGATCCCCTTCACGGCCCAGCGGTTTGTCCGGCCCTTGGGGGCCTTCCATCTGTTCGATGGCCGTCAAGCGAGCGTTGAGCTGCTGACGGCCGCAGTGAACGTCACGGCGCCCAGCGAGGTTGCCACGTACGCCGAGGCGTTCTCAGAGCTGTCCGAGCTCGCTGTCTGCGGCGCCCCCGCCCGTGCTCTGATCTCGGACGCGATTACCTCACTCGGTCAGTGCGGGACGGTGAACTGAAGCTGCTGGTCCAGCACGTCCACTACACCAACTACCGCGTCTATGGGGCGAGGAAGATCTGGCGGCGCGACCGCGACCAACACCCTGTTCAGACAGGCGAGTTGATCCACCACTCGGACGCCGGGTCGCAGTACACGAGTTTCCGGCCCGCCGAGCAACTGGACGTGCTCCGCGAGCACTACCACTACCTCTTCGAAGGAGCCGAGCAGCGCGAACGACCCCACCGAGCGGGACGAAGTCGCCTGAGACAGCCCACACGAAAGGCCCCCGGCAGCACGCCGGGGGGCCCTCTCGTTCATGCAGGTCAGCACCCGTTCCGCGCCCGGTCTCCGCCCAGGATTCCCCCAGGATGATGCCCAGGAACGACCCGGAACGGACCCGAACGGAGCGCAAGCCGGCCGCCTCTCCCCGATCACCCGAGAAGGCAGCCGACCTGCGAAAACCCTGCTACGGCAGGTTCCTCGCCATCACGATGCGCTGCACTTGGTTCGTGCCTTCATAAATCTGCGTGATCTTGGCATCGCGCATCATGCGCTCCACCGGGTAGTCACGGGTGTAGCCGTAACCGCCGAGGAGCTGGACGGCGTCCGTGGTGACCTCCATGGCCACGTCGGAGGCGAAGCACTTGGCCGCGGCGCCGAAGAAGGTGAGGTCCTCGTGGGGGCCGCCGCCGGACACGCGCTCCGAGCGGGCCGCGGCGGAGTACGTCAGCTGGCGGGCGGCCTCGATCTTCATGGCCATGTCCGCGAGCATGAACTGCACGCCCTGGAAGTCACCGATCGGCTTGCCGAACTGCTTGCGCTCCTGGACGTAGCCCTTGGCGTAGTCCAGGGCGCCCTGGGCGATGCCGAGCGCCTGGGCCGCGATGGTGATGCGGGTGTGGTCCAGGGTCTTCATCGCGGTGGCGAAGCCGGTGCCCTCGGCGCCGATCATGCGGTCGGCGGGGATCCGGACGTTGTCGAGGTAGACCTCGCGCGTCGGGGAGCCCTTGATGCCGAGCTTCTTCTCCGGGGCGCCGAAGGACACGCCCTCGTCGCTCTTCTCCACGACGAAGGCGCTGATGCCCTTGGAGCGCTTCTCCGGGTCGGTGACGGCCATGACCGTGTAGTACTCGGAGACGCCCGCGTTGGTGATCCAGCGCTTGACGCCGTTGAGCACCCAGAAGTCCCCGTCGCGCACGGCGCGGGTCTTCATGCCGGCGGCGTCGGAGCCCGCGTCCGGCTCGGAGAGCGCGTACGAGAACATCGCGTCGCCCTTGGCCAGCGGGCCCAGGTACTTGGCCTTGAGCTCCTCGGAACCGGAGAGGATCACCGGGAGCGAGCCGAGCTTGTTCACGGCCGGGATGAGGGAGGAGGAGGCGCAGACACGGGCCACCTCCTCGATCACGATCACGGTGGCGAGGGCGTCGGCGCCCGCGCCGCCGTAGGTCTCCGGCACGTGGACGGCGTGCAGGTCGCTGGCGACCAGGGCGTCCAGGGCCTCCTGCGGGAAGCGGGACTCCTCGTCGACCGCGGCCGCGAACGGCAGGATCTTCGCCTCGGCGAGCGAGCGGACCGACTCGCGGAGCATGTCGTGCTCCTCGGCCGGGCGGTACAGGTCGAAGTCGGCAGAACCCGCCAAGATCTCTCACTCCCCAGGGTGATGCGTGATGCTAACTACCGTTAAGTAACCCAAGCCTAGTGGTCCGGTCACGGATGGCGATATGGACGGGCCACGTGAGATGGGTGACAGCGGTGGTTCCTCCGGGAACGTCCCCGCCGACGGGCCCGACTATGCTCAGTGGCCGCAAACGGCCCCGCACCTCTGGAGCACCCATGGCCCCCCTCAGGATCACTGTGATCGGCACCGGTTACCTCGGTGCGACCCACGCCGCCGCGATGGCGGAGCTGGGCTTCGAGGTGCTGGGGCTGGACGTGGTGCCCGAGAAGATCGAGATGCTGGCCACGGGCCGGGTCCCGATGTACGAGCCCGGGCTGGAGGAACTGCTGGCCAAGCACGTGGCCGGACTGCCCGGCTCGACCGGCCGGCTGCGGTTCACGACCTCCTGGGAGGAGGTCGGCGCCTTCGGCGACGTCCACTTCGTCTGCGTGAACACCCCGCAGAAGCACGGTGAGTACGCCTGCGACATGTCCTACGTGGACTCCGCGATGGCCTCGCTGGCCCCCCATCTGACACGGCCGGTCCTGGTCGTCGGCAAGTCCACGGTGCCGGTGGGCTCGGCGGAGCGGCTCGCGGTGAAGCTCACGGAGCTGGCCCCGGCGGGCACGGACGTGGAGCTGGCCTGGAACCCGGAGTTCCTGCGGGAGGGCTTCGCGGTCGACGACACCCTGCACCCCGACCGGATCGTGATCGGCGTCCAGGGCGAGCGCGCCGAGAAGCTGCTGCGGGAGGTGTACGAGACCCCGATGTCGGAGGGGACCCCGCTGGTGGTCACCGACTTCCCGACCGCGGAGCTGGTGAAGACCGCCGCGAACTCCTTCCTCGCGACCAAGATCTCCTTCATCAACGCGATGGCGGAGGTGTGCGAGGCCGCCGGCGGCGACGTGGCCAAGCTGGCCGAGGCCATCGGCTACGACGAGCGGATCGGCGCGAAGTTCCTGCGCGCGGGGATCGGCTTCGGCGGCGGCTGCCTGCCCAAGGACATCCGGGCCTTCATGGCCCGCGCCGGCGAGCTGGGCGCCGACCAGGCACTGACCTTCCTGCGCGAGGTCGACTCCATCAACATGCGGCGCCGCGGGCACATGGTCGAGCTGGCCCGGGAGTCCGTGGGCGGTTCGTTCCTCGGCAAGCGGGTCGCCGTGCTCGGCGCCACCTTCAAGCCGGACTCCGACGACGTACGGGACTCGCCCGCGCTGAACGTGGCCGGGCAGATCCACCTCCAGGGCGGCCAGGTCACCGTCTACGACCCCAAGGGCATGGACAACGCCCGCCGCCTCTTCCCGACGCTGGGCTACGCGGACTCCGCGATGGCCGCCGCCCGCGGCGCGGAGGTCGTCCTGCACCTGACCGAATGGCGCGAGTTCCGCGACCTCGACCCGGCGGAGCTGGGCGGCGTGGTCACCGACCGGCTCATCCTGGACGGCCGCAACGCGCTGGACCCCGAGCGGTGGCGGGCCGCGGGCTGGACGTACCGGGCGATGGGGCGTCCGCGGGCCTAGCCCTCGGGCCGGGTGGGGGTGCGGATCCCGGTTCGGGTGCGGCACCGTTGCGGGGGCGCTGCCCCCGAACCCCCGCGCCTCAATCGCCGGCGGGGCTCGATTAGCGGCGGTGGCCGGCCGCGCGGGAGGTGAATTCCGCGTCGCGTAGCACCCGCTGGGCGTTGCCCCAGGTCAGCAGGGCCACCTCGGACTCCGGCCAGCCGCGCTCCAGCAGTTCCGCGATCAGTCGCGGATAGCCCGAGGGGTCGGTCAGGCCCGTCGGGCGGGGGTGGCCCGGTCCGGTGCCGAAGCTGGCGCCCAGTCCGACGCCGTGCGGGCCCGCGATCGCCCGTACGTGGTCCAGGTGGTCCGCCACCGCGTGCAGGGAGTCCCCGGTGCGCTCGGTGTCGAAGGTGACCATCGCCAGGCCGTTCGCCTCCCGTAGGGCGGCCAGCACCTCGTCGGTCACGTTCCCCGGATGCGGGTTGAGCGAGGCGGCCGCCGTGTTCGAGATGATCACCGGGGCCTTGGAGGCTCCCGCGAGTCGGCAGGCGACCGTCGGCGGGCAGTCCGTCAGGTCCAGCAGGATCGCCAGCCGGTTCGCCTCGCGGACCACCTCGTGGCCGAAGGGCGTCAGCTCCTCCCGCGCCCAGGGCGCTCCCGCCGGCGCGAGGATCCGTACGCCCAGCGCGTGGAAGGCGCGCAACGCGCCGAGGGAGTCGGTGAGGGTGCGGCCGGGCACCGGGCCCAGGTACGAGGCGATGCGGCCGCGGTTGCGGGCGTCCGCCAGGTCGTCGGCGGTGAGGGCCAGGAGCAGGCTGTCGGGATAGCGGCGCATCAGGGTCAGCGCCGTGTCGATCTGGTCCAACGTGTCGGAGAGCACCTGGTCGCCGGAGACGTCCGCGCGCGCCGACGGCACGAGCAGGGACCAGAACTGGGCCCCCACTCCCCCGGCGCGCAGCCGCGGGATGTCGGTGTCCACGCCCGTGTCCGAGGTCTCGATGTCGTGGTACGGGCGCTGGTGCAGGGTCCGGACCAGCGTGTTGCACCCGTCGGCCACGGGATGGACGGCCAGCAGCGCGACGGCCCGGTCGAGGGCGCCCGCCGCCACCGCCACCGCGGGGGCGGGGAGGTCTTCGGCTCCGATGCCCACGGAGTGGGGTTCATCCTGCAGGTCGGCCATGGCGTTCGCTCCGGTCTCGGCGGCAGCAGGGAGAGGTGCTGCCACCGTGACACGCGGGACGGCGGGGCCGCCCGGCGGACGCAGCGTTCGAGTGACCCCGCGGGTCGCCCCGTCACCGCGCCCCGCCGGGCACCGCGTCCGCTAGCGGATCACCGCGTTCGACGGGCCCCGGGAGGCCGACAGGTCGCGGGCGACCGCCTCCGCGTCGCGCAGCACCCGTACCGCGTTGGACCAGGTCAGCTGTGCCAGGTCGGCCTTGGACCAGCCGCGCGCGAGCAGCTCGGCGACGAGGTTCGGGTAGCCCGCCACGTCGTCCAGGCCGGACGGGGTGAAGGCCGTGCCGTCGTAGTCCCCGCCGATGCCGATGTGGTCGATGCCGGCCACCTCGCGCATGTGGTCCAAGTGGTCGGCCACGGTCGCGGCCGTGGCCACGGGGCGCGGGCGCGCCTCCTCGAAGGCCCGGTGCAGGGCCATCGCCTCGGGGGTGGTGTCCAGGTGGTGGAGGCCGTGCGCCCGCAGGTTCTCGTCCGCGGCCAGGGTCCACTCGACCGCCGCCGGGAGGATGAACTTCGGGACGAAGGTGGCCATCGCCACCCCGCCGTTGGCCGGCAGCAGCGCCAGCACGTCGTCGGGGATGTTGCGCGGGTGGTCGCAGACGGCCCGCGCCGAGGAGTGCGAGAAGACGACCGGCGCGGCCGAGACCGCGAGGGCGTCGCGCATCGTCGTCGCGGCGACGTGCGAGAGGTCCACCAGCATGCCGACGCGGTTCATCTCGCGGACGACCTCGCGGCCGAAGTCGGTCAGACCGCCGTGCCGGGGCTCGTCGGTCGCCGAGTCCGCCCAGTCGATGGTGTCGTTGTGCGTGAGCGTCATGTACCGCACGCCCAGCTGGTGCAGGGCGCGCAGGGTGGCGAGCGAGTTGTTGATGGAGTGGCCGCCCTCGGCGCCCATCAGCGAGGCGATCCGGCCGTCGGCGCGGGCCGCCTCCATGTCGTCCGCCGTCAGCGCCCGCACGAGGTCGCCGGGATAACGGTCGATCAGCTGGGCGACGACGTCGATCTGCTCCAGGGTGGCGCTGACCGCCTCGTCACCGGCGTAGTCGGACCGCACGTAGACGGACCAGAACTGCGCGCCGACCCCGCCGGCGCGCATCCGGGGGATGTCGGTGTGCAGGTGGGCGGACTGGTCGCCCGCGATGTCCCGGCGCGCCAGGTCGTAGCGCACCTGCTCGCGCAGCGCCCAGGGCAGGTCGTTGTGGCCGTCCACGACGGGGTGTTCGGCCAACAGCTCGCGCGCCTCGTCCAGACGCTGCGCGGCGCTCACTTGCCGAACCCGAAGGACTCCGAGCCGGCGACCTTCGTACGCAGCCGCTTGCCCTTCTCGGTGGCCTGGTCGTTGAGCTCCTGCTGGAAGTCGGTCATCCGGGCCAGCAGCTCCGGGTCGTGCGCGGCCAGCATCCGTACGGCCAGCAGGCCCGCATTGCGCGCGCCGGCGATCGAGACGGTGGCGACGGGGACCCCGGCCGGCATCTGGACGATCGACATCAGCGAGTCCATGCCGTCGAGGTACTTCAGCGGCACCGGCACGCCGATGACCGGGAGCGGGGTGACCGAGGCGAGCATGCCGGGCAGGTGGGCGGCTCCGCCCGCGCCCGCGATGATCGCCTTCAGTCCGCGGCCGGCGGCCCGCTCCCCGTACTCGATCATCTCGCGCGGCATCCGGTGGGCGGACACGACGTCGACCTCGTACGAGATCTCGAACTCGTCCAGGGCCTGGGCGGCCGCCTCCATGACGGGCCAGTCCGAGTCGGAGCCCATGACGATGCCGATGACAGGGGCTGCGGAGGTGGGGCTCATGCGGTGACCGTTCCTCTGAGGTAGTCGGCAGCGTGGCGTGCGCGCTCCAGCACATCGTCCAGATCGTCGCCGTAGGTGTTGACGTGGCCGACCTTGCGACCGTGTTTCACGTCCTTGCCGTACATGTGGATCTTCAGCTGGGGATCGTGGGCCATGCAGTGCAGGTACGCCGCGTACATGTCGGGGAAGTCCCCGCCCAGCACGTTCGCCATGACGGTCCACGTGGCGCGGGGGCGCGGGTCGCCCAGCGGAAGGTCCAGGACCGCGCGCACGTGGTTGGCGAACTGGGAGGTCACGGCCCCGTCCTGGGTCCAGTGGCCGCTGTTGTGCGGGCGCATCGCCAGCTCGTTGACCAGGATCCGACCGTCGGTGGTCTCGAACAGCTCCACGGCCAGGTGGCCGGTCACGTCGAGTTCCTTGGCGATGCGCAGGGCGAGGGCCTGGGCCTCGCCCGCGAGGGCCTCCGAGAGGTTCGGGGCCGGGGCGATCACCGTGTCGCAGACCCCGTCCACCTGGCGGGACTCGACGACGGGATAGGCCACCGCCTGGCCGTGCGGGGAGCGGACGATGTTCGCCGCGAGCTCGCGGACGAAATCGACCTTCTCCTCCGCGAGGACCGGGACACCCGCCTTGAACGGGGCCGCCGCGTCCTCGGGGGTGCGGACGAACCACACCCCCTTGCCGTCGTACCCGCCCCGCACGGTCTTGAGGATCACGGGGAACCCGCCCACCTCGTGCGCGAAGGCGGTCACGTCGTCCGGATCGCTCACGATCCGGTGGCGGGGGCTGGGCGCGCCGATCTCGTCGAGCTTGGCGCGCATCACCCCCTTGTCCTGGGCATGCACCAAAGCGTCGGGCCCCGGGCGGACGGGGATGCCGTCCGCTTCCAGGGCCCGCAGGTGCTCCATGGGTACATGCTCGTGGTCGAAGGTGATCACGTCACAACCGCGCGCGAAGGCACGCAACGTCTCCAGGTCGCGATAGTCGCCGATGACGACATCGCTCACGACCTGGGCCGCCGAGTCCTGCGGGGTGTCACTGAGGAGCTTGAATCTGATGCCGAGGGGGATACCCGCCTCGTGGGTCATGCGGGCGAGCTGTCCGCCGCCGACCATGCCGACTACCGGGAACGTCACCTCTCCAGGGTATCCGCCGGTATTCGGCCATCAGGACCCGCATGGGCTCAGCCCTGGCGAGAACGTTCCCCTGTGTGTACCCGTGTGCGTTGCGTCGCACGGTCCCGGATGGGAAAGACGGAGCAACCGGGCGACACTTAGCATGTCTGGGTTGACGAAAACCACCGGACGCCCCTCGCGGGGCGGTGACCGACAGGGACTGAACCATCACATGAGCACGCCGAAGAACGGATCGCTCCTCGAACGCGTACGCGGTTTCGCACGGGAGGTCGCCAAGTTCGGGGCCGTCGGCGGTCTCGGTGTGCTGGTCAACCTGGGTGTCTTCAACCTGATCCGCAACACGACCGACCTCCAGGTGGTGCGCGCGAGCGTCATAGCCACCGTCGTGGCCATCGCCACGAACTACCTCGGTTTCCGTTACTTCGCCTACCGGGACCGCGCGCAGAGCGGGCGCACCCGCGAGCTGACCCTGTTCGCCCTGTTCAGCGCGATCGGGCTGGTCATCGAGAACGGCGTGCTCTACACCGCCACCTACGGGTTCGGCTGGGACGGGCCGCTCGCGTCCAACGTCTTCAAGTTCGTCGGCATCGGGACGGCGACCGTCTTCCGCTTCTGGTCGTACCGGACCTGGGTCTTCAAGGCCCTGCCCGCGCCGACGGAGCCGAGCGAGCCGATGCCGGACCCGGCGCCCGTGCCGAAGCCGGACCGCAGGCCCGAACCGCTGCCCGAGCCGGCGCCCGCGAACAACTAGTCACACCCCCCTAGCGGACGGTGGTCTGCGGTTCGGCCGGTTCCGGCGCCGTGCGGCTGAGGAAGAGCGCGAACACCGGTGGCTGGGTCTGGAGCAGCTCCAGGCGGCCGCCGTCCGCCTCCGCGAGGTCCCGGGCCACCGCGAGGCCGATCCCGGTGGAGTTGCGACCGCTGATGGCCCGCTCGAAGATCCGGTTGCCGAGGTCCGGCGGGACGCCGGGTCCCTCGTCCGTGACCTCCAGCACGGCCTGGTTGCCGATCACCCGGGTACGCAGCGCGACCGTGCCGCCGCCGTGCATCAGGGCGTTCTCCACCAGGGTGGCCAGCACCTGGGAGACCGCGCCCGGGGTGCCGACGGCCCGCACGCCCGTCCGTCCGGACCGCACGATGGCCCGGCCCGCACTGCGGTAGGCCGGCCGCCACTCCTCCACCTGCTGCTTGACGACTTCGTCCAGGTCGAAGGGGACCGCCGAGCCCGTCCGCGGGTCCCGCGAGTTCGTGAGCAGCCGCTGCACCACGTCCGTGAGCCGCTCCACCTGGGTCAGGGCGATCGTCGCCTCCTCCCGGACGGTCGCCAGGTCGTCGGTGACCGTGATCTCCTCCAGCCGCATGGAGAGCGCGGTGAGGGGGGTGCGTAGCTGGTGGGAGGCGTCCGCGGCCAGGCGCCGCTCGGCTGTCAGCATCCGGCCGATCCGCTCGGCGCTGGAGTCCAGTACGTCCGCGACCCGGTCCAGCTCGGGGACCCCGTACCGCTTGTGCCGGGGCCGCGGGTCGCCCGATCCGAGCCGCTCGGCCGTCTCGGCCAGGTCGGTGAGCGGGGAGGCCAGCCGGTTGGCCTGCCGTACGGCGAGCAGTACGGCCGCCACGACGGCCAGCAGGGCCACCGCGCCGACCACGGCCAGGGTCCGCCCGACCTCGCGGGTCACGGTGGAGCGGGACTCCTCCACGATGACGACCTCGCCCTGCTCCCCGCGGGCGGTGCCGCGGATCACACTGTCGGGGATCGGGGCGCCCACCTGCACGACCGACTGGCCGGGGACGGTGATCCGCGCGTGGTGGCCGGAGTCGAGCTGCTCGCCGAGGGCCACGGGGTCGATCGGTTTCTTCTCCAGGACGTTCGCCTCGACGATGCCCACGAGCCGCAGCGCCTCGGACTCGATGCGGTCCTGGGCGCTGCTGGTGATGGTCCGGGTCTCCACGATGACGAGGGAGACCCCGAAGACGGCGATCACGACGAGCACCACGGCGAGCGTGGAGTTGATGAGGCGGCGGCGCATGCCCTAGAGCATGCCCCAGGTGGGGCGTAGGAGGCGGTCAGCTCTTCTCGAAGCGGAAACCGACGCCCCGCACGGTGGCGATGTAGCGGGGGTTGGCGGCGTCGTCGCCCAGCTTCTTGCGCAGCCAGGAGATGTGCATGTCGAGGGTCTTGGTGGAGGACCACCAGGTGGTGTCCCAGACCTCGCGCATGAGCTGGTCGCGGGTGACCACCCGGCCCGCGTCGCGGACCAGGACCCGCAGCAGGTCGAACTCCTTGGCCGTGAGCTGGAGCTCCTCCTCCCCCATCCACGCCCGGTGCGATTCGACGTCGATCCGCACGCCGTGGGTGGCGGGGGGCTGCAGGGCCTCGGTGGCGCCGCGCCGGAGCAGGGCCCGGACCCGGGCGAGCAGTTCGGCGAGACGGAAGGGCTTGGTCACGTAGTCGTCGGCGCCGGCGTCCAGGCCGACGACCGTGTCGACCTCGTCGGCCCGGGCGGTGAGGACCAGGATCGGGAAGCCGTGGCCCTCGGCGCGCAGCCGGCGGGCCACCTCCAGGCCGTCCATGCCCGGCAGTCCCAGGTCGAGGACGACGAGATCGACGCCGCCCTGCAGTCCCGCGTCCAGGGCGGTGGGGCCGTCCTCCCGGACCTCGACCTCGTACCCCTCCCGGCGCAGGGCGCGGGCCAGGGGTTCCGAGATGGATGCGTCGTCCTCGGCGAGCAGTACACGCGTCATGTGGGTGATGGTAGTGCGCGGCGGCTGAATCCAGAGGCCCCCGGGAGGACCCCTCTCTATCTGCGCTTATGAGGGACTGAGCGCCTTCGAATATGGTCGAACGGTTCCCGGCGCGCCTTGTGATCCATCTCTCAAGTCCTTTCATATGCCGCAGTGTCGTGTCGTATGGTGGCGAGACGCCTGATGCAATACCTCAGGGACCTTTGTGCCGAAAAGCAGCACAAAGGTCTCTATTTCTGTCCTGAACCGGACGGACGGTCCGATCGAGGGCCGGCCCGGCCGATCGTGACGACAGTGAATGACCTGTTGGCCGGGCCCCTCGCGTGAGATGCGCGGGAGGGCGTGGATCCCGGTTACGGATGTCCTGCCGCCCCCATCCCCGTGGGGCGGGCCCCGAGGCGTGGGGTGGGAGATCCGTCCACCGGTGCCGGCCACCCCCCACCGGGCGCGGATGAGCTCACGAAGCCGAAGCGTCCCGAGCAAGCAAGGATCGACCATGGCTTCCAGCCTGACGACGGCCTCACCGAGCCCCGCTCACGAGAAGACCGTCCTCGGCCACCCGATCGGCCTGGCCACGCTGTTCATGACCGAGATGTGGGAGCGCTTCTCCTACTACGGCATGCGTGCGCTTCTCGTTCTGTACCTGGTCTCCGGTGGTGTCGACGCCGCGACCGACAGCCAGGGTGGTGGCCTCGGCTTCACCGCCGCGACGGCCACGGCGATCTACTCCGTCTACGTCGCCATGGTCTACCTCATGGCCATGCCCGGCGGTTGGTTCGGTGACCGCGTCTGGGGTGCCCGCAAGACGGTCACCATCGCCGGTGTCGTGATCATGGCGGGCCACGTGGCGCTCGCGCTGCCCGGTCAGCTGTCGTTCTTCGTCGGTCTGCTGCTGGTCGCGGTCGGCTCCGGTCTGCTGAAGGCCAACATCTCCACGATGGTCGGCCACCTGTACCGCGGTGTGGACGACCCGCGCCGGGACAGCGGCTTCACGATCTTCTACATCGGCATCAACGTGGGTGCCCTGCTCGCCCCGATCGGCATCGGCATCGTCGGTGAGAAGGTCAACTGGCACCTCGGCTTCGCGCTGGCCGCCGTCGGCATGGGCATCGGCCTCGTGGTCTACCTGCTCGCCGGCCGCACCCTGAGCCCGCAGAGCAGCGTCGTCCCGAACCCGCTGTCCGCGGTCGAGCGCAAGGCCGTGATCGTCAAGGCCCTCGCCGTCCTGGCCGTCGTCGCCGTCTTCTACGGCGCCGTCGTCGCCGCGGACATGTTCACCATCAAGTGGGCGCTGTACCCGATCACCATCGCCGGCCTGCTCATCCCGGTCGCCGTCCTCGTCCGCATCAAGCGGGACCGGGACCTGTCCACCGTCGAGCAGACCCGGATGAGCGCCTACATCTGGTTCTTCGTGGCCGCCGCCGTCTTCTGGATGATCTACGACCAGGGCGGTTCGACCCTCTCGCTCTTCGGTGACAAGAACTCCGAGCGCAGCCTGTTCGGCTGGGAAGTCCCGACCACCATCTTCCAGTCGCTGAACCCGCTCTTCGTGGTGGCCCTGGCCCCGGTCTTCGCCGCCGCGTGGGTGGCCCTGGCCCGCCGCAACCGCGAGCCCAGCACCATCGTGAAGTTCTCGGTGGCCCTGATCATCGTCGGCGCCTCGTTCTTCGTCTTCGCGATCCCGCTGAGCCAGACCGCCGGCAACGACACCAAGGTCACCATGTGGTGGCTGGTGCTCATCTTCCTGATGCACACGCTCGCCGAGCTGTGCCTCTCCCCGGTCGGCCTGTCGGTCACCACGAAGATGGCGCCGCAGAAGTACGGCTCCCAGATGATGGGCGTCTGGTTCCTCGCCGTCACCGCCGGTGACTGCATCACCGGTCTGATGGGTCTCGCCGACGTGCAGCTGAACGGCGTCGGGGTCATCCTCTTCCAGGCCGTGGCCGCCGTCCTCGCCGGCCTCGCGATCTTCATGTACCGCAAGAAGGTCAACCAGCTGATGGACGGCATGGGCTGACCCGTCGGCCCCCCGTCCCACGAGAACGGCCCGGCACACCGGAAGGTGTGCCGGGCCGTTCTCGTGTCAGCGGGTGCCGCGCAGGCGGCGCCACGGGGTGAAGGTGAACACCGCCCCGCCGAGCAGGATCACCGTGCCGGCGACCAGGGCGAGGGCCTTGATGCCGCCCTCGTCCTCCGCGCCGGTCTCGGCGAGACCGCCCGAGGTGGTGCTGCCGGAGGAGGACGTCGAGGAACCGGAGCCGCCCGGCTGGGCGGCGGTGTCCAGTTCCAGCGACACCCCGCTGCTCGCGGCCTTGCAGGGGACGTTGATCGGGGTGGAGCCGGGAGCCATCGTGACGTCGATCGTCAGCTGGTCCGGGCTCAGCGTCACCTTGCCGCTCTTCCCGGGCTTGTAGGTACCGGTCATGTCGCTGAGGCTGACCGGGGCCTTGTCCGGGATCGGCTCCGCGTTGGCCGGGCCGGAGACCTTGACCGTGCCGCTGTCCGCCCCGCCGAGCTTCACGTCCATGGAGGGCTTGAGCGCTCCCGCGGGCAGGGCCATGGGCGCCGCCATCGCTCCCTTGGCGGTCTTGACCGTCAGGTCGTAGCTGCCGCCGTTCTTCTTGGCGTTGATCGTGACCGGGGTCTTGATGCCCCCCGGAACGACCGGCCCGCAGTCGAAGGCCACCTCGACCGCCTTGCCCGGGAAGTCGGTCTGGCCGCCTCCGCCGCCGGTGGAGCCTCCCGTGGTCGTGGAACCGCCCGTGGTGGTGCCGCCCGTGGTGGTGCCACCGGTCGTCGTGCCACCGGTGGTCGTACCCCCGCTGGAGCCGGCCGCCACGTCGATGGTGGCCCCGACCCCCACGGCGCCGGTCGGCGCGCACTTGGTGACGAACGTGCCGAAGGAGAAGGTGACGGCCACGTCGTACTTGCCGGGGGTCAGCGTGATCTTCCCGGCCTTGGTGAGCTTCAGCTTGCCCTTCATCACGGACATCTGCATGGGCGCCTTCTTCGGGATCGGCGGGTTCTTCTTCTCCCCGACGACCTTCAGCTCACCGCCCCCGCCGCCGACCGTGATCCAGCCGGTGGGCTGGACCGCGTCCTGCGGGATGTCCATCAGGTCCGTGTTGTTCGAGGCCGGCTTCACCGTCTCCCAGGACACGTCGACCTCGTCGCCGACCTTCGCCGAGGCGGGGGCGGTGACCTTGGCGGTCGTCTCCCCCTCCACCGGAGCGCCGCCCCCGGCCGGGGGAACGCACTTGACGTTGAACTTGGTCTCCGCGGCCTGGGCGGGAGTGGCTCCGATGGCGATACCGGCACCGCCGAGCAGCAGCGCGATCACGGCCGCGCTCACCCTCCGTTGGGTATTCACGAATGTCCCTTCGTCGTCGAACGGTTCTCAGACGGTGCGGACGCCTGTGGTGCTGTGCCCGGCGCGCTGTCCGGGGTGAACCACGGCAGGACCGCCGTGGTGGTCTGGGGGGACGGCTCCGGGTCGTCGGAGCCCGGGGCCCGTTCGGGCGGCCGTGGGGACCCGAACCGCGGCAGCCGGGCCGTCACCGCGGAGGCCGCGTCGGGGAGCCGTACGCCCCGGTGCCGGCCGGCGGCGGGCGCGGCGCCCGGCCGGACCCGGTCGACGACCGCCATGCCGATACGGAAGACCGCGGCCGGGATCACCAGCAGGAGCAAACCCCAGAAGAGCAGCACCCCGTACGGGCGGTCCACGCCCCAGGGCTGTGTGGCCACCACGGTCTCGCCGTACTTGAGGGAGATCGTGTAGTCCCCGTGGGCGCCGGCGGCCAGACTCACGTCGAGCGCGATCTCCGCCTTCCCGCCGGGCGGGACGGTGCCCTTCCAGCGGGCCTCCTCCCACAGCGGGGCGAACACCCCGTGCGCGGTGCCGAGCTGGAAGACCGGGTCCTTGACCGGGACCGGGCCGAGATTGCCGACCGTGACCTTGAACTTCCGGGTGGGCGGGGCACCGAACCAGGTCAGCACCCCGTCCTCGCCCTCCAGCCGGACCCCGGTGAGCATCGCGAGGCGGGCCGTGCCGGACTCGGCGGGCAGCTCGGCGACCGGGTGGTCGGTGATCTTCAAGGGGGTCGCGACGGTGGACTGGTCGCCGTTGACGGAGGTGACGTTGACGATGCAGGGGCAGGGCTTGGGCGGTGCCACCACGGGCAGCTGCGCGGTGAAGCTCCCGTCGGCGCCGACCGAGACGGCGGCACCGTCGGCGTTGGCGCAGCTGTTGGTGCCGCCGATCATGTTCTGACCGCAGACCAGCAGCATCACCAGCGTCTTCGCCGGCCAGCCGGTGCCGGTGACGGTGATCCCGGTGCCCTTGGCGGCCTCCTGGAGCGAGAGCGCCACGGCCGGCTTGCCCTCGGCGGCCGCGGCCGGGTTCGCGGGGAACAGGGCGAGGGCGCACACCGCCAGCCCCGCGGCCAGCAGGGCTCCGACTCTTCTCACCTGGCGGCTCCCGTCAGTTCGTGGTGCGGTGCAGGGGGTGTCGGCCCGGCCGCGGACGGCCCGCCCGGCGCCGGGGCCGGGCCCGGTTCGGGTCGCCGGCCGCGTACGAGGTACAGCGCGGCGGCGGTCGTCGCGCCGAGGCCGAGCAGGCCGCCCCCGGTCCAGCCGGCCAGGCCCCAGGGGACGAGCCAGCGCGTTCCGGTGGCCACCGCGCGGGCGCCGCCGGGGGCGGTCACGGTGAGGGTGACCCGGACCCGGTCGAAGGCCGGGGCGCCGGGCCAGGGCTCGGTGAGCTCCACCCGCTGACCGGGCAGCAGCTCGACCGGCGGGGCGCGGCCGCGGGGCGGGTCGGCCGGCTCGCCGACCAGGGCCTCGGCGCGGATCCGGAGTTCGGGGGTGAGGGCCACGTTGCCGCGGTTGACGAGGGTGTAGGCGATGACGGCGGCCGCGCCCCGGCCCCGTACGGCGACGTCCTCGACCGTGAGGGCGGCCAGTGTGGGGCCGCCGACCCGCAGGTGGACCCGCACGCCGACCTCGTGGCCGCCCTCGGTGGCGATCACGGCGGCGGGGTGGTCGCCGGGCGGGGACGCGGGCGGCACGGTGAGGGTGAAGGGGACCACGGCCCGGGTACGGGGCGGGACCTTCACGGTGGTGGCGGTCCCGAAGCTGATCCAGGAACCGGCCCCGGCGGCCCCGGCGGCCGCTGCTGCCCCGGCGCCGGGCGTCGCCGGGCGGACCGCGAAGGCGCCGTCGGCCGTGTTGTAGGCGTCGGCCCCGCGCAGGGTGATGGTGCGCTCCCGGTCGGTGGTGTTGGCCAGGGCGAGGCGGTCCTCCAGCACGGTGCCGGGGGCGCCTGCCAGGTAGAAGTACGGGCGGACGGCGGTCGCCGCCGCGCCGGTGGCGGGCTCGGCGGTCCAGCCCGGCTCGTCGGCGGCCGCCGGGCGCGCGGGGGCCGCGTACAGCGTGGCGGCGGCGAGCAGGAGGACGACGACGGCGCGCCTGAGGCAGTGGAGCACGGGCATGACCGAGGTGCTCCGTTCAGGACCGGGCCCGCTGCCCGCGCCGGGTCAGCCAGAGCACGCCGGCCGCGCCAGCGAGCAGCACCGTGCCGCCGAGGGTGCCGAGGGCCAGGGCGGAGTCGGTGGGCCCGGTCTGCGGGAGGGTGTCGCCGGTGGTGTCGGTGCCGGGCTGCGTGCCCCCGCCACCGCCCCCGCCGCCGGGCGCCGTGACGTCCAGTTCGAGCGACGGTCCCGGGTTGTTGCCGGGGGTGCAGGTGGTCGTGGTGCCCATCGCCTTGATGGTGAGCACGCCGGCGGTGAAGGTGACCTTGCCGCTCTTCTTGGGTGTGTAGGTGCCCGAGAGGTCGGTGATCTTGATGGGGGTGTCCGGGGGCACGGCCTCGGGGTTGGACGGTCCCGAGACCGGTACGGACACCTTCTCGGCGCCGCCGACGACGATGACGGCGCTGGGGCTCATGGCGCCCTTGCCGAGCTCGATGGGGCTGGACGAGACGCCCTTCTGGAAGGACATCGTCAGCTTGTACCCGTCCCCCTCCTTGACGGACTTGATGTCGATGGGCGACACCGCCGACTTGTCCCCGATCGGGGTCTTGCAGTCGTAGGCGACGTCGACGACGGCGGCATGGGCCGCGGGGGCGGTGAACAGCACCGCCGATCCGGCCAGCGCGGAGGCCAGCGCGAGCGCGGTGGAGCGTTTGCGGTCGGACACCTTCGTCTTCCCCTCGGGCCACAGAAAACTGACGACACATCAGATCGGTGGCTCAAGGTACGCCCGGGCCCTTACGGAGGGAAGACAAAGGACAACCCGGGATCGACTGTTCGTCAGTAGGCGCGGCGCCCCCGCTGCCAGACACCGGAGACCAGCGGTACGCCCGGTCGGTAGGCGAGGTGGACATGGCTCGGGGCGTCCAGCAGGGCCAGGTCCGCGCGGGCTCCCGGGGCGAGGAGGCCGATGTCGTCGCGGCGCAGGGCGCGGGCGCCACCGGCGGTGGCCGACCAGAGGGCCTCGTCGGGGGTCATCCGCATGTCGCGGACCGCGAGCGCGATGCAGAAGGGCATCGAACTCGTGTAGGAGGAGCCGGGGTTGCAGTCCGTGGACAGGGCGACGGTGGCGCCCGCGTCGATCAGGCGCCGGGCGTCGGGCCACTGGGCGCGCGTGGAGAACTCGGCGCCGGGCAGCAGGGTGGCGACGGTGGTGTCGGCGGCCTGGGCGAGGGCGTCGACATCGGCGTCGGTGAGGTGGGTGCAGTGGTCGGCGGAGGCCGCTTCGAGCTCGACGGCGAGCTGGACGCCGGGCCCGTAGGAGAGCTGGTTGGCGTGCACGCGCGGGATCAGCCCGGCGGCGGCGCCGGCGGTGAGGATGGCGCGGGCCTGGTCGCCGTCGAAGGCGCCCTTCTCGCAGAAGACGTCCACCCAGCGGGCGTACGGGGCGCAGGCCGCCAGCATCTCGCCGGTGACGAGGTCGACGTAGCCGGCCGGGTCCTCGGCGAAGTCCGGGGAGACGATGTGCGCGCCGAGGTAGGTGACCTCCTCGGTGTGCGCGGCGGCGATGCGCAGGGCGCGGGCCTCGTCGGCGACGGTGAGGCCGTAGCCGGACTTGGTCTCGAAGGTGGTGGTGCCCTGGCGGCGGGCCTCGTCGAGGTGGCGGACGAGGTTCGCCTCCAGCTCGGCGTCGGTGGCGGCGCGGGTGGCGGCGACGGTGGTGCGGATGCCGCCGGCGGAGTAGGCGCGGCCCGACATCCGGGCGTTGAACTCCTGGGTGCGGTCGCCGGCGAAGACGAGGTGCGAGTGGGAGTCGACGAAGCCGGGGATGACGGCCCGACCCTGCGCGTCGACGACCTCGTCGGTGTCGGGCGCCTTGGCGGCGGGACCGACCCAGGCGACCTTGTCGCCTTCGATGACGACGGCGGCGTTCTCGATCAGTCCGAGCGGTGAACCGTCGCCTGCGGCGGGGTCGTTGGTGACGAGGCTGCCGATGTTGGTGATGCAGGTGGTGGTCATGGTTCCTCTCAAGGTTGCTCTCCCCGCCCCGCCCTTTCGCCGTTTCCCGGGCTCTGCCCGGACCCGGTCCTCAAACGCCGGACGGGCTGAAAATCCAGCCTCGCCGGCGTTCGAGGCGCGGGGTCCGGGGCGGAGCCCCGCGACGGTCAGCCGCGCAGGGCTGCGATCGATTCGGCGAGGGCGGACGGGACGTCCCCGACCAGGGTGTGGTGGCCGTCGCGGACCACGTGGCGGCCGCCGACCACCGTGTGGCGGACGTCCGAGGCGGTGGCGGCGAACACCGCCGTCTCGGCGCCGAGCCGCGCCGGCGGACCCGCCGTACGGACCGAGTCCAGCGCGATCGTGGTGAAGTCCGCGAGCGCGCCCGCCTCCAGGCGCCCCGCGTCCGGGAGTCCGAGGGCGGCGTGGCCGTCCTCGGTGGCGGCGGTGAGCAGGGCGTTCGCCGTCCAGTGGCCCCGGGTGCGGCTGCGCAGGCGCTCGTTCAGCTCCATCGCGCGGGCCTCTTCGAGCAGGTCGATCACGGCGTGGCTGTCGCTGCCCAGGGACAGCGGGCTGCCCGCGTGCTGGAGCCGGGTCGCCGGGCCGATGCCGTCCGCGAGGTCGCGTTCGGTGGTGGGGCACATGCAGGTGCCCGTGCCGGTCCCGCCGAGGAGGGCGATGTCCACATCGGTGAGGTGCGTGTTGTGGACGCCGGTGGTGCGCGGGCCGAGCACACCGTGGTCGGCCAGCAGCTGGGTCGGGGTGCGTCCGTGGGCGGCCTGGCAGGCGTCGTTCTCGGCGGTCTGCTCCGAGAGGTGGACGTGCAGGGGCGCCCCGCGCTCCTCGGCCCAGCCGGCCACGGTGGCCAGTTCGGCGGCCGGTACGGCGCGCACCGAGTGGATCGCGGCGCCGATCAGGGCGTGCTCGCGGGGCTTCAGCGCGCTCGCGCGCTCGGCCCAGGCCTCGGCGGTGCCGTCGGAGAAGCGCAGCTGGTGGCTGTTGGGGGCTTCGCCGAAGCCCGAGGACAGGTACGCGGTGTCCAGGAGGGTGATCCGGATTCCGGCCGCGGCGGCGGCCTCGATCAGGGCCTCGCCCATCGCGTTCGGGTCGGCGTAGGCGGTGCCGCCGGGCGCGTGGTGGACGTAGTGGAACTCGCCGACGTTGGTGATGCCGGCCAGCGCCATCTCCGCGTAGACCGCGCGGGCGAGCGCGAAGTAGCTGTCGGGGGTGAGGTTCTGGGCGACCTTGTACATCAGGTCGCGCCAGGTCCAGAAGGTGCCCGAGCCGACCTGGACGGTGCCGCGCAGGGCCCGGTGGAAGGCGTGGCTGTGCGCGTTGGCCAGCCCGGGGATCGTCAGGCCGCGCAGCACCTCGGCGCCCGGCGGCGGGGTCTCGACCCCGGTGCGCAGGGCGCCGATCCGCCCGTCTTCGGTGACCTCCAGGGCGACGCCCGGCTCGACATGGGTGCCGAGCCAGGCGTGCTCCAGCCAGTACGTCGTCAACGACATGCCAGGCCTTCCAGTACGTCGGCGAGGGCGAGGACGCCTGCCACGCAGTCGTCCTCGGCGGCGAACTCCCGCGGGGAGTGGGAGACGCCGGTCGGGTTCCGTACGAACAGCATGGCGGTCGGGACGGCCGCCGAGAGGATCCCGGCGTCGTGTCCCGCCCCGGTGCCGAGCACGGGGACCGAACCGCCCAGGATCCGGTTCATCTCGTCGCGCAGGGCGTGCTCGAACTCGACGACCGGGGTGAAGGACTCCCGGACGATGTCGAGGTCGATGCCGTCCTGGTCGGCGCGCTCGCGGGCGGCCTTCTCGATGGCCGTGACGACCGTGTCGAGGGTGGCCTGGTCGGCGGCCCGGGAGTCGAGCCAGCCGCGCACCAGCGAGGGGATGGCGTTGACCCCGTTGGGTTCGACCGCGATCTTCCCGAAGGTGGCGACGGCCCCGGCGAGGGCCGCCTCCGCGCGGGCGGCCAGCACGGTCGACGCGTAGGTGAGCATCGGGTCGCGGCGGTCGACCAGCCGGGTGGTGCCGGCGTGGTTGGCCTCGCCGCGGAAGTCGAACCGCCAGCGGCCGTGCGGCCAGATCGCGGAGGCGATGCCGACCCGGTCCCCGGACAGGTCCAGGGCCCGGCCCTGTTCCACGTGGAGTTCGACGAAGGCGCCGATGCGGCCCAGACGTTCGGGGTCGGCCCCGATGGCCTCGGGGTCGTAGCCGGCGGCCTCCATGGCCTGGGGCAGGGAGATTCCCTCGGCGTCGCGCAGCTCGTACGCCTTCTCCTTGGTCAGCTGTCCGGCGGCGAGCCGCGAGCCGACGCAGGCGAGCCCGAAGCGGGCGCCTTCCTCGTCACCGAAGTTGGTGATGGCCAGGGGCCTGGAGAACTCCGCGCCCCTCCTTCGGAGTTCGTCCAGGGCCGCGAAGGAGGAGACCACCCCGAGGGGGCCGTCGAAGGCACCGCCGTCGGGGACGGAGTCCAGGTGCGAGCCGGTGACCACGGCGTCCCCCGCGAGGGGGTCGCCGAGCCAGGCCCACTGGTTGCCGTTGCGGTCGGTCTCGTACGTCAGCCCGCGCGCCTCGGCCTGCTCCTGGAACCAGGTCCGGCAGTCGGCGTCGGCCCCGCTCCAGGCGTACCGGCGGTATCCGCCGGTGCCGGCGTCGCGGCCGATGGGCGCGAGCTCCGACCACATCTCGTGGAAGGTCACGCGTCGTCGCCCTCACGCATGGGGACGCGGACGCCGCGCTCGTCGGCGACCGACTCGGCGATGTCGTAGCCGGCGTCGACGTGGCGGATGACGCCCATGCCCGGGTCGTTGGTGAGCACGCGGCGGATCTTCTCACCGGCGAGCGGGGTGCCGTCGGCGACGGTGACCTGGCCCGCGTGGATGGAGCGGCCCATGCCGACGCCGCCGCCGTGGTGGATGGAGACCCAGGAGGCGCCGGAGGCCACGTTGACCATGGCGTTGAGCAGCGGCCAGTCGGCGATCGCGTCGGAGCCGTCGAGCATGGCCTCGGTCTCGCGGTACGGGGAGGCCACCGAGCCGCAGTCGAGGTGGTCGCGGCCGATCACCAGGGGCGCGGCGAGGGTGCCGTCGGCCACCATCTCGTTGAAGCGCTCGCCGGCCTTGTCGCGCTCGCCGTAGCCGAGCCAGCAGATGCGCGCGGGCAGGCCCTGGAAGTGGACGCGCTCGCCGGCCATCTTGATCCAGCGGTGCAGGGACTCGTTCTCCGGGAAGAGCTCCAGCATGGCCTTGTCGGTCTTGTGGATGTCCGAGGCCTCGCCGGACAGGGCGGCCCAGCGGAAGGGGCCCTTGCCCTCGCAGAACAGCGGGCGGATGTAGGCCGGGACGAAGCCGGGGAAGGCGAAGGCCCGGTCGTAGCCGGCCAGCTGGGCCTCGCCGCGGATGGAGTTGCCGTAGTCGAAGACCTCGGCGCCGGCGTCCATGAAGCCGACCATGGCCTCGACGTGCTTGGCCATGGACTCGCGGGCGCGGGTGGTGAAGCCGGCCGGGTCCTTGGCCGCGTAGGAGGCCATGTCGTCGAAGTCGACGCCGACGGGCAGGTACGCGAGCGGGTCGTGGGCCGAGGTCTGGTCGGTCACGATGTCGATCGGGGCGCCCTCGGCGAGCATCTGCGGGAGCAGCTCGGCGGCGTTGCCGAGGAGGCCGATGGAGAGCGGCTTGCGGGCGTCGCGGGCCTCGACGGCCAGCTGGAGGGCGTGGCGGAGGTTGTCGGCCTTGACGTCCAGGTAGCGGTGCTCGATGCGGCGGTCGATGGCGCGCGGGTCGACGTCGATACAGATCGCGACGCCGTCGTTCATCGTCACGGCCAGCGGCTGGGCGCCGCCCATGCCGCCGAGGCCGGCGGTGAGGGTGATGGTGCCCGCGAGGGTGCCGCCGAACTTCTTGGCGGCGACGGCGGCGAAGGTCTCGTAGGTGCCCTGGAGGATGCCCTGGGTGCCGATGTAGATCCAGGACCCGGCGGTCATCTGGCCGTACATGGTCAGGCCCAGGTGCTCCAGGCGGCGGAACTCCTCCCAGTTGGCCCAGTCGCCGACGAGGTTGGAGTTGGCGAGCAGGACGCGCGGCGCCCACTCGTGGGTCTGCATCACGCCGACCGGGCGGCCGGACTGGACCAGCATCGTCTCGTCCTGCTTGAGGGTCTGCAGGGTGCGGACCATCGCGTCGTACGAGCGCCAGTCGCGGGCGGCCTTGCCGGTGCCGCCGTAGACGACGAGCTTGTCGGGGTGCTCGGCGACCTCGGGGTCGAGGTTGTTCTGCAGCATCCGCAGGGCGGCCTCCTGCTGCCATCCCAGGGTGCTGAGCTCGGTGCCTCGCGCGGCACGTACGGGGCGGGGTCCTGACATGGCGGTGCCTCCTCCGATGTTGGTCAATCTATTCACATCCTCCCGCCCTGAATAGATTCAGTCAACAGCTGCGTTCGGCCCCGTCGGGTGATGGGATGGCTCAATGGCTGCGAACAGCGAGGTCGAGGGTGTCGCCGCGAGCGCCGCAGGGCGCCGGGATCCGGCCGTACGGGCCGCCGTCGAGCAGGGTCTCGTGGGCGGGGGCGAGGAGGCGGAGCCCCTGGTCTGCCTGCTGGACGTCGCCGGGATCCGGGCCTCCGCCGCCGCGCTGACCGGCGCCTTCGCGGCCGCCTTGGCGCCCGGCACCCCCGTCCTGCACGCCTTCGCGGTCAAGGCCGCCCCGCTCGTCCCGGTCCTGCGGCTGCTCGCCGACGCCGGGCTCGGCTGCGAGGTGGCGAGCCCCGGGGAGCTGGCGCTGGCCCGGGCGGCCGGCGTGCCCGCGGAGCGGACCGTCCTGGACTCCCCCGCCAAGACCCCGGCCGAGCTGCGCGAGGCCTTGGCCCTGGGCATCGCCGTCAACGCCGACAACCCCCAGGAGCTGGCCCGCCTCGACGGGCTCGTCGGCCGGGCGGCCACGCCCCCCGCGGCCCCGATCGGCGTACGGATCAACCCGCAGACCGGGGCAGGCGCCATCGGCGCCCTGTCCACGGCCACCACCACCTCGAAGTTCGGGATCGCCCTGCGCGACCCGGGCGCGCGCGCCTGGCTCGTACGCGCCTACCTGGACCGGCCGTGGCTCACCCGGCTGCACATCCACTCGGGCTCCCAGGGCGTGCCCCTGGCCCTGATCGCGGAAGGCGTACGGGAACTCCACGCGCTCGCCGAGGAGATCAACGCGGCGGCCGGGCGACGCCAGGTCGACACCCTCGACATCGGCGGCGGCCTGCCGGTGAACTTCGCCTCGGACGAGGAGACCCCGACGTTCGCGGACTACGTGGCGGCCCTGCGCGCGGCGGTCCCCGCCCTGTTCGACGGCTCGTACGGCCTGGTCACGGAATTCGGCCGCGCCCTGCTGGCCAAGCACGGCCTGGTGCTGGCCCGCGTGGAGTACACCAAGACCAGCGGCTCCCGGCCGATCGCGCTCACCCACGCCGGGGTCCAGGTGGCGACCCGCACCGCGTACGCCCCGGCGGCCTGGCCGGTGCGGATCCTGCCGTACGACGCGAAGGGCGCCCCGAAGACCGGCGACCCGGTGGCCCAGGACATCGCGGGCCCGGCCTGCTTCGCCGGGGACCTGCTCGCGACCGCCCGCGAGCTGCCCCTGCTCGCCCCCGGCGACCTGATCGGCGTACCGGACACCGGGGCGTACTTCTTCACGGCCCACTACGGCTACAACAGCCTGCCGCGGCCGGCGGTTCACGGCTTCACGGTCACGGAGTCGGGAGAGGTCGCCTTCCGCCTGGTGCGCCCCGCGCAGGACGTGTCGGCGATCGTCGCGGAAGCGGGCGGAGACCTGCGGGACGCCCTGCTGTGAGCACCCGGGGCTCCGCCCCTCCGCTCCGGCCCGCCGGGCGACGGACTCAGCCGGTGAGGGTGGCCGCCAGGGCCGGGGCGAGGCCCGCCACGACCTCGGCCGGGGTCAGCGCGACGACCCCCGGCAGGCGCAGCAGGTAGCGGGTCAGGGCCAGGCCCAGCAGCTGCGCGGAGACCAGGCCCGCCACCGCCGCGGCCCGCTCCGGGCCGACGGCGGCCGCCAGCGCCGGAGCGACCTGCGCCGCGAACACCTCCCGCATCCGGGCCGCGGCCTGTTCGTTCGTCACCGCCGAGCGCAGCAGCACCAGCAGCGCGTCGTCGGCCGGATCACCCTCCCAGCGCTCCACGAAGTGCCGCACGAGGGCGGCGGGGAGCTCCCCGGCCGGCACGGCGCCCAGGTCGGGCAGGCGCAGGTCCACCGCGAGGGCGGCGTCGAAGAGCCGCTCCTTGCTGCCGAAGTAGCGCATGACCATCGACGGGTCGATCTCCGCGTCCGCCGCGACGGCGCGGATGGTGGTGCGCTCGTAGCCCTGAGCGGCGAAGCGCTCCCGGGCCGCCCGCAGGATCGCCGTCTTGGTCGTGTCGGAAGTGCGTCGCGCGGTCATGCCAACAAGCGTAGGCCAACAGACGTTGACATACCAGCGAGAGGGGCGCACTCTCGTATCAACAGTTGTTGGCCAACAAGCGTTGGCCTGATGGAGGAGGCTCGTATGACCGGCACCGCCGCACTCCCGACCCGTACGGACGTGGCCGTCGTCGGCGCCGGACCCACCGGCCTCGCCCTCGCCGTGACCCTGGCGGAGGCCGGCGTCGACTTCGTCCTCCTCGACCGGCAGGCCGAGGGCGCCAACACCTCCCGCGCCGCCGTCGTGCACGCCCGCACGCTGGAGGTCCTCGACGAGCTCGACCCGAGCGGCGCCCTCTCCGGCGAGCTCGTCGGCCGCGGCGTCCGCGTCACCCGCTTCCGGATCCGTGACGGCGCCCACCCGCTCGCCGCCGTCGACTTCGACGGCCTGCCCACGGCCCACCCGTACGCGCTGATGGTCCCCCAGTACGAGACCGAGGCCGTGCTCCTGGAGCGCCTGCGCGCTCTGGGCGGCGACGTCCACCGCCCCTACGAGGTCACCTCCGTCACCCAGGACGCGGACGGGGTCACCCTCACCACCGCCACCGGGGAGACCCTCCGCGCGGCCCACGCCGTCGGCGCCGACGGGATGCACAGCGTGGTCCGCGAGGCCGCCGGCATCGCCTTCGAGGGCAGCGCGTACGCGGAGTCCTTCGTCCTCGCCGATGTGGTCATGGACTGGGCCCCGGGCCCGCACGAGGTCACGCTCGCCTTCGGTACCGCCGGGCCCACCGTGGTCGCCCCACTGCCCGGAGGGCACTACCGGATCGTCGCCGCCGTCGCCGAGGCCCCCGCCGAGCCGGACCTCGCCTTCGTCCGGACCCTGATGGACGAGCGCGTCCCGGGGCAGGCCGCCGTCCGCGAACTCGTCTGGTCCTCCCGGTTCCGGATCCATCACCGGGTCGCCGACCGGTACCGCGCCGGACGGCTGCTGCTCGCCGGGGACGCGGCCCACGTGCACAGCCCGGCCGGCGGTCAGGGCATGAACACCGGCATCCAGGACGGCTACGCCCTCGGCCGCGCCCTGGCCACCGGGGACCTCGACGGCTACGAGGCCCGGCGGCGCCCCGTCGCCCGGCGCGTGGTGGCCCTGACGCACCGGATGACCCGGGCCGCGACCACCCGCAACCCGGTCCTGCGCGCGGCGCGCAACGCCCTGCTGCCGCTGCTCGCCCGCGTCCCGGCGCTGCGCGACCGCCTCGCCGCCGAGCTGGCGGAGCTCACCTACCGCTGAGGCCCACTGCGCCGCTCACTCCACGAACAGGCCGCGCGCCGCCGCCCGCGTGTCGAAGGCCTCCAGCCGGGCCTGCGCGTCCGGCAGGGCGTCCGCCATCGACTCCAGCAGCACCCGCCCCAGCAGCATCGGCGCGCACGCCGTGTCGAAGGCCAGCCCGGTACCGACCTGCGCCGGAATCAGCAGGTCCGAGTGGCGGGCCACCGGGGCGAAGGCCGAGTCGGCGACCGTGACCACGGTCAGGCCTGCCCCTCGGACACGCTCCAGCGTGTCCACGACCTCCCGGGGGTGGCGGGGCAGCGCGAAGCAGAGCAGCGCCGTGGCGCCCTCGTAGAGCGCCGCGTCGATCCGGTCCTCCATCATCGAGCCGCCCTCGTCGAGGAGGCGTACGTCCGGGTGAACCTTCGACGCGAAGTACGCGAACCCGCGCGCCTGGGAGGAGGCCGCCCGCAGCCCGAGCACCAGCAGCGGGGTCGAGGCGGCGAGCAGCCGCCCCGCCTCCTGGACCGGCGCGGGATCGGCGAGCATCGCCGCCAGCTGCCGCAGGTTCTCGATCTCGCCGAGAACGGCCTGCTGGTACTCGTTGTACGAGTCCTCCCGTGCGACCTCGGGCCGCTCGGCGGGGGCCACCTCGCGCAGGTGGCGGCGCAGCGCCGGATAGCCGTCGAAGCCCAGCGCCACGGCGAACCGGGTCACCGAGGGCTGGCTCACCCCGGCCAGTTCCGCGAGCTCGACGCTCGACAGGAAGGGCACCTCCGCCGCCCCGCGCACCATGCAGTGCGCGATCCGTCGCTGGGTCGGCGTCAGCCGGTGCCCCTCGAACAGCTTCTGCAGCCGCGCGGCCGGGCTGTCACTCATCCCGTCCCCTCCGTCCCGGTGAGATATTCAGTCACGGAGCACTCTGCATGCGGTTATGCAGCGGGGCAAGCCGTGCCCGCGATCCGGATAGGGGTGCTAGCCCCAGTGCCGTGGCCCGCCGGGGTTCCTACGGTGGGGGCATGGACGCGCACGCCCAAGAGCTGAAGAAGGAATTCGACGCGACGCTGGACGCCCGCCGCGAGCTGGGTCCGGAGTACGAGGCCGCGCTCGTGGACTCGTTCGTCGAGAAGGTCGACACGCAGGTCCGGCGCAGGCTGGCCGAGGAACGCCTGTCCGCGGCGCGCGGTGACGGCCGGACGCCGTCCGCCGCCCCGGGGGACGGGAACTTCGGCGAACGCTTCGGCTTCGCGATCATCACCCTGGTCCTGGCGGTCCCGCTGTCGGCGATCGCCGCCACGCAGGCACGACTGCCGGGGCTGATCGTCGCGTGGGCGGGGATCGTGGGCGTGAACTTCATCCACGCCGCCCGCCTGCGGCGCGCTCGGCCGGACGACGTGGGCTGACCACTCCCGCTCGGGAATCCGCGCCGGATCTGACGGCGAACCGGGCCCGGAAAACGGAACGCACGGGGACCGCCGCACCCTCGGGTGTCCGAGGGGCGGGACGACGGCGGTCCCCGCGAAGGACACGGCCGGGTCAGGGCCGTCCGCGTCCGTGGCGTACGCGCGGTCCGGGAGCCGCTCCGGAGGTACGCACACGCCGTTCCGTGGTGCCGGCCGGGTTCCGGTCTCCCGGTCTTCCCTGCCGACAACCACCACTGTGCCCGAGCCGTGTTAAGCGGGTGCTGCCGTCACGTGTCATGCCCGTACCGTTTGCGCGAAGGCCGCGCCACGGTCCGGGTGCCCGGGGCGGGAGGCGGGCCGGGGGCCCGCGCTCCGCTCCCGGGCGCGCCGCGGGTTACTTCGCGGACTTGGCCAGGAAGGCCAGCAGGTCCTGACGGCTCACGACACCGGTGGGCTTGCCCTCGACCAGAACGATCGCCGCGTCCGCCTCGCCGAGCACCGCCATCAGTTCGGACACCGGCTCGCCGGAGCCGACCTGCGGCAGCGGGGAGCTCATGTGCTTCTCCAGCGGGTCGGTCAGGGAGGCCCGCTGGGCGAACAGCGCCGCCAGCAGCTCCTTCTCGACCACGGAGCCGATGACCTCGGCGGCCATCACGTCCGGGTGACCGGCGCCCGGCTTGACGATCGGCATCTGCGAGACGCCGTACTCGCGCAGGACCTCGATGGCCTCGCCGACGGTCTCCTCGGGGTGCATGTGGACGAGGGAGGGGATGCCGCCCTCCTTGTCGTTCAGCACGTCACCGATGCGCGCGGCGGGGCCGGCCTCCTCCAGGAAGCCGTGTCCCGCCATCCACTCGTCGCTGAAGATCTTGCTGAGGTAGCCGCGGCCGCTGTCCGGCAGCAGGACGACGACGACGTCGTCCGGGCCGAGGCCCTCGGCGGCCTTGAGCGCGGCCACGACGGCCATGCCGCAGGAGCCGCCGACGAGCAGGCCCTCCTCCTTGGCGAGGCGGCGGGTCATCTGGAAGGAGTCCTTGTCGGACACCGCGATGATCTCGTCGGTGACGTTCGGGTCGTAGGCGGTCGGCCAGAAGTCCTCGCCGACGCCCTCGACCAGGTACGGACGGCCGGAGCCGCCGGAGTAGACCGAGCCCTCGGGGTCGGCGCCGATGACCTTGACCTTCCCGCCGCTGACCTCCTTGAGGTAGTTGCCGGTACCGGAGATCGTGCCGCCCGTGCCGACGCCCGCGACGAAGTGGGTGATCTTCCCGTCCGTCTGGTCCCACAGCTCGGGGCCGGTGGTCTCGTAGTGCGAACGGGGGTTGTTCGGGTTGCTGTACTGGTCGGGCTTCCAGGCGCCGGGCTCGCGCGCGAGGCGGTCGGACACGTTGTAGTACGAGTCCGGGTGCTCGGGGTCGACGGCGGTCGGGCAGACCACGACCTCGGCGCCGTACGCGCGCATCACGTTGATCTTGTCCATGGACACCTTGTCAGGGCAGACGAAGATGCACTTGTAGCCCTTCTGCTGGGCCACGATGGCGAGTCCTACACCCGTGTTGCCGCTGGTCGGCTCCACGATGGTGCCGCCGGGCTTGAGGGCTCCGCTCTGCTCGGCGGCCTCGATCATCCGTACGGCGATCCGGTCCTTCACGGATCCACCGGGATTGAAGTACTCGACCTTCGCAAGGACGGTGGCCTGCAGGCCTTCGGTCACACGGTTGAGCTTCACCAGCGGGGTGTTGCCGACGAGGCTGATCATCGAGTCGTGGAATTGCACCATGTTCTCCAAGGAGGGGACTCCACGGGTTCTCCGGGAGGTCCGGCCAGAGTATGCGGAAAGGGATTGGCCGACCGTACGTACGGGGCAGGTAGGGATCAATGAGGACCGAGGAGGTGGCCTGAAGGATGTCCAGGGCGAGGACAGCCCGCCGGATCGCGGCGGGGGCGGCGTACGGCGGAGGCGGACTCGGACTGGTGGGGGCCGCCGCGGTCGGGCTGGTCGTGGCCGAGATGCAGTTCGCGAGGCGGGCGGTCGGGTCCGGGCTGCCCGAGCCACCGCGCGCCGACGGGCTGTACGGGAGTGAATTCGGCGGGCCGGAGCAGAGCCCGGGCCCGCTGCGGCTGGGCATGCTGGGTGATTCCACGGCCGCGGGACTGGGCGTACGACGGGCCCGGCAGACTCCGGCGGCCCTGATGGCCTCCGGGCTGGCGGCGGTGGCCGAGCGGCCGGTGGAGCTGCGCAACGTAGCCCTTTCGGGGGCCATGTCGGACGATCTGGACCGGCAGGTCGGCCTGCTGCTGGACGGCCTCGCGCCGCCCCCGGACGTCTGCGTGATCATGATCGGTGCGAACGACGTGACGCGTCGGATGCCGCCGACCCAGTCGGTGCGCCTGCTGACCGCGGCCGTGCGCAGGCTGCGCATGGCCGGCGCCGAGGTCGTCGTGGGCACCTGCCCGGACCTGGGCACGATCGAGCCGGTCTACCAGCCGCTGCGCTGGCTGGCGCGCCGGGTCTCGCGGCAGCTGGCCGCCGCGCAGACCATAGGAGTGGTCGCGCTGGGTGCCCGTACGGTCTCCATGGGGGACCTGCTGGGTCCGGAGTTCGCCGCGAACCCGCGCGAGATGTTCGGCCCGGACTCCTACCATCCGTCGGCGGAGGGGTACGCGACCGCCGCCATGGCCGTGCTGCCGACGCTGTGCGCGGCGCTGGGCCTGTGGCCGGAGTCGGACCGGCTGGACGTGTCCCGGGACGAGGACATGCTGCCGGTGGCGAAGGCCGCGTCGGCCGCGGCGGGCCAGGCGGGTACGGAGGTCACGGCCGCCCGCGGCCCCTGGGTGCTGCTCAAGCACCGGCGGCGGCGTCGGGTGCCGGCCACGGACCCGGCCCAGCCCGTGGTGCCGTAGAAGGCGCCTCGCGGGCGCTTCGCGCGGGTGCGCACCGCCCGCCGGGACGCCCGGACCGTCGTCATGTCCCGCGCCCGCGGCCGGATGTCGCGGGCGAGTGCGGCCCGTGTCACACGCCCCGGCCGGTGACCTGGACCGTACGGGGCGGTAACTTCGCTTGCGGTCCCGCACAGAGCCGCAACACACCCTTGGAGTCCCGATGCCCGAAGCCGTCATCGTTTCCACCGCCCGCTCCCCGATCGGGCGCGCCTTCAAGGGGTCCCTCAAGGACGTGCGGCCGGACGACCTGACCGCGACGATCATCCAGGCCGCCCTGGCCAAGATCCCCGGGCTGGACCCGCGCGAGATCGACGACCTGATGCTCGGCTGCGGTCTGCCGGGCGGCGAGCAGGGCAACAACCTGGCGCGCATCGTGGCCGTGCAGATGGGCATGGACTTCCTGCCCGGCACGACGATCACCCGCTACTGCTCCTCGTCGCTGCAGACCTCCCGGATGGCCCTGCACGCCATCAAGGCGGGCGAGGGCGACGTCTTCATCTCGGCGGGCGTCGAGATGGTGTCGCGGTTCGCCAAGGGCAACTCGGACTCGTGGCCCGACACCCACAACCCGCTCTTCGGCGACGCCGAGGCCCGTACGAAGGCCGTGGCCGAGTCGACCGGTTCCAGCTGGCACGACCCGCGCGAGGACGGTCTGGTCCCGGACGCGTACATCGCGATGGGGCAGACCGCCGAGAACCTGGCCCGTATCAAGGGCGTGACCCGTCAGGACATGGACGAGTTCGGCGTCCGCTCGCAGAACCTGGCGGAAGAGGCCATCAAGAACGGCTTCTGGGCCCGCGAGATCACCCCGATCACCACCCCGGACGGCACGGTCGTCTCCGGGGACGACGGCCCGCGCGCCGGCGTGACCCTGGAGGGCGTGCAGGGCCTCAAGCCCGTCTTCCGCCCCGACGGCCTGGTCACGGCCGCCAACTGCTGCCCGCTCAACGACGGCGCCGCGGCGCTGGTCATCATGAGCGACACCAAGGCCCGCGAGCTGGGCCTGACCCCGCTGGCCCGGATCGTCTCCACCGGTGTCACCGGCCTCTCCCCCGAGATCATGGGCCTGGGCCCGGTCGAGGCGTCGAAGCAGGCCCTGAAGCGGGCCGGCCTCACGGTCGGCGACATCGACCTCTTCGAGATCAACGAGGCCTTCGCGGCCCAGGTCATCCCGTCCTACCGGGACCTGGAGATCCCGCTGGAGAAGCTGAACGTCAACGGTGGCGCCATCGCCGTCGGTCACCCCTTCGGGATGACCGGTGCGCGCATCACCGGCACGCTGATCAACAGCCTGCAGTTCCACGACAAGCAGTTCGGTCTCGAGACCATGTGCGTGGGCGGCGGCCAGGGCATGGCCATGGTCATCGAGCGCCTGAGCTGAGCCGGAGCGGAGGGTAGGGGTCGCCCGAGGAACGAGTGGCGGCCCCTGCCCGCAGCGGTGGCGAGGATCAGCGCGACCGAAGAAACGAGCGCCTGAGCTGAGCCGTACCCGCAGCGGTGGCGAGGATCAGCGCGACCGAAGAAGCAAGCGCCTGAGCTGAGCCGTACCCGCAGCGGTGGCGAGGATCAGCGCGACCGAAGAAACGAGCGCCTGAGCTGAGCCGGAGCGGGCGTTCGATCAAGCAGGGCCCAGGCGCCGCAAGGGATCCGGGAGGATCCCTTGCGGCGTACTGACACCCGTTCTAACCCGGTCGCGGCCGACCTGTGACCAAATTTCCCCCAGGATGTGACCTATCTCCTGGGGGATCGGTGTTTAAGCAGGTCAGGGCTGGTACGGATGCGGCTGGTGTGACCAAAGCCCTGTCCATTTCGTGACGTAATGCACTGCACGCCATTCCCAGGTCGGGACACTCTGATGTAGGAAGTCGGGGGATCGAATCACCTCAGGAGTTAGTCAGTGAGCGCCATGTCTCTTGCCCTGCTGCTGACCACGGCCGCTGCCACGGCCGTGGGCGCTGCTGCGCTGCACGCCGTCCATGGTCTGCGCAAGCAGGTCGCCGCCCTGCGCACCGAGCTGGCGGCGCCGGTCCACCCTCGCGGTGCGACCGTCCCGCACGCCCGCAGCGCCGTGGAGTCCCCCGCCGCGGAGATACGAGCCGCCGTGGCCGAAGCCCTCGCCGAGGAGCGCGAGCGCGAGCTGGCCGAAGCGCGGGCCTTCTGGGCCGCGCAGGAGGCCCGTGACGCCGCCGACGCCCCCTCGCTGCTGGGCGGCCTGCCCGGGCTCGGCGAGGACAGCCCGGTCTTCCTGCCCCGGCAGGCCGACCTGGTGGGGCTGGAGCCCGTACTCGGCGAGGAGATCCTCGACGAGCTCCCCGGGTACCCCGAGGATTCGGCCGAGCTGGCCGCCGCGCGCCGGCGCCACCCCTCGCACCCCGACTTCGTACCGGTCCAGGCCTCGCACCCCGGCGCCGACCACGAGCGCACCGTGAACCGCCTGGAGGAACTCGCGGAGGCCCGTACGGCCCTCGCGGACGTCCGTCCGGGCCCGCTGGGCACTCTCGACGTGTACGTCTTCACCGACGGCACGACGCTGTGCATGACCCCGGGGCACCGGGAGACCGCGGAGCGGCTCGCCGAGGCCCTGCGCTCGGGCACCGCGCCGGTCCTGCTGGGCGGCTCGGGCATCTCCGGCGCCTACGCGCTGACCTTCTCCTGCGGTGACACCGAGGACCCCGACAGCAACGTCTACATCCTCGCGGACCGCGTCATCGCATCGCTCTGACTTCCGCCTGCTCCACCAGCCGCACGGCCTCGTCCAGCACCTCGGACGGGGCCTTCGCGCTGTCCGGGGCCGCGGCGCGCAGCGCCTCGGCGAGGTCCAGCCCGGTCACGGCTACCTGATCGCCGACCACGAAGATGCCGGCGTCCGGCACCTCCTTCGGCTCCTGCCCGGGGGTCTCGATCCGCTGGGCCCGTACGGAGAGTTCGCGGGCCAGGTCCAGCGCCGCGGCGGCGGCACCCTGCTGCAGGCGGCTCTGCGGCGCGGCCCGCAGCCGGTCGGCGAAACGTTCCACGACGGCGGTCAGGGGCGAAGTATCAAGCACCCGGCCGACCTTACGCGCCGCCCGGGCCCCATTGCCAACGGGCGAACTCTCCGGCACGGTGGCGTGAAGAGAACAGCACGGCGATACATCCGGAGGCGCCCATGTCCGTAGAGTTCTCCGAACAGACCCACCGCAACATGATCGACAGAATCCCCCAGACCACCGGTCGTGAAGTCTCCGACTGGCTCCGCACCGTGGACGACGGCCCCTCACTCGTCCGGTTCGAGGAGAAGGTCAGCTGGCTGCGGGGCGCGCACGAGCTGTCGTACGGCCAGGCCAAGGCGATCATCCACGAGTACGACCTGCGCAGAGCCGCACGCCGGCTCGGCTGAGCCCCTCTCCCCCGATCCCGTTTCCCGTACCCCTATGCGCGGGAAGGCCCCGCGAGCCGAGTGCTCGCGGGGCCTTCCCCATGCTGTGCGCAGGCCGGTGGTCGGCGTGCGGGTCCTGCTAGTCGTCGCCCGAGAGGATCGAGAAGATGCGCAGCATCTCGACGTAGATCCAGACCAGGGTCATGGTGAGGGCGAAGGCCGCCAGCCAGGCCTCCTCGCGCGGGGCACCGTAGGCGATGCCGTCCTCGACCTGCTTGAAGTCGAGGGCGAGGAAGCAGGCGCCGAGGATGACACCGATGGCACCGAACAGCAGGCCGAGGCCGCCGCTGCGGAAGCCGAGGCCGTCACCGCCGCCGAAGACCGCGAACAGCGTGTTCACGAGCATCAGCAGGATGAAGCCGAGGGTCGCGGCCATCACGAAGCCGTAGAAGCGGCGGGTGACGCGGATCCAGCGCATCTTGTACGCGAAGAGCACGGCGGCGAAGACGCACATCGTGCCCATCACGGCCTGCATGACCACGCCGGGGCCGAGGTAGGTGCTGACGGCCGCGCTGATGACGCCGAGGAAGACGCCCTCGAAGGCCGCGTACGCCAGGATCAGGCCCGGGACGGGCTTGCTCTTGAAGGACTGGATCATCGCGAAGACGAAGGCGATGAGACCGGCGCCGATGGCGATGCCGTACGACATGCCGAGGTTGTCCGGGTCGACCGGCAGCGCCACCCAGGCGAGGGTGGCCGTCACGATGAGCGTGCCGAGCGTCATGGCCGAGCGGCTCACGACGTCGTCCATGGTCATCACGTTGGCGCGGGCCGGGGCCTGCGGCATACCGGTGGTCGGGTCGGCGGCGTACGGGTTGGTCGCGTACGGGTTGGTCCCGGCCTGCTGCGGCTGCGCGTCAAAGCCCGCGTAGCCACCGTTGTCGCGGCTGAACCCCCGTCGCGAGAAGACCGGGTTACTGCTCCTCATCTCACTCCTCCGTGGCCACCGAGCGCGGCCTTGCAACAAGAGTAATGCGCTCGCAAAGAAAGCACCCTACTGCTGGAGGAGGATCTTAGGAGAGGCCACGACGAAGCGCAGTGAATAAATGCGCGACCCGGCACCCGGGCCCCGTACGTCTGCCCGTCGGTCGCAGGCGTACCGGTCGGTCTTCACCCGGCTCGGCGGGCGACGGCGGTCCGGTCCTGTTGACGTCGCCGGGAAAGGTCTCGGGACTCTGTGCGCGGGGAGGCGTGGGCGACGGTCGCATCCCCCGTGTTCACCATCGGTCGATCCCGCAAGGCCGGGCACCGTGCCATTGATGGTGCCCGGAGCCGGACTTGAACCGGCACGGCCCGAAGGCCAGCGAGGTTTAAGCTCGCCGTGTCTGCATTCCACCATCCGGGCAAGGCGTGGCGGCCCCCGTGAAAAAGCCTTGAACGCTGAGCCGAGCCTATCCGGATCACTCCCCCTGCCAACCTGCGAACTTTCCGATGTTGTCTGATTTTATTGGCGCTTGAGGGTTCGTCAGGCCCGAGAATGCACGGTCGGCCCGTTCTGGACGTCGATCACCACCTGTACGGGAATGACGGGATTTCGATGGCCCTCGCCACCCCCCGCGCCACCCTCCCGCCACCCCGGGCCACCACCCGTTTGGTCAGGCTCCTGTCATACCAGAGGAGGACACGCGCCCGTCCGCCGTCAGACTCCAGTGGGCCGACGAACAGGCACGGCGGCTGATCCGGAGCGGGGGTACCCGCGGTGAGGATGGAAACGTCCCGCACCGCAGACCGAGGAGCCGTCCCGTGACCACCATGAACTACGCCCCGCACACCTCCCAGGCCGTGGCCGCCCGCGCCACCGGCCTCTCCAAGGTGTACGGCCAGGGCGAGACCCAGGTGCACGCCCTCAAGAAGGTCAGCGTGGACTTCACGCAGGGACAGTTCACCGCGATCATGGGCCCCTCGGGCTCCGGCAAGTCCACGCTGATGCACTGCGTCGCCGGACTCGACACCTTCTCCGAGGGCTCCGTCCGCATCGGCGACGTCGAGCTCGGGAGCCTCAAGGACAAGCAGCTCACCCAGCTCCGCCGGGACAAGATCGGCTTCATCTTCCAGGCCTTCAACCTGCTGCCGACCCTGACCGCCCTGGAGAACATCACGCTCCCCATGGACATCGCCGGCCGTAAGCCCGACAAGCAGTGGCTGGACACCGTGATCAACATGGTCGGCCTCTCCGAGCGCCTGTCCCACCGCCCCACCCAGCTCTCCGGCGGCCAGCAGCAGCGCGTGGCCGTGGCCCGCGCCCTGGCCTCCCGCCCCGAGATCATCTTCGGCGACGAGCCCACCGGAAACCTCGACTCCCGCTCCGGCGCCGAGGTCCTGGGCTTCCTGCGCAACTCGGTGCGCGAGCTCGGCCAGACCGTGGTGATGGTCACCCACGACCCGGCCGCCGCCTCCTACGCGGACCGCGTCATCTTCCTCGCCGACGGCGCGATCGTCGACGAGATGCACAACCCCACCGCCGACGGCGTGCTGGACCGAATGAAGGCCTTCGACGCCAAGGGCCGCACCAGCTGATCCGGGCCACCTCCGAAGCCCTCCTCCAGACTTCCAGCCCCAGGACTCGAAACCCATGTTCCGTACAGCCCTGCGCAATGTCCTCGCGCACAAGGCCCGACTGCTGATGACGGTGCTCGCCGTCACCCTCGGCGTCGCCTTCGTCTCCGGCACCCTCGTCTTCACCGACACCCTCAAGAAGTCCCTGTCCGGCCAGTCCGCCAAGGACTACGCGGGCGTCGCCGTCTCCGTCACCTCCTACGGCCAGGGCCGCAACGACCAGGGCGAGAAGGAGGGCGAGCCGGGCCTCGGCCAGGCCACCCTCGACAAGGTCAAGGCCCTCCCGGGCGTCGAGTCCGTCTCCGGACGCGTCACCGGCTTCGCCGGCGTCGGCGACGAGAACGGCAAGCTGATCGGCGCCGGCTGGTCCAACCAGGGCTCCAACTTCACGCCCGTCAAGGACGGCAAGAACCCGCGCTACGCCTTCATCACGGGCGCCGGTCCGGCCAAGGCCGACGAGATCGCGCTCGACAAGGCGACCGCCGAGACGGGCAAGTACAAGGTCGGCGACAAGGTGCGCGTCGCCACCAACGGCCCGGTGAAGGAGTACTCCCTCGCCGGCATCTTCACCACCGAGGACGGCGGCGTCCAGTCCGGCGGCAGCCTCGTGCTGTTCGAGACCAAGGTCGCCCAGGAGCTCTACCTCAAGCCCGGCTACTTCCAGGAGATGTCGGTCGCGGCCAAGGCCGGCACCTCGGACGAGAAGCTGCTCGCCGACATCAAGCCGCTGGTCGACGGCAAGCACACCACCGCGCAGACGGGCGCCGCGCTCGCGGAGAAGCAGGCCAAGGACATCGAGAAGGGCCTCGGCCAGATGGGCACCATGCTGCTCGTCTTCGCCGGCATCTCGCTCTTCGTCGGCATCTTCCTGATCTACAACACCTTCACCATGCTGGTCGCCCAGCGCACCAAGGAGCTGGCCCTGCTGCGCGCCATCGGCGCCAACCGGGGTCAGGTCATGCGCTCGGTGCTCGCCGAGGCCCTGGTCGTCGGCGCCGTCTCCGCCGTCGTCGGCCTGCTCAGCGGCATCGGACTCGCCGTCGGCATGCGCTCCGTGCTCGAATCGTTCGGCGCCAAGCTCCCGGCCGGTGACCTCGTGATCGCCCCGAACACCATCGTCGCGGCCCTGGTCATCGGCGTCCTGGTCACCACGGTCGCCGCGGTGCTGCCGGCCTGGCGCACCGGCAAGATCGCCCCGGTCGCCGCCATGGGCAGCGCCCACCTGCCGGCCAGCGCGAAGTCCCTGCTCGTCCGCAACATCATCGGCTCGATCATCAGCGTCATCGGTATCGGTCTGGTCCTGCTCGGCGTCTCGAGCGGCGGCAACAGCGGCCGTATGACCATCGGCGCGGGCGCCTTCTTCATGCTCATCGGCATGATCGTGCTGCTGCCCCTGCTCGCCAGGCCGGTCATCGGGGCCGTGCGCCCGCTGCTGCAGAAGGTGTTCGGGATCCCCGGCAAGCTGGCCTCCCAGAACGCCGTCCGCAACCCGCGCCGCACCGCCGTCACCGCCGCCTCGCTGGCGATCGGCCTGACCCTGGTCACCACCCTGTCGGTGCTCGGCATCACCGTCGGCAAGGTCGTCGACCGGATGAGCACCGAGAAGCTCAAGGCCGACTACAAGGTCTCCATGGCCGGCGGCATGGGCTACCTCGACCGGTCGGTGACCGAGACCCTGGCCAAGACCCCCGGCATCAAGGCGGTCTCCCCGCAGACCGCCGGGTACTTCATGGTCGGCGACGACTTCCGGTCCGCCTCCGGCGTCAACCCGGCCGGCATCGGCCAGCTGCTGAACATCGAGACCGTCAGCGGCTCGCTGGACTCCCTCGGCAAGGGCGAGATCCTGGTCGCCGAGAAGACCGCGAAGAAGGCGAACCTCGCCGTCGGTTCCACGGTGAACGTCAAGTACGAGGACGGCCAGACGGAGACCCTCAAGGTCGGCGCGGTCTACAAGGACATGGAGGGCCTGCTCTCCCCCTACGTCCTCGACGACAAGATCCTCGGCAAGCACAGCGAGGAGAGCGCCGTCTCCGAGGTGTACGTCAACGTCGACGGCGGGGCCTCCAAGGCCGGTCAGCAGAAGGTCGTCGACGCGCTCGGCAAGAACCCGGCCATCAACGTCGCCACCCAGCAGGACATGCGCAACGAGATGGGCGGCATGATCAACACCATGCTGAACGTCATGTACGGCCTGCTCGGCATGGCACTGCTCATCTCGGTGCTCGGTGTGGTCAACACGCTGGCGATGTCCGTCTTCGAGCGGACCCAGGAGATCGGCATGCTGCGGGCGATCGGTCTCGACCGGGGCCGGGTCAAGAACATGATCCGCCTGGAGGCCGTGTCGATCTCGCTCTTCGGCGCGGCGCTGGGTGTCGCCATCGGCGTCTTCCTCGCCTGGGCCGTCGGCAGCACGCTGGCGAAGTCCATGCCGAACTACGAACTGATCCTCCCGTGGGACCGGATCGGCATCTTCCTCCTGCTGGCCGCCGTGGTCGGTGTCCTGGCCGCCATGTGGCCGGCCCGCAGCGCCGCCCGCCTGAACATGCTCACCGCCATCAAGACGGAGTAGCGGCGGCACGGACGACGGCAGGAAGGGCCCCGGGCATCGCCCGGGGCCCTTCCGCGTCCAGGTCGTACTGCTAGACCGTTTCTGCTTCCACCTCCCACGTACGCAGCCGCAGGGGCAGCCGGGCGTCCCCGGCCGCCGTGGGCCGCACCGCGAGCACCTGGTTGACCCCGAGCCGGCCCCGCTCGAAGCCCAACGCGCAGGCCGCCATGTAGAGCTGCCATACCCGGGCCCGCCCGGGCGAGGTCAGCCGTACCGCCTCCGCCCAGTGCTCCTCCAGCCGGGCCACCCAGGCCCGCAGGGTCAGCCCGTAGTGCTCGCGTAGCGCCTCGACGTCACGGACCTCGAAGCCCGCCCGCTCCAGTTCGCCGACGGTGGTGCCGAGCGGCGAGAGCTCGCCGTCGGGGAAGACGTAGGCGTCGATGAACTCGTCGATCCGGTACGCCTCCTCGTCGGGCTCCGGCCGGCGGGCGATCTGATGGTTCAGCAGCCGCCCGCCGGGGCGCAGCAGGGCGTGCAGGGTGCGGGCGTAGTCCCGGTAGCGGTCGGCTCCGACGTGTTCGGCCATCCCGATGGAGGAGATGGCCTCGTACGGGCCGTCCTTGACGTCCCGGTAGTCCTGGATCCGGATGTCCACGAGGTCGGTCAGTCCCCCGTCGGCGACCCGTTTACGGGCGTACACGGCCTGCTCGCGGGAGAGCGTGACGCCGGTGACCCGGACGCCGTACTCGCGGGCCGCGTGCAGCGCCATGGAGCCCCAGCCGCAGCCGACGTCGAGCAGCCGGTCCCCGGGCCGCAGGGCGAGCTTGCGGCAGACCAGGTCGAGCTTGTCGTGCTGGGCCCGGTCCAGGGTGGAGCCGGGGCTCCAGTAGGCGCAGGAGTACACCATGGACGGGCCCAGGACCCGTTCGTAGAAGTCGTTGCCGACGTCGTAGTGGTGGCTGACGGCCTGGCGGTCGCGGCCCTTGCTGTGGCGGGCTCCGCCCCGCCTGGTGGCCGCCTCCTCGGCGGGGGGCGGGGGTGGGGGCAGCGGTCCGGCGAGGGCGATCAGCTCGCGCGCGGCGGCCCGGTGGGCGGCGTCGCGCCACCGTGCCCCCGGCAGGTCGGAGAGAGCGGGCAGCCCGGCGCGGCGCGCGAGGCCGGCGAGGGTCGCGAACGGTCCGGGACCGCCCTGGGCGGTGGAGACGGTGGGGCCGACGGGCGGCTGATCGAGCCCTCGTTCCCACAGCAGGCCCGCCACCCGGTCCAGCAGATCGAACAGATTGCCTTCGACCGTCAGTTCGCCCGCCACCCAGGCGCGGGCCAGCCCCAGCTCGCCGGGCCTCCAGAGCATCCGCCGCACGGCGCGGCGGTCGTGGATGACGAGTACGGGGCCGTCGGGCGGGCCGGCCTCGCTGCCGTCCCAGGCCCGTAGACGTACCGGCAGCGGGGCACCCAGCAGGGTCTCGGCAACAACGGCGAGCCGCGGCGCGGCGTCGGTCATGGCGCACCTCCACAAAAGCTCCGACCCCTCCGTCTACCCATCCCTGGCCCCGGGTACGCCGAAGGGGCCGCCCGCACCACGGATGGCGGGCGGCCCCTTCGGGGTCGTACAGGTCGTACAGGTGAAGCGGATGGAGCAAGTGGAGCAGGTGGAGCTCAGGTCCTGCCGGTCACACCGGTCACACCGGTCAGGCCTTGGCCTTCGCGGCCGGGGCAGCGGCGGCGGCCGGAGCCGGCGCCGGCTTGGCGGCCTCGTAGAACTCCTCGCGGGGGGTCTCCAGCGCACCGAGGGAGACGACCTCGCGCTTGAGGAACATCGCGAGGGTCCAGTCGGCGAAGACGCGGATCTTGCGGTTCCAGGTCGGCATGGCCATGCCGTGGTAGCCACGGTGCATGTACCAGGCCAGCCGGCCCTTGAGCTTGATCTTCGTCTTGCCCATGACGATCATCGCAACGCCCTTGTGGAGGCCGAGGCCCGCCACCGCACCCTTGTTGGAGTGCGAGTACTCGGCCTGCGGGAAGCCCCGCATGCCCGAGATGACGTTGTCGCCGAGGACCTTGGCCTGACGCAGCGCGTGCTGGGCGTTCGGCGGGCACCAGGCGTTCTCGACACCGGCCTTGCGGGAGGCGATGTCCGGAACCTGGGCGTTGTCGCCGGCGGTCCAGATGTAGTCCGTGCCCGTGACCTGGAGGGTCGGCTGGGCGTCCACGTGGCCGCGGGGACCCAGCGGGAGGCCGTAGCGGGCCAGCACCGGGTTCGGCTTGACGCCGGCGGTCCACACGATGGTGTTGGAGTCGACCTCGAGGCCGTTCTTCAGCACCACGTGGCCGTCCACGCAGGAGTCCATGGAGGTGCTGAGGTAGATCTCGATGCCGCGGGACTCGAGGTGCTCCTTGCCCCAGGTGCCGAGCTTGGGCCCGACCTCGGGAAGGATCTTGTCGGCCGCGTCGACCAGGATGAAGCGCATGTCCTCGCGCTTGATCGTGGAGTAGTACTTCGCGGCGTCCCGAGCCATGTCCTCGACCTCACCGATGGTCTCCGCACCGGCGAAGCCGCCGCCGACGAAGACGAAGGTGAGGGCCTTGCGGCGGACGTTCTCGTCCGTCGTGGACTCGGCCTTGTCGAGCTGCTCGAGGACGTGGTTGCGCAGGCCGATGCCCTCTTCGACGCCCTTCATACCGATGCCCTGTTCGGCGAGGCCGGGGATCGGGAAGGTGCGGGAGACGGCGCCGAGCGCGATCACCAGGTAGTCGAAGGGCAGCTCGTACGCCTCGCCGACGAGCGGCGTGACGACGGCGACCTTGCGGTCCTGGTCGATGCTGGTGACCCGGCCGGTGAGAACCTCTGCCTTGGGCAGCACGCGTCGCAGCGGGACGACGACGTGCCGAGGCGAGATGCTACCTGCGGCCACTTCAGGGAGGAAGGGCTGGTAGGTCATGTACGAGCGCGGGTCGACGACCGTGACGGTCGCCTCGCCGTAGCGCATCTTCTTCATGATGCGCTTGGCTGCGTACAGGCCTACGTACCCACCTCCTACAACGAGGATCCTGGGACGCTCCGTGGTGCTCATGGAACGAGTATCCAGCACCCAAAGGGGTGTCGCTCGTGAGCCCCTTCACAAGGACTGAGAGACCCTCTGCTACACTCCGCCGCCCACGTGACGGAGGTCATGACAAGCGACGGGAACCAGAAGGCGTCCGGAGTCGTTGTTCACCCGTCCTGAACTGGCCTCCAAGGCCGAAAGCGGACTGGACCACAGGGCTTCGTCCATACCTCCGACGCGGATCCCGTCGCCTCCGTCGATCGCACGAACGCACGCGAAAAAGGGCCTGCGGGGCCCTGGAGGACCCCAAAGGACCCTTCCGCCGGCCTCACAGACCCTTTTTCCTTGTGAAGAACTTCACGAACTTAATGTGGATCACGGGTCCAACGACCCCGTGACAGCCCCTCACAACCTGCTTCGAAGGTCGTTCAGGCGATCGACCAAGCGATTCCATCGAGGATGTCGTGCTCCGACACGACAACCTCGGAAGCGCCGATGCGCTCCATGATCGCCAGAAGCACCAGCGCGCCCGCGCCGATCACGTCCACCCGGCCCGCGTGCATCACGGGGATCGCCGCGCGCTCGGCGTGCGTCTGCGTCAGCATGCGCTCACTGATCGCGCGCACCTGCTCGTAGGAGATCCGGGAGTGGTGGATCGCGGACGATTCGTACGCCGGCAGCTCCAGCGCGATCCCGGCGACCGTGGTCACCGAGCCGGCCAGGCCGACCAGCGTGCGCGCCTCGGCCAGCGGGACGCTCTCGGCGGCCAGGTCCAGCGCCGCCTCGATGTCGGCCCGGATCGCGGCCACCTGCTCCGCGGTCGGCGGGTCGGTGACGACCCCGTCCACCACCAGGTGCCGCTCGGTCATCCGGACGCAGCCGATGTCCACGGACCGGGCGGCCCGTACGTGCTCCTCGCCGACCACGAACTCGGTCGAGCCGCCGCCGATGTCCACCACCAGGAAGGGGCGCTCCAGGTGCTCGTGCGCCGTGAGCTCCTTGGTGGCGCCGGTGAAGGAGAACTCCGCCTCCTGGTCACCGGAGATCACCTCGGGCTCGACGCCCAGGATGTCCAGGACCCCCCGGACGAAGTCCGCCCGGTTCTCGGCGTCCCGGGAGGCGGAGGTCGCCACGAAGCGCACCCGCTCCGCGCCGAACTCCTTGATCACTTCCGCGTACTCGCGGCAGGCGGCGAAGGTGCGCTCCAGCGCCTCCGGGGCCAACCGGCCGGTCCGGTCCACGCCCTGGCCCAGCCGGACGATCGTCATCCGGCGGTCGAGCTCGATCAGCTCGCCGGTGGCCGGGTCGCAGTCCGCCACGAGCAGCCGGATGGAGTTCGTACCGCAGTCGACGGCGGCGACCCGGGTCACGCGCCCGACTCCTTCTCGCCCGTCTCCTTCTCGTCCGTCTTCTTCTCCCCGCACGGCACGACGCAGGCGCCCTTGGCCCACCACTCCGGCAGCATGGCGAGGGCCTCGTCGCCGAACGGGTTCACCCCGGGGCCGGCGGCCAGGGAGTGGCCGACCAGCACGTGCAGGCACTTCACCCGGTCCGGCATGCCGCCGGCGCTCGGGAAGCCCTGGAGCACCTCGATGGCGTCGCGCCGCTGGATGTAGTCCTCGTGGGCGGCCTGGTAGGCGGCGGCCAGTTCCTTGTCCTCGGCGAGCCGGGCCTGCATCTCCTTCATCACGCCGTTCGCCTCCAGCGTGCCGATCGCGGAGGCCGCGCGCGGGCACGTCAGGTAGTACAGCGTCGGGAAGGGGGTGCCGTCGGGGAGCCGCGGGGCGGTCTCCACCACGTCCGGCTGCCCGCAGGGGCAGCGGTGCGCGATGGCGCGCAGCCCGCGCGGCGGGCGGCCGAGCTGCTGCTCGAACGCCTCGATGTCCGCGTCGGTCGGCTCGGTCCGGTCGGTCTGGGGCGGGGGCGTCTGCATGCCTGGAGGAAGTCTCTTCGTTCTCGTGGATGGGTGCTGCGGTACGGCGGTACGGATCACTCGCCGGGGCGGTCGGCCTTGTCGACGCCGTCCCAGACGTTGGAGTACCAGGGGCGGTCGGAGCCGGCTTGGCCGGTGCGGTGCGGCTGCGGGGGCTGGGCCCCGGGGTCGCTCATGATGTAGCCGATCTCCCCCGGGCGCAGGAAGTGCAGGTGCTTGCGCGCCTGCTGCTCCGCGTAGGCGTCGTCCTGCCAGCGGGCCTTCTCGTCGCGGAGCCGCTCCAGGCGGTCCCGCGCGGCCGCGGCGGCCCGCTGCTGCTTCGCGATCTCCGAGCGCTGGGAGACGTACTGGCGCATCGGGTACGCGAGGGCGACGACCAGCGTACAGAGGACGAGCACCAGGAGCGCGGCGCGGCCGGTGAGCCGGCTGCGGCGGACCTGACGCCGCGACTGCGACCGGTAGACGTGGGCGGCGGTCCGCTCGCCGAGCTGCTTGAGCCTGGTCGCGGTGGAGAAGGTGGAGAACCGATCCCGGTTCCCGGCCATTGGTCCGCCTCCCCTAGGTACGCACTACGCAATACGTCCCCGCACACGGTACGGGACCGAGTGCGGGGACGTACGGAGGCCAGCCCCTCAGGGGGGTGATTAGCCCTTGAAGCGCGGGAAGGCGGAGCGGCCCGCGTACACCGCGGCGTCGTCGAGGATCTCCTCGATGCGCAGCAGCTGGTTGTACTTGGCGACACGGTCCGAGCGGGCCGGGGCGCCGGTCTTGATCTGACCGCAGTTCACGGCGACGGCGAGGTCGGCGATGGTGACGTCCTCGGTCTCACCGGAACGGTGGGACATCATGCACTTGAAGCCGTTGCGCTGGGCCATCTCGACGGCGTCCAGGGTCTCGGTCAGCGAACCGATCTGGTTCACCTTCACGAGCAGGGCGTTCGCGGAGCCCTCCTCGATACCGCGGGCCAGACGCTCCGGGTTGGTGACGAACAGGTCGTCACCGACGATCTGGACCTTCGCGCCGAGGCGGTCGGTGATGGTCTTCCAGCCGTCCCAGTCGTCCTCGAACAGCGGGTCCTCGATGGAGACGAGCGGGTACGCCTCGACGAGCTCGGCGTAGTAGTCGGTCATCTCGGCGGCCGAGCGGGACTTGCCCTCGAACTCGTACTGGCCGTCCTTGTAGAACTCGGACGCGGCGACGTCGAGCGCGAGCGCGATGTCCGTGCCCGGGGTGTAGCCGGCCTGCTTGATGGCCTCGATGATGAGGTCGAGCGCGGCGCGGTTGGACTCCAGGTTCGGGGCGAAGCCGCCCTCGTCGCCCAGGCCGGTGGAGAGGCCCTTGGTGTGCAGGACCTTCTTGAGGGTGTGGTAGACCTCGGCACCCCAACGCAGCGCCTCGGAGAAGGACTCCGCGCCGATGGGGGCGATCATGAACTCCTGGATGTCCACGTTGGAGTCGGCGTGCGACCCACCGTTGAGGATGTTCATCATCGGAACGGGCAGCAGGTGCGCGTTCGGACCGCCGAGGTAGCGGAAGAGCGGAAGGTCCGAGGCCTCGGACGCGGCGTGCGCGACGGCCAGGGACACGCCGAGGATGGCGTTGGCGCCGAGCGAGCCCTTGTTGTCGGTGGCGTCCAGGTCGAACATGGCCTGGTCGATCAGACGCTGCTCGGTGGCGTCGTAGCCGACGAGCTCCGGGCCGATCTGCTCGATGACGGCGAGGACGGCCTTCTCGACACCCTTGCCGAAGTAACGGTCGGGGTCACCGTCACGCAGCTCGATGGCCTCGAATGCACCGGTGGAGGCGCCGGACGGAACTGCAGCACGGCCGGTGCTGCCATCGTCGAGGCCCACCTCGACCTCGACCGTGGGGTTGCCTCGGGAGTCCAGGATTTCCCGGGCTACGACGACGTCGATGGACGGCACGAGCATCTCCTTCTGGGATGTGACGCTGAGTGTGCGGTGGCATGTCAGGCCGTGGGATGGCCTTGCCGCCTAGAGCCTAACCGGCTCCGGGCACTGGGCCGCCCGACCGCCCGGACCCTGGGACGAAAAAGGGACCGAATACCCCTCTTCCGGGACATAGGGTCGCTTGATCATCGGGTTTCGGGGGCGGACGCGGCACCGCCCGGCGCGTGGGGCACGCGCCGGGCGGTGGACATCCTGCACGGAGTCAGCTGACGCCGCGTACATGTTCCCGCGGCTCTACCTCGGTGTTCAGCTGAGCTTCAGCTTCTGGCCCGGGAAGATCAGGTCGGCGTCCGAGACGATGTCCTTGTTCAGCTCGAACAGCTTCTGCCAGCCACCCTTGACGCCGTTGGCCTCGGCGATGGTGCCCAGGGTGTCGCCCGACTTGACCTCGTACGAGCCGTTGCCGGTCTTCGGCGCGACCGGGGCCTCGGCGCGCTCGGAGCGGGTGGTCGGAGCCTCGGGACGCTTGGTCTCCTGCTTCGGCGCGACCTTGGTCTCGGTCTTCTTGGTCTCGGTCTTCTTCGTCTCGGCCTTGGGCTTCGACTGCGGCTTGGAGGCCGGGGTCTCGGCGCCGCCGCCGGCGTAGGAGGAGTTCGACAGGCCCTTGCCGCAGGACGGCCAGGCACCCTTGCCCTGGCTCTTGAGGACCTTCTCGGCGACGGCTATCTGCTGCGCCTTGGTGGCCTGGTTGGCCTGCGGGGCGTAGGACTTGCCGCCGAAGCCGGACCACGTGGAGGGCGAGAACTGCAGGCCGCCGTAGTAGCCGTTGCCCGTGTTGATGGCCCAGTTGCCACCGGACTCGCACTGCGCGACCTTGTCCCACTCGGACGAGGTGGCGGCGCTGGCGGTGCCCGCGGCCATCAGGGGGGCGGCCACGGCCACACCGGCGACACCGGCGAGCGTGACGATCCGGACAGACCGCTCGATTGCAGTACCGCGACGGTGCTTGCCCTTGCCGGAAAGCAGCATGGAGTTTCTCCTCACCGACGCCTACGAGGTGAGCTGTCGGGTTCGGGCGAGTGAGTTGCCCGGCCGTGCGACCTAGCGCACGTCTTGACCCCAAGCCGGTGGCGTGACCGTCTCTCAACGGCCGCTCCCGGCACCTACCTTGGTTCCCCCGCTCCTGCCTTCGGCGCTTGACGCGACGACTGTTCCCTCCGTCCGCCGGCAGGATTCGGCGATGCGGTCGAAGGAGCTCGCGGTGGCGAGCGGTTCAGAAGGTAGACAGGTCTCTCCCCGATGTTCAACGAGCAACATCGGGGAGAAACGACCCCTACTTGCGTCCCTCACAGGGGTGTTTGCGCAGGTGAGGGCGGGGTTTGCGCAATGCCCTGGGTGAGACACGCCAGTTGACCGGAAGAGACACATGTCTCACTTACAGAAATCCGACATTCAACTCTTTCCGGATAACTGAACTGTCCCTATTGGGTGGTTAGATCCAGGTTCTGACCGGGCTTGATGAGGTCGGCGTCCTCGCCGATGACTTGCTCATTGGCCTGGTAGAGACCGTTCCAGCCCCCCTTTACGCCCTTGGCAACCGCGATGGTCGCCAGGCTGTCGCCCGCCTGGACCGTGTAGACGGGGTTCGACGAGACGTCAGGCAGGGCCGAGGGACCGACCTCCGGCGCACCGCGGTGCTTGCCGTTGCCCTCGACCGGAGTGGCACCGGTGGTCTGCGGGACCTCCGGGGTCGCGGGGGCCGTCGGGTCGACCGGGGGCAGCCCCGGCGTGACGGGCGCGGTGGTGGGCGGCGTGGTCGGGTCCGCCGGCTGCGTCGGGTCGACGGGGGTCGGCGTACCGGTCGGGTCGCCCGGCCGGACCGGAGCCGTCGGGTCGACCGGAGGCGTCGTCGGGATGTCCGGCGCGGGCATGACGGGCAGTCCGATGGACGGGGCGTCGGGAATCAGGAACGGGGTGCCGGACGGGGCCGGGGTCGGGGACCCGTAGTCCGTGGACGGCTTGCCGCCACCGGCCGACGGAACGGCTTCGTCCGGACGGGACGGCGCGGGAGCCACCGAGCTCTGACCGCCGGGCAGACCGGGGTCCACCTGTGCGGCGGGGCTTTCCTTGACCAGGCCGGCGGAGGCCGCGCACAGCGGCCACGCCTGCGGCCCCGTCGAGCCGAGCACCCGCTCGGCCACCGCGATCTGCTGGGAGCGGCTCGCCAGGTCGGGGCGCTCGGCGAACTCGAGCCCGCCGGCGCTCTGCCACTCCTCCTGGGTGAACTGGAGTCCGCCGTAGGCGCCGCTGCCGAAGTTGGCGCTCCAGGAGCCACCGCTCTCGCACTCGGCGACCTTGTCCCACGTGGACGTGTCGGCGGCGGTGGCGCTGGTGGCGGCCAGCAGTGGCATGGCCAACGCAGAGCCAGTGACACCGGCTGTGACGACCAGCGCGGGGACCTGGCGGGGGCGTCTGTGACGGCCGTTCCCGGAGAGCATGAAGGATCACCTTTCGCATAACAGCTAGGTAACGGCAGAACCTAGCGGCCTTCGAACGATTGTCACAAGTTCAAGTCGCATCTGACTTTTAATCAGATTTCGCTCAAGTGTTTTGAGCCGCGAATCGAACGGGAAGAGTACGTAGCCCTCGCATGATCAACCCCCCGCGCCAGCGCAGGTCTTGAGGCGGAACAGCCAGTTCCAGATCGGGTAGACGCGTCAGCAAAGTCGCGAGCGCGGTCTGCCCTTCGAGCCGGGCGAGCGGAGCGCCGAGGCAGTAGTGGATGCCGTGACCGTACCCGAGGTGCTGGTTGTCGGTCCGGGAGAGGTCGAGCGTGTCCGGCTCCGCGAAGCGCTCCGGATCCCGATCGGCGGCCGCGAGCACGACCAGGACCGGATCACCCGCCTCGATCCGCATGCCGCCGAGGGTCAGCGCCTCGGTGGCGAACCGCCAGGTGGCGAGCTCCACCGGGCCGTCGTACCGCAGCAGTTCCTCGACCCCGGTGGCCAGCAGTCCGCTCTCCCCGGCGGCGAGGGAGCGCTGGAGGCGCTCGCGCTGCTCGGGGTTCATGAAGAGGGAGTGGACCCCGTTGCCGATGAGGTTCACGGTGGTCTCGAAACCGGCGAAAAGCAGGATGAAAGCCATGGCGGTGGCCTCACCCTCCGTCAGATGGTCCCCGTGGTCGCTCGCCCGGATCAGGTCGGAGATCAGGTCGTCGCCCAGATCATCCCTTTTGCGATGAATGAGTTCACCGAGGTAGGTCCGCATCTGCTTGACCGACCGGGCCACTCCGCCGCGCGGACCGCCACCGTGGCGGATCATCATGCCCGCCCAGTCACGGAAGTCGTCCTGGTCCTCGCGCGGGACCCCGAGCATCTCGCAGATGGCGTAGATGGGGAGCGGGAAGGCGAACTCGTGAATGAGATCGGCCTCACCTTTCCCCGCGAAGGCGTCGATCAGGTGATCGGTGAGCGCCTGCACCCGGGGGGCGAACTCGGCGACCCTGCGCGGGGTGAACGCCTTCGACACCAGCCGCCGCAGCCGGGTGTGGTCCGGCGGGTCGATGTTGAGCAGGTGCGTCATCAGCTCGGCCTTGCGCTCCCCCGGGATCCCGGTCTTGCCCTTGGCGTGCGCCGGCTCCGCGTGGTGCGCCGGATTCTTGCTGAGCCGCTGGTCGGCGAGGGCCTGGCGGGCATCGGCGTACCGGGTGACGAGCCAGGCCTCGACCCCGCTGGGCAGCTTGGTGCGGTGCACCGGGGAGTGCTCGCGCAACCAGGCGTAGGCCGGGTAGGGGTCGGTCGCGAACTCCCAGTCGAAGAGGGTGGGGCCCTCGACGGAAGGGGCGTCGGCGGGGGTCTCGGCGGGGGTTCCGGAGGTCTGCTCGTGCACCTGATGACCGTATCCCGGCACCGAACCCCCATCCGATATCGGTGGTTCGTCGCGGCTGTCCGTAGATCGTCCATCTCTTGACCTGAACTTCTCCGGCATTCCTACTTTCGGTTTTGTGGACGTCAGGATCTTGAAGAGCAGTTTCGCGGTGGTGGAGCGACGAGCCGAGCACGCCGTCAAGTTCTTCTACGCCCACCTCTTCTGGCACAACCCCTCGGTCCGCGCGCTCTTCCCGGACTCCCTCCACGACATGGAACGCCAGCGGGACCGGCTCTTCGCCGCGCTCACCCACGTGATCGCCCACCTCGACGACGAGACCCTCGGCCCCTACCTGCGCGACCTGGGACGTGACCACCGCAAGTTCCTGGTCCGCCCCGAGCACTACGCGGCCGTCGGCGCCAGCCTGATCGCCGCCCTCGCGGAGACCTCCGGCGCGGCCTGGACCCCGTCCGTCGAGAAGGCGTGGGCCGAGGCCTATCAGGTGATGGCCGACGCGATGACGGCCGGCGCCGACGCGAGCGGGGACCCGCCGTGGTGGGACGCGGAGGTCGTACGCCATCTTCAGTACGGGACGGACATAGGCGTCCTGACGCTCCGGCCGCACGCCCCCTTCCCCTATCTCCCCGGCCAGTACACGAGCGTGAGCAGCGAGCGCCTCCCGACGACCTGGCGCACCTACTCCATCGGCAACGCCCCCCGCCCCGACGGCACCCTCGACCTGCACGTCAGCCGGGTCGACCAGGGCCGGCTGAGCACCACCCTGGTCCGCGAGACGCGGCCGGGCGACATGGTGCGGCTCGGCGCCGCCGGCGGGCAGCTGACCTTCCGCCGCGAGGACCGACCGGTCAGCCTGATCGCCGCCGGCACCGGCTGGGCGCCGATCCGGGCCCTGCTGGAGGATCTCGCGGAGCGTCCTCCCGATCAGGACGTACGGCTCTTCGTGGTCGCGCGGGACGGCGCGCACCTCTACGACCGCCCGCTCATCGACGCGTACGCGGCCCGCTGCGGCTGGCTCGCCGTCACCTACATCACGCCCGCCCCCGGGCAGCACCGCAACCAGGCCACCGACCGGCTCGCGACCGCCCTCGGCCACCGGGGCCTGTGGCCGGACCAGGACGTCTATCTGAGCGGTCCGCCGCAGTTCGTCGACGAGACCGCCCATCTGCTCCGCGAACTGGGCGCCCGCCCCGGCCGCCTCTTCCACGACGCGGTACCGGCCCACGGCCACGGCTACGGGGAGCGCCCCGTGGGCTTCGGCGAGTGGTTCCTGGACCGCCCGGCGCCCCACTGGCTCGACCCCTCGGCCCGCGCGCCGAGGGAGTACTAGCCCGGAAAAAGGGGGCGCTACTCGCCCGGCTCCGCGAGGCCCTCGGCCGCCCGGATCGCGTCCCGGTAGGCGCGGGCCGCCGCGCGCAGCGCGGTCTCGGGGTCGATCCCCGCCGCCTCGGCGCGCGCCGCGAGCTCCAGCAGTTCGTACCCGATGCCCTCGCCGCGGGGCAGTTCCACGGCCACGCCGCCCGTACGGGCCCGGCCCGCGAGCTTGGCCGCGAGCGCCAGACCGGGCTGGCCCACCGGGATCCCGTCGGTGACCGACGCGCGCCGCTTCTCCACCGCCTTGGTGCGCTGCCAGTGCGCGCTGACGTCCTCCGGGGTCTCGGCCTTCGCGTCGCCGAAGACGTGCGGGTGCCGGTGGATCAGCTTCGTGACGAGCGCCCCGGCGACGTCGTCGATGGAGAAGGCCTCGTCCGCGCCCTCGTCGTCCTCGCCGTCCCCGCCGTCCCCGCCGGCCTCCTCGGCGATCCGGGCGTGGAAGACCACCTGGAGCAGTACGTCGCCGAGCTCCTCGCGCAGCTCCTCACGGTCCCCGTCCTCGATGGCCTCGACCAGCTCGTACGCCTCCTCGATCGCGTACTTGGCCAGGCCCCGGTGGGTCTGCCCGGAGGTCCACGGGCACTCGCGCCGGACCCGGTCCATCACCTGGACCAGGTCGAGCAGGCGGGCGCCCGGCAGGTCGTACGAGCCCGGCAGGAGTTCCAGGTCGGGCATGGAGACCCGGCCCGAGCCGGCCAGCCGGGCCAGCCCGTCGGTGAGCCGCTGGTCGCCCTCGCCGCCCGGGAGCACGACCACGGTGCGGCCGCCCGCGCAGGCCTCGACCAGCGCGTGCGCGTCCGGGCTCTCGAACGCGACCTCGATGCCGGCCTCCCGCAGGTACGGCAGCTGCGGGTGGCCGGGGTCGGCGCACAGCACCCGGTCCGCGGCGTGCAGGGTCTGCCACGCCGGCCAGGACAGCACCCCTGGGGCGACCCGGTGGCTGGTGGTCAGCAGGACGATGCGGCCCGTGGGCTCGTCGGCGTCGGGGGTGGCGGTGGGTTCGGAGTGGTCGGTCACCCTCCGAACCTACCTCCGCCGGGCCGGCCCCCGGGCCGGGGGGACCCCGGGGCGTCAGGCTCCGGCGGGAGCCGCCTCGGGGCGCGTCCGCTGGTTGATCCAGGGCGTCTGCCCGGTGCCGAGCTTGATCTCCTTGGCGTCCCAGGCGCCGTAGCGCGGGTTCACCTCGATGTGGAGGGCCTCGACGGCGGCGCGGGCCGGCTCCTCCAGCTTCCCGGCTCCGTACTTGGCGGTGAGCGCGGTGAGGAGCACCCGGTCGCGGAGGAAGCGGTCGACCTGGCCGGGGGCCATGGCCCCCTTGTGCAGGAGCAGTGCCTCGAACTGCTCGTTGCCGCCGTTCTCCTCGACGTACGCCTTGCGTTCGTCCTCGATGTCCTTCTGGGTGGCGGTGAGCCCCGCGGTGTCGGCCATCTTGTCGATGATCCGGCTCTGGAGGAGGGCGTCGAGCTTCTGCCGTTCCAGGTGGGGGGTGCTCGCGATGAGTTCGGCGGCGGCCTGCCCGGAACGGTTCTGCGCCGCTCGGACGTCGTTCACCTGGGCCTGGAGCGCGGAGGTGGTGATCCGTTCGCCGCCCACGACGGCCGCGGTGCCGGGGCGCGGTTCGCCCGAGCAGGCGGACAGCAGGGGCGCCGCCACCAGCAGGGCGGCGGATACGGAGAGCGCTGTGCGACGGTGCAAAGGAGCCTCCAGGGCCGGGAGATTGTGCGTCGGTGCACAAAGGGCCGTGCGGTGATCGATGTTATGAGGTCACGGTGATCCGGACCACTGGTTCGACCAACGATTCGCGCGCGGACCGAACACGCACCGTTCATAGGCGAGTCGGCGGGCTCCGGGGGGTCCGGCGCGCCACCCGTCACCCGTCCGGGGGACCTCGCGGCCCGGGGGGGCGGCCGGATCGGCCATCGGCAACCCTGAGGCCATCCTTCGGTCACCCGGCACTGCCAAGGTCGGCCCACCATGTCGACAACGCACCGCTCGCCGCGCTCCGTGCCGCGTACCTCGCCGCGTACCTCGCCGCGTACCTCGCCGCGTCCCGCACCCCGTCGCTCACAGCGCCCGTCACGGCGCCCCTCACCGCGCCGCCGGAGTCTGCTCGGCTCGGCGCTCGCCGCCCTGCTCACGACGGTGGCCGTGTGCGCCGGGGACGCCGCCGCCCGCGTGTTCCCCTACGGAGCGCGCCACCGCAGCGTCAACGACCTCGGCAACCAGTTCGTCCCCTTCCACGCGCAGCTGTGGGACCTGCTGCACGGCCGGGCGGAGGGCGGGCTGCTGTTCAACTGGCGCTCCGGATACGGCATGAGTTTCCTGCCGGACCTGGGCACCTATCTGACCAGCCCCTTCGCCGTCCTCGTCGGGCTCTTCCCGCGTGCGGACATCGACCTCGCCGTGTACGTCGTCACCGTGGTCAAGACGGCGGCCGCCGCGGCGGCGATGACCTGGCTGCTGCGCACGCAGCGCCGTGGGCCCTGGTGGGCGGCCGGGCTGCTCGGGGCCTCGTACGCGCTGTGCGGCTGGTCGGTGATCGAGGCCGCCTACAACCCGATGTGGCTGGACGGGCTGATCGCCTTCCCGCTGCTGTGCCTGACCGGTGAATGGGCCTTGCGCGGGCGCCGGATCCTGCTCGCGCCGCTGGTCGTCGCGGTCTGCTGGACGGCGAACTTCTACACGGCCTACATGGCCACGCTGGGCGCGGCCCTGGTGCTGCTGGTACGGGTGGTGCTCACCCGGGAGGGCGTGCGCACCCGGCTGTCGGTGATCGCGCGCGGCGCCGGGACGGCCGTGCTCGGGATCGCGCTCGCGGCGCCCGTGCTCCTGCCCCTCTTCCTCAGCTCCGGGCAGGCCTACCCGGGGTGGGTCAAGGAGTTCCGGCCGGTCTCCGCGGCCGACCTGTTCGCGCGGCTGCTGCCGGGCACCTACTCCTTCTCCTCCCCCGCCGTGTTCGTGGGCACCGGAACGCTGCTGCTGGTGGCCGCCCTGCCCTTCCACCGGGCGGTCCCCGCCCGCACCCGGCTGGGGTGGGCCGGACTGACCGTGGCCGTGGGGCTCTCCCTCCAGTGGGCGCCCACCCACCTGGCCTGGCACCTGTTCGCCACCCCGAACGGAAGCCCGTACCGGCAGACCTTCGTCCTGGCCGGGATCGCCGTGATCGCCGCCTGGACCGGGCTGGCCGCCGGGCTGCCGCGGCCGCCGGCGCTGATGACGGGTGCGGGCGTCCTGGCGGCCGCCGCGCTGTGGGCGTACGACAGCCCGCTGGTGTCGGCGGCGGGCTACGCGCTGTTCGGCTGCGGGCTGGCGCTCGCGGCCGCGGCCTGGTGGGCGCTGCGCCACCGCCACCTCGCATGGCCGGCGGCCGGGGTGCTCGCGCTGGTCCTGCTGACGCAGGCCGCCGCCACCATCGCCTACGGCCACCGGGGCAAGCTGGGCGGCCTGGACGACTACCCGTCCTGGGGGCCGGCGCACACCGCGCGCGCCGAGGCCCTGGCCGCCGCCGAGGGCTGGCCCGCGTACCGCACCGACCCGGGCCGGCCCGCCCTGACGGGCAACGACCCGTTGCTGCTCGGCGGGGAGGGCGGCTCGTACTACAGCAGCCACACCCCGGACGTGTTCACCCGCACGATGGTCGCGCTCGGGGCGGGTTGGACCTCGCGCGGACGCAACGTCCAGAGCATCGACAACCCGGTGACGGACGCCGTCTTCGCGGTGGGCGCCCGCCTCGGACCCGACGGCACGGTGCGGCGCGCCGAGGTCCCCCCGCTGGTGACGACCCGTCCGCCCGGCGCCGCCCTCTCCTACGCCGACGACTCCCCCTTCGCCAACCAGGAGCTGCTGTTGGGCGCCCGGGTGTACGAGGACCCGCTCGCGCCCGGTGTCTGCCGCGCGGGCACGGAGGCCTACCTGTGGGCCCCGGAGTACAACGCGACGGCTCGCCTCGCGGACGGCCCCGCCTTCCGCCTGAACGGCAACGCACCGCGCAATCGGGCGGCGCTCCAGCCGCTGGGCCCCTCCCGCGGGGCCTCCTCGGCCCTGGTCTTCGACGCGGCCCCGCCCCCGCGGTGGACCCTGGCCTGCCTGGACCGGGCGCGGCTCGACACCGCGGTGGCCGGCCTGCGGGCCACGTCCGCGACCTCGGTCCGGGTCGGTTCCTCCGAGGTCCACGCCACGCTCCCGCCGGGCACGACCGGCACGGCGGTCCTCTCGGTCCCCGCGATCGCCGGCTGGACCTGCGACGGCCGCCCGGCCACCGACCACCTGGGTCTGGTGGCGATCCCGCTCTCGCCCGGCACCACCACGGTGAGTTGCGCGTTCCGCCCGCCGGGCCTGGTCCCGGGGGCGGCGGTCGCGGCGGGCGCGCTGGGGATCGTGCTGATCACGGCCCTGCGGGGGCGGGCCCGGCCGGTCAGCGGACCTGGCTGAGCCAGTGCAGGGTGCGGCGGATCTCGGCCGGGAAGGGGTGGGCCGGGCCGTGCAGCCGTTCCGCGTCGAACAGCAGCCGGGCCAGGGTGTCGTGGGCCGCCTGGCGGTCACCGAGGGAGAGCAGCAGGTGGGCGATCCGGCGGCGGACCTCCAGCGGCAGGCCCGGATCCGGGTTGGCGTAGTGGTTCTCGAAGAACGGGAGCAGCGAGCGGTACTCCGCCAGGGCGGCGGCCGGCTCGCCGAGTTGCTCCAGGCACTGGGCCGAGTCGTAGCGGAAGCGCAGCGACTGGGGGTCCCCGGCCGGGAACTCGTCCGCGAGGCGGCGCAGTTCCGGCAGGGCGCGCCGGTACTGGCCGTCGTCCATGAGCGTGGCGGCGTACTGCTTGCGCAGGGAGCGGACCACCGGGGAGTGCTCGCCGTGCTCGGCGGCCGCCGCCGGGAGGATGCCGCCGAGGATGTCCACGGCCTGGGTGAGCCGGCCCTCGTCCAGCAGCTTGCGGGCCTCGTCCACGGCGCCGGGGACGTCGGCCTTGGGCGGCGCGGGCGGGGTGCTCGGCCGCGGGGGGACGACCGCGGCCCGGTCCGGCCAGGGTGCCTGCGGGCGCAGGAAGGGCCGGGTCGGGTCGAGCGGGCCGGACGGGGTGCGGCTGTCGCGGGCGGGCAGCAGCGGGGCCAGGGCCTCGTAGACCTCCTGGGCGGAGGAGGGCCGGTCCTGCGGGTCCTTGGCGAGGAGGTGGAGCAGGAGCTTCTCCAGGTCCGGCGGGATCTCCGGGCGTATCTGGCGGACCGGGACCGGGGGCTCGTACAGGTGGCGGTGCAGGACTCCGAGTGCGGTGGACCCGGCGAAGGGGACGTTGCCGGTGAGGAGTTCGTAGAGCAGCACACCGAGGGCGTACAGGTCGGTGTAGGGGCCCACGGCGCCGCCCATGGCCTGCTCGGGGGCCATGTAGGCGGGGCTGCCGATGGGCGAGCCGGTGCTGGTGAGGCGGGTGGTGTCGGTGTCCATCACCGAGGCCACGCCGAGGTCCAGGACGAGCACGGTGCCGTCCGGGCGGACCATCACGTTGCGCGGCTTCAGGTCCCGGTGCACGATCGGCACCGCGTGCACGGCCGACAGGACCGAGCACAGCTGCGCGACGACGGCGACCGCCCACTGCCAGGGGTAGGGGTCGTGCTCGGCGAGGTGGTCGGCGAGGTCGGCGCCCTCCACGTAGCCCATGACGAGGAAGAGTTCGTCGCCGTCGCTGCCCGCGTCGTGCACGGTGACCAGGCCGGGGTGATCGACCTGGGCGGTGACCCGGCACTCGCGGACGAAGCGGCGGCGCAGCTCCTCGGCGACCGTGCCGGGGCCGGCGACCTTGTCCGGGCGCAGCAGTTTGACGGCGACGCGGCGGTCGAGGCGCCGGTCGTAGGCGGTCCAGACCTGACCCATGCCGCCCTGGCCGAGGACGGTCGCGAGCTGGTAGCGGTCGCCGATGAGCCGGTCGGTCACTGGTGCGGGTCCTGGAACGGGGTCTGGTGGGGGTCTTGGCGGGGGCCGCCGGTCGGCGGGGTCTGCTTGCGCAGCAGCTCGCTGAGCTCGTCGAGTTCGGCGCGGACCTGCCCGAGGCGCGGGGGCGGGGTCGGCTGCGGCGGCACCTGCGGGGGCGCGGGGACCGGCGTCGGGGTCGGGGTCGACGTCGGGGTGGAGGGCCGGGTGGTGGCGGTGGCGGGCGGGTATCCGTAGGCGGGCCCGGAGGACTGCGGGTGGGTGTACGGGGCGGACTGCGTCGGGTACCACTGCGCGGTCGGGGCGGTGCGCCGGGCCTCGTGGTGCTTGATGTCGGCGACGAGGAAGTACACGCAGATCGCGAGTCCGCTGAAGATCGAGCCGCCGGCGCCCAGGTTGCCCTGCCAGCCGTTGACGTCGGGGGTGGGGTCGATCTGGATGAGCGTCATCCACACGACGGCCAGCACGCCGCTGACCACCATCAGCGTCCAGTCACGGGACTTGCGGGTGACCAGGGCGAGCCGCAGCAGGGAACCCCAGGCGAGGAAGCCGCAGCTGAGGATGGGCAGCAGCACGAACACCACGCGCAATGCCATCACACCCCCGGAATCGGACTGGGGGCCGTGCTGCGGCGGAAGGCCGGGGCCGTGCATCGCTGCTCCTGACGGGCCGTGCGGAAGAGGTTTCGGGTCTGAGGGTATACAGCGTTCCCGGCCAGGGGTGAGGGGATGCGCGCAACCGTTGCACGCTCGCTGCACGGCTGTTCACTCCGGCGTGACCGTGCCGTCGGAGAGGCCGTCGTGGAAACCCTGGACGAGTTGTTCGCCGAGCCGCCCCGCGAGCCGTAGCGCGTCCTCGAACTCGGCGAGCGCCTGGAAGCGCAGCCCGTAGCCCTGTTGCTGCGCCAGGGGCAGCCGGGGCAGTCGGAGCCTGCGGACGTCGAGGCGGGTGGCGGTGGAGGCGTGGCTGCTGGCGCGGCGGGTGTTGGCGGTGCCGCGCAGGAATCCGGCCAGGAACCACGGGTCGAGGGCGGCCGGGTCCGGGCGCAGCAGGGCCAGGCCGCGGCCGGGTACCGCGCCGGCGGTGGCCTCGTCGACGACCCGGGCGATGGCGGCGCCGCCGACGAGGGGGACGAGGACGTCGCCGGGGGCGGTGAGCACGGGCTCGTCGGCGGTGGGCGCCAGGGTGCCGGTGGGGCCGGACCCGGTGGAGACGTCCTGTTCGGTGAGGACGGGGGCCGAGCCGGTGCCGCCGCCGGTGCCGGTGTGCAGTTCCAGGGCTCCGGCGCGGGCCAGTTCGCCGACGGTGGTCATCGGCGGCCGGACCGTGCCGCCGGCGGGCGCCGCCGCGGCGGGCGGGGTGAGCCGGGCGGCCCGTCCGAGGGTCTCGCCGAGCCGCTCCCGTACGGCGGTCAGCTCGGCCGGGCCGCCGCCGGCGGTCGGCGGGGGCAGGTGGCGGGCGGGGGTGAGGTCCACGTCGTCGTCCAGCAGCTCGATGACGGGGACGACGCGGCTGACGCCCGGCGCCTGCGCCACCGAGCCGGTGCGGTCGTACGCGCTCCAGGCGTCCTGCACCGCTTCGTGCACGGCGGGCCAGACGGAACGGAGCCGGTCGTCGGCGGCGAGGGCCGCGGTGTCGATGAGCAGCAGCCCGGCCGGGGGCGCCGCGTGCGGGGCGGGTCGGCGCAGCACCCACAGGTGCAGGGGGATCCCGTACGGGGGCGCCGCGCCGGCCGGGAGCGCGACGACGGCCCGCAGCGCGCCGCGGCGCAGCAGGTCGGCGCGGATGCGGCGGCCGGAGCGGCGGGCGGCGACGGCGGGCGGCATGAGCAGGACGGCGGTGCCTCCCTCGCGCAGGTGGGCCAGGGCGTGCTGGACCCAGGCGAGTTCGGATTCGGTGCGGGCCGGGAAGCCGTACTCCCAGCGCGGGTCGTAGGCCAGTTCCTCGTGGCCCCAGGCGCGTTCGTTGAACGGCGGGTGGCAGAGCACGGCGTCGACGGTGTCCTGGGCGAAGGCGTCGGCCCGCAGGCTGTCGGCGGCGGCGGCGCGGACCTGGGGCGTTCCGTTCAGTGCGAGGCGCAGGGCGGCGAGGGCGGCGAGTTCGGGCGCGGAGTCCTGCGCGTACAGGGCGGTGGCGCCGCGGACGGCCCGCAGCAGGCTGCCGGTGCCGCAGGCGGGGTCGAGGACGGTGCGGGCCGCAGGTCCGGCGAGGGCGGCCATCAGGGCGGCGAGGCCGTCCGGGGTGAGCGTGTACTGGCGGGGGTTGGCGTCGAGGTGGCGCCCGAGGAGGAACTCGAAGGCCTGGCGGGCCCCGAGTTCGGCGGCGAGTGCGGCGGCGGCCCGCAGCAGCGGCATGGCGGCCGGGTCCGGCGGGATCTCGGCGAGCGCGTGGCCCGGCCCGAGGCGGGCGCCGAGCGCCTGGTCGAGGACGGGCCGCAGCAGGGTGGCCATGCGGGCGTCGGAGACGGCGGTCAGCTCCAGCCAGTCGGTGGGCCGGTCCCGTACGACGAGCAGGGCGCCGCCCGCCTGGACGAGTGCGACGACGGCCCCGCCGGGGTGGGCGGCGATCTGCTGCCAGACGCGTTCGCGCAGCGGGACCTCGGCGAGCTTGCCCTGGGCGCGCAGCCAGTGCTCCACCTCGTCCAGGGAGAAGGAGGGGCTGGTCTCGGTGCCGCCGACGGGCTTGGGGAAGTCGGCGTGGCGGCGCCGCCAGTTGCTGACGGCCGCGCGGCCGACCCCGGCCAGGCGGGCGACCTCGGCGGCGGTGACCTCGGCCGCCGCGACCTCTGCTGCGGTGACCTCTGCTGCGGCGTTCTCCTCGGGCATGCCGGGGAGCTTACCCGCTCACACCGAAGAGACCGATTCACAGCGTGAACTCAAGAATCTCTGTGAATCGTGTTGACTCGGTTCACAGAGATCTGCTCTGATCGGCACGTCATCACCCGCCGGATCGCCGGGATCCACCGCAGGCGGAATACAATCTTCCGCTTCTCCTTTAATCTTCCTTTACCCCCACCTTCCAGAAGCCCTAGAGAGTCCCCATGCGCACCGCTCACCGCTTCACCGCCACCGCCGCCCTCGCCTGCGCCGCCACCCTCGGCCTCACCGGATGCTTCGCGTCCGGTCCGTTCGCGGACCTGACCGGCTCCGAGGTGGCGGACAAGTCCGTGGACGCCCTGCGCGGCGCCGCCTCGCTCACCGTCAGCGGCAAGGTCTGGGAGGACGGCAAGCCGCTGGAGCTGAACATGGCCGTCAGCAAGTCCGGCGAGTGCCGGGGCACGATCGCCGGCCAGGACGGCTCCTTCGAAATGCTCCGCGCCTCCGAGTTCGTGTTCATCAAGGCGGACGAGCCCTTCTACCGCTCCCAGATGAAGGACCTGCCCAAGGCGGAGGCGGACGAGGCGGTCAAGCAGCTGGCCGGCCACTGGCTGAAGTCGAAGGCCTCGGACGCCGACTCGAAGGAACTCGCCTCCCTGTGCGACCTGGACGAGCTCCTCAAGGAGTTCGACGACAGCAAGGGCGCGGAGAAGGGCAAGGTCACCTCGGTAGGCGGCCAGAAGGCCCTCACCCTGACCACGAAGACCGACGAGGGCACCGAGACCCTGCAGGTGGCCACCGAGGGCAAGCCCTACCTGCTCAAGGCGAGCATCACCGGCAAGGAGCCGGCCGAGGTCTCCTTCAGCGGCTTCGACAAGCCGGTGAACACCGAGGCGCCGACCGGCAAGGACGTCATCGACGCCGACCAGCTGGGCTGAGCCGGGCACGCGGAACGGCCGTGGCCGGGGACCTGTGAGGTCCCCGGCCACGGCCGTTCCCGTCGCCGTCGCACCCGCTCAGGGCGCCACGGCCCCTACGAGCCGAGGATGGTGGTGAGGAACTCCCCCGTCCAGGCCAGCAGTTCCCGCCCGACCACCGGCTTGCCTCCGATCTTGCCCGCCTTGGGGCGCGGGACCAGCACCTGCGAGGTGGCGGGCTTGAGCACCGTCCCCGGGTAGAGCCGCTTGAGCCGCAGCTCCTGCGACTCGCGCAACTCCACCGGACCGAACCGGACGTTATTGCCCTGGAGGGTGATGTCCCCGACCCCGCAGGCCCGGGCCAGCATCCGCAGCCCGGCCACCAGCAGCAGGTTCTCCACCGGCTCCGGCAGCTTGCCGTAGCGGTCGGTGAGCTCCTCCCGTACCGCCTTGATGTCGGCCTCGGAGGTGGCGGAGGCGATGGACCGGTACGCCTGCAGGCGCAGCCGCTCGCCCGGCGCGTAGTCGTGCGGGACGTGCGCGTCGACCGGCAGCTCGATCTTGACCTCCAGCGGCGGCTCCTCCTCCACCTGCCCCTCGACCGCGGCCCGGTAGTCGGCCACGGCCTCGCCGACCATGCGGATGTAGAGGTCGAAGCCGACGCCCGCGATATGACCGGACTGCTCGCCGCCGAGCAGATTGCCCGCGCCGCGGATCTCCAGGTCCTTCATCGCCACGTACATGCCGGCGCCCATCTCGGTGTGCTGGGCGATCGTCGCGAGGCGCTCGTGCGCGGTCTCCGTCAGCGGCTTCTCCGGCGGGTACAGGAAGTACGCGTACCCGCGCTCGCGGCCACGCCCCACGCGGCCGCGCAGCTGGTGCAGCTGGCTCAGGCCGAAGTTGTCGCCGCGCTCCACGATCAGGGTGTTGGCGTTGGAGATGTCGATGCCCGACTCGACGATCGTGGTCGAGACGAGCACATCGAACTTCTTCTCCCAGAAGTCGACGACGACCTGCTCCAGCGCCTGCTCCGACATCTGGCCGTGGGCCGTCGCGATCCGCGCCTCGGGCACGATCTCGCGCAGCTTCGCGGCCGCCCGGTCGATGGACTCCACCCGGTTGTGGATGTAGAAGCACTGGCCCTCGCGCAGCAGCTCACGGCGGATGGCCGCGCCGATCTGCTTCTCCTCGTACGGGCCGACGAAGGTGAGCACCGGGTGCCGCTCCTCCGGCGGGGTGGTGATCGTCGACATCTCGCGGATGCCGGTCACCGCCATCTCCAGGGTGCGCGGGATCGGGGTCGCGGACATCGTGAGCACGTCGACGTTGGCGCGGAGCTTCTTCAGCTGCTCCTTGTGCTCCACGCCGAACCGCTGCTCCTCGTCGACGATGACCAGGCCCAGGTCCTTGAACCGGGTCTCCTGCGAGAACAGCCGGTGGGTACCGATGACCACGTCCACCGAGCCCTCGTGCAGGCCCTCCAAGGTGGCCTTGGACTCGCTCTCGCTCTGGAACCGCGAGAGCGCCTTCACCTTGACGGGGAACTGGCTGTAGCGCTCGGAGAAGGTGCCGAAGTGCTGCTGCACGAGCAGGGTCGTCGGGACGAGGACGGCGACCTGCTTGCCGTCCTGGACCGCCTTGAATGCGGCTCTCACAGCGATCTCGGTCTTGCCGTAGCCGACGTCGCCGCAGATCAGCCGGTCCATCGGGACCGACTTCTCCATGTCCTCCTTGACCTCGGCGATGGTGGTGAGCTGGTCGGGCGTCTCCGCGTACGGGAAGGCGTCCTCCAGCTCGCGCTGCCAGGGGGTGTCCGGGCCGAAGGTGTGACCGGGGGCCGCCATGCGCGCGCTGTAGAGCTTGATGAGGTCGGCGGCGATCTCCTTGACCGCCTTCTTCGCGCGCGCCTTGGTCTTGGTCCAGTCGGCACCGCCGAGCCGGTGCAGGGTCGGGGCCTCGCCACCGACGTACTTGGTGACCTGCTCCAGCTGGTCGGTGGGGATGTAGAGCCGGTCGCCGGGCTGCCCGCGCTTGGCCGGCGCGTACTCCACGAGCAGGTACTCGCGGGTGGCGCCCTGGACCGTGCGCTGGACCATCTCGACGTAACGGCCCACGCCGTGCTGTTCGTGGACGATGTAGTCGCCGGCCTCCAGGGTCAGCGGGTCGATCGTCTTGCGGCGCCGGGTCGGCATCCGGCCGAGGTCCTTGGTGGCGGTGCGCTGGCCGGTCAGATCGGTCTCGGTGAGCACGGCCAGGCGCAGCACCGGGTCGACGAAGCCGTTGTCGATCGAACCACAGGCGACGTGGACCAGGCTCGGCTCCAGGACGCCCAGTTCCGCCTCCAGCCGGGCCGCGATGCCCTCGCCGCCGAGCACCTCGACCGTACGGGCGGCCGGGCCGTGCCCCTCGGTGAGGTAGACGGTGTGCCAGCCGTCGGCGATCCAGCCCTTGGTGTCGGCCAGCGCCCGGGCGGTGTCGCCGCGGTAGGCCTCCGGGGCGTGCATGCCGAGCTTGAGGGTGTCGCCGCCGCCGGCACTCTCGTCGGCGGCGAAGGGGGACACCGACCACCACATCATGTCCAGCTCGCGGGCCCGGTCGCGGACGTCGGCGATCCCGCGCAGCGAGGCCGCGCCCACGTCGATGGGGGCCTCGCCGCCGCCCGCGGTGGCCGCCCAGGACGCCATCAGGAACTCCTGGCTGGTGGCCACGAGGTCGGCGGCCCGGGTGCGGACCCGCTCCGGGTCGCAGACCACGGCCATCGACCCGGCGGGCAGGACGTCGATCAGCAGTTCCATCTCGTCGACGAGGACCGGGGCGAGGGACTCCATGCCCTCCACGGCGATCCCCTCGGCGATCTTGTGGAGCAGCTCGCCGAGCTCGGGGTGGGCCTCGGCGAGGGCCGCGGCCCGCGCCCGTACCGCGTCGGTCAGCAGCAGCTCGCGGCAGGGCGGGGCCCACAGTCCGTGCTCGGCGATCTCCAAGGAGCGCTGGTCGGCGACCTTGAAGTAGCGGATCTCCTCGACCTCGTCGCCCCAGAACTCGATGCGCAGCGGGTGTTCCTCGGTGGGCGGGAACACGTCGAGGATGCCGCCGCGCACGGCGAACTCCCCGCGCTTCTCGACGAGCTCGACCCGCGCGTACGCGGCGGCCGCCAGCGCCTCGGTGATCTCCCCGAGGTCGGCGCCGCCGCCTTGGCGCAGGCTGACCGGGACCAGGTCCCCGAGCCCCTTGACCTGCGGCTGGAGCACGGAGCGGATGGGCGCGACGAGCACGCTCACGGGACCGGCGGCCGGATCGTCCTCGCTCGGGTGCACGAGGCGGCGCAGGACGGCGAGCCGGCGGCCCATGGTGTCGCTGCGCGGGCTGAGCCGCTCGTGCGGCAGGGTCTCCCAGGACGGGTAGTCCACCACCTCGTCGGGCGGCAGCAGCGAGCGCAGCGCGGCGGCCAGGTCCTCGGCCTCGCGCCCGGTGGCGGTGACCGCCAGGACGGTCCGCCTGGTCCGCCGGGCCAGCGCGGCGATCGCGAAGGGCCGCGCGGCGGCGGGGCCGACCAGGTCCACGTGCATGCGCTTGCCGTCCCCGGCCGCGGTGACCGCCTCGGCGAGGGCGGCATCACGGGTGACGGCGTCGAGCAGTCCGTGCAGGCTCATGAAAGAGGCTTTCCGTCCGGTGAAGGTCTGGGGCTGTGAAAGGTGCGGGGGTGCGGAGCGGGCAACGCGAAGGGCCCGACACGTCGCACGGGCCGGGGGTTCCCACCCTACGACGACGCCCCTCGCGCCGCTTTACGATGTTCGTGTTGTGACTGTCCGAGCTCGCCGCGTCGTCTTCCGCCGGGGAGACGACTTTCCCCGGAGGAGCACGAGTCCGTGACGAGCGATGCGATAGCCCGCCCGGCGCCGGTGGTACCGGCACCCGCCCGGCCGGGACGGTACCCGTGGGCTCCACCCTGGCTGGTCGCGACCGGGCTGTTCCTCGTCTACCTCGTGCTGTCCGTCGGCCGGTTCCGGCGGATGGACTGGGCCTCCTGGGACCTCGGGATCTTCGAGCAGGCGATCCGCGCGTACGCGCACCTCCAGGAGCCCGTCGTCGACCTGAAGGGGCCGGGGGCCAACATCCTCGGGGACCACTTCAGCCCGATCATCGCGCTCGTCGCCCCCGTCTACCGGGTCTTCCCCGGTCCGCTCACCCTGCTGGTCGTGCAGTCCGCGCTGTTCGCGCTGTCCGCCGTGCCCGTCACCCGGGCCGCCGTACGCTTCCTCGGCCGGTCCCGCGGGATCGCCGTCGGCATCGCGTACGGGCTGTCCTGGGGCATCCAGCGGGCCGTCGAGTTCGACTTCCACGAGATCGCCTTCGCGGTGCCGCTGCTGGCCTTCGCGCTGGAGGCGGTACTCGCCCGGCGCTGGCGGGCCGCCCTGTTGTGGGGGCTGCCGCTGGTCCTCGTCAAGGAGGACCTCGGCTTCACGCTCGCCGCGCTGGCCGTGGTGGTGGCCTGGCGGGCCCGCGACGGCAACCGCCGGATCAGCATGGCCGCGCTCGGCGTCGCCGCCGCGGCCTGCGTCTTCGCCGTCCTGGTGTTCACCGTGTTCATACCGGCCTTCGCCACCGCGGGCTACGGCTACTGGGACAAGATCGACGGGGCGGGTCCGCTCGCCGGCCTCGGCACCAAGCTCACCACCCTGGCGTGGGTGCTGATCCCCACCTCCGGGCTGCTCGCTCTGCGCTCGCCGCTGCTCCTGGTGGCCGCGCCCACCCTCGGCTGGCGGTTCCTGTCCGGGGACGACCACTACTGGTCCACCGACTGGCACTACAGCGCCGTACTCATGCCCGTGGTGACGCTCGCCCTGGTCGACGCCATCGACACCGTGCGGCGCGGCGAGCGGCCCTGGCTGCGCTCGTACGCCCTGCAGCTGCCGGCCGCCGTCCTGGCCGCCGCCCTCGCCCTGAGCGCGACCGCCATGCCGACCGCCAAGCTCGCGGAGGCCCGTACGTACCAGAAGCCCGAGCGGGTCACGGCGATCGAGCGGCTCCTGGACCGGATCCCCGACGGGGCCACCGTGGAGGCCGACACCACCCCGCTGACCCGGCTGACCTCCCGCTGCCGCGTGCTGTGGATCGGCGGCAGCAAGGGTGTGGTGCCCGACTGGATCACCATCGACAACTCCTCCAAGTGGGCCGGCGAGGATCCGACCGACTACGCCCACCAGCTCCACCCGGGCGAGCGGTTCACCCTGGTGGGGGAGGCCGGCGGCATCGTCCTGATGCGGCGGGGGTGAACCGGCCCCGGAAACGACGCCGGTCCGGAACCCGAAGGTCCCGGACCGGCATTCCCCCGAACGACCGGAGCGGCTACTCGCTCGCGATCGCGTTCAGTACGTTCATCCGCCCTGCCCGGAAGGCCGGGACCAGTGCGGCGAACAGGCCCACGAAGGCCGAGGCGGCGAACACCCCGAGGATCGTCGGCCACGGGATCTCCAGCACCTTCAGGCCCTGGAGCGCCAGGAGCTGCTGGGCTCCGACCCCCCAGGCCATGCCCAGCCCGAGGCCGAGCAGGGCGCCGAAGAGGGCGATGACCACCGACTCCAGGCGGATCATGCGGCGCAGCTGGCGGCGGGAGAGGCCGATGGCGCGCATCAGGCCGATCTCGCGGGTCCGCTCGACCACCGAGAGGGCCAGGGTGTTCACGACGCCCAGGACCGCCACGATGATCGCGAGGCCGAGGAGGCCGTAGACCATGTTCAGCAGCTGGCCGACCTGGTCCTTGAGCGCCTGCTTGTAGTCGGTCTGGTTGCGCACCTTGTACTGCGGGTACTCGGCCATCGCCGTCTTGACCGACCCGTAGGCGGCGGCGTCCGACTGCCCGTCCTGGGCGCTGGCCAGCAGCATGAAGGGGAGCGGCAGCCTGTCGGCCGGGACGTTCGCCCGGGCCGTCTCGGTGCTGATGTACTTCATGCCCTTGTCGAGGTTGCCCTCGTCGCTGGTGATCCCGGCGACCTTCAGCTTGACCGTGTTGCCGCCGGTGAAGGCGACCGTCAGCTCGTCGCCGACCTTGACGCCGTGCTTCGTCGCGTACTCGGAACCGACCGACATGGCGTTCGTCCCGTACGCCGCGGCGTGCTCGCCGGCGACCATCTTGCGCCGGATGTCCTTGGCGTACGTCGGGTCGGTGGCGCCGAGCCCGTCCTCCTCGGAGGTGCCGTCGGGGGCCGTGATCCTGGCCGCGACCTCGCGGTAGGCGGTGACGTGGTCGAGGCCCTTGGTGGCGCGCAGCGTCTGCTCGGCCTGCGGCAGTACGGGCTGACCGGTCTCGGAGTTGACGATGTAGTCCGCGCCGACCGACTTGTCGAGCTCATCGGTGGCGGAGGCCACCATCGAGGAGCCGACCACCGACAGGCAGGCGACCAGCGCGAGGCCGATCATCAGCGCGGCGGCGGTGGCGCCGGTGCGGCGCGGGTTGCGCAGGGCGTTGCGCTCGGCGAGCCGGCCCACGGACCCGAAGGGCCGCAGCACCACTCCGGAGAGCACCCTCACCACGCCCGCGGCGAGCAGCGGGCCGATCACGATGAAACCGATGAGGGTGAAGACGACGCCCAGGGCCAGCCAGAGCGATCCGGGTCCGGCCTCCTCGGCGGCCGTGGCGAGGTAGAGCCCCGCGCCGCCGATGCCGGTGAGGACCAGGCCGAGGACGGCGCGGATCACGCCGGCCTTCTTGTCTCCCGGGGTGCCGGACTCGCGCAGCGCGGCCATCGGGGAGACCTTGCCGGCCCGGCGGGCCGGGATGAAGGCGGAGACGACGGTCACGACGACGCCGAGGACGACGCCGATGACCGGGGTGGTCCAGGCGACCGTCAGGTCGTCCGTCGACAGGTGCATGCCCATGGACCCCATGAGCTGCATCAGGCCGATGGCGAGCCCCACACCCGCGCCGACGCCCAGGATCGAGCCGACGACGCCGAGCAGGAAGGCCTCGACGACCACGGACTTCAGGACCTGGCCGCTGTCGGCGCCGATGGCGCGCATCAGGCCGATCTCTCGGGTGCGCTGGGCGACCAGCATCGAGAAGGTGTTGAAGATCAGGAAGATGCCGACGAGGAAGGCGATCCCGGCGAAGCCGAGCATCACGTACTTCATGACGTTCAGGAAGGAGCCGACGTCCTTGCGGTTGGCGTCCGCCGCTTCCTTGGCGGTCTGCAGCTTGTAGGTGTCCGCGCCGACGGCCGCGGCGATGTTCCGCTTGAGCTGCTCGTCGCTCACCCCGTCCTTGGCGGTGACGTTGACGTGCGTGAAGGCGCCCGGGGAGCCGAGCAGCGCCTGCTGCGAGGTGGCGGTGTCGAAGTAGACGATCGCCGCGCCCGGGTTGGTGACGGTGAAGGTGGCGATACCGCTGATCTTCGCGCGGGTGTCGCCGGTGATGGCGATGGTGCGCAGTTCGTCACCGAGCTTCAGGTGGTGCTTCTCGGCGGTGTCGGCGTCGACCATCACCTCGGTCGGGCCGCGCGGCGCGTTGCCCGAGGTGATCTTCATGGACTTGAGCTCGTTGTCGCTCCAGTTGCCCGCGATGGTCGGGGCGCCGGTGGTCGAGCCCATGTTCTCGTTCTTGGCGTTGACGACCGTGACGGACATCGACACGACGCCGCCCTCGGCGCTCTTGACGCCCTCGACCTTGCGCACCTGCTCGACGGCCGAGCCGGCCAGCGTCTCGGGGCGGCCGCGGTCCGAGGTCTCCTCCCCCGCCTTCGCCTCCTTCGGCGTGACGGTCACATCGGAGTTGGTGACGGCGAAGAGCTTGTCGAAGGTGGTGTTCATCGTGTCGGTGAACACCAGGGTGCCGCAGACGAAGGCGACGGAGAGCATGACCGCGACGGCGGAGAGCGCCATCCGCCCCTTGTGGGCGATGAAGTTGCGCCGCGAGGTCTTCAGGACGGTGTTGCTCACGAGGTCCGCCCGCGTGCGTCGAAGTCCTTCATGCGGTCGAGAACCTGGTCGGCGGTGGGGCCGTGCATCTCGTCGACGATCCGGCCGTCGGCCAGGAAGATGACGCGGTCCGCGTAGGAGGCCGCCACCGGGTCGTGCGTGACCATGACAATCGTCTGGCCGAGCTCGTCCACCGAGCGGCGCAGGAAGCCGAGGACCTCGGCGCCCGCCCGGGAGTCCAGGTTTCCGGTCGGCTCGTCACCGAAGATGATCTGCGGGCGGGCGGCGAGGGCGCGGGCGACCGCCACGCGCTGCTGCTGGCCGCCGGAGAGCTCGGTCGGGCGGTGCTTGAGCCGGCCCGCGAGGCCCACGGTCTCCACGACCCGGTTGAGCCACTCCGCGTCGGGCTTGCGGCCCGCGATGTCCATGGGGAGCGTGATGTTCTCCAGGGCGTTGAGCGTGGGCAGCAGGTTGAAGGCCTGGAAGATGAAGCCGATCCGGTCGCGGCGCAGCTGCGTGAGCTTCTTGTCCTTCAGCCCGGTGATCTCGGTGTCGTCCAGGTGGATCTGGCCGCTGGTCACCGTGTCGAGACCGGCGAGGCAGTGCATCAGCGTGGACTTGCCGGAGCCGGACGGACCCATGATCGCGGTGAACTGGCCGCTCATGATGTCCACGTCGACCTCGGCGAGGGCGACGACGCGCGTCTCCCCGGAGCCGTAGGCCTTGACGACCTTGCGTGCCCGGGCCGCGACGGCAGCATGCCCTCCAGTACCCCCGTGCCTGGTTTCGGTCATAGCCGTTGTCACGGTCTTTCTCCCTCTTCGAATGCGTACGTCTGCGTCGGTGCCTGCGTCGCCGTCATGAGTCTCCGCCGGGCGGAAGCTCGGCGCGCTGGTGCCCATCGCCGTATCCGCCCGGGGGTTAACCCCACCCCCCGGCCTGTTGTGCGTAGGTTCCAGTCAAGAACGCGTCGGGGCCGATCACCTCCTCCGCCGGGAGGAACGGCCCCTGGCCCGTAGTGCGGAGGGACCCTTAGGGGATCTGCACCCTTCGGCGTACGGACCCTGAGGGATACCGCCCGGCAGGTGGCGGTGAGATGGTGTTCCCCGCAGTTACGTGCAGGGGGAAGGAATCTCGGTGGCATCGGCGGAGAGCACGGGCCCGGACGGCACACCCTCGGGGCCCGCGGCCGACACCCCCCTTCCGGCCGGGCACGCGACCGGCGGCGCCGCCGCGGACAAGCCGGCGGCGCGGCCGCCGACCCCGGTGGTCGCCTCCCTGATGCTCGGCATGGCCCTCGTGGCCCTGGACAGCACCATCGTGGCCACCGCCGTCCCGCAGATCGTGGGCGACCTCGGCGGGTTCTCCGTCTTCTCCTGGCTCTTCTCCGGCTACCTGCTCGCGGTGACCGTCACCCTGCCCGTCTACGGGAAGCTGTCCGACACCTTCGGCCGCAAGCCGGTCCTGCTCTTCGGCATCGGCCTCTTCCTCGTCGGTTCGCTGCTGTGCGCGTCCGCCTGGAACATGGCGGCCCTCATCGCCTTCCGCATCGTCCAGGGCCTGGGCGGCGGCGCCCTCCAGGGCACGATCCAGACGCTTGCCGCCGACCTCTACCCGCTCAAGGAACGCCCCCGGATCCAGGCCCGGATGTCCAGCGTCTGGGCCACCTCGGCCGTGGCCGGCCCGGCGCTCGGCGGACTGCTGGCCTCGTACGCGCACTGGCGCTGGATCTTCCTGATCAACCTGCCGCTGGCCGGCCTCGCCCTGTGGATGATCGCCCGTCACCTGACCGAACCCGTACGGTCGCCCGGCCGCCGGGGACCGATCGACTGGGCGGGAGCGCTCGCCGTCTTCGCCTGCGGCGGGCTGCTGCTCTTCGCGCTCGTCCAGGGCGGCGTCGCCTGGCCCTGGCTGTCCGCGCCCTCGCTCGGACTGCTCGGCGCGAGCGCACTGCTGGCCGCCGTCGTCGTCCGGGTGGAACGCCGGGCCGAGGAACCGATCCTGCCCGGCTGGGTGTGGCGCCGGCGCACCATCGCCGCCGTCAACCTGGCCATGGGGGCGCTCGGCCTGCTGATGGTCGCCCCGATGGTCTTCATGCCGACCTACGCGCAGTCCGTGCTCGGCCTCGGCCCCGTCGGCGCCGGCCTGGTCATGTCGGTGATGACCTTGAGCTGGCCCGTCACCGCCGCCTGCAGCCAGCACGTCTACCGGCGCATCGGCTTCCGCGACACCGCGGCCGTCGGGATCGCGCTCGCCGCGCTGATCCTGTTCTCCTTCACCCTGCTGCCCTACCCGGCCCGGCCCTGGCAGCCCGCACTGATCATGCTGCTGCTGGGCGGCGCCCTCGGCCTCTTCCAGCTCCCGCTGATCGTCGGGGTCCAGTCCACCGTGGGCTGGGCCGAGCGCGGGACCACCACCGCCTCGGTGCTGTTCTGCCGGCAGGTCGGCCAGAGCGTGGGCGCCGCCCTGCTCGCGGCCGTGGCCAACGCCACCTTCGCCGCGCGCCTGACGGACGCCCCCGTCTCCGGCCTGCCGGAGCACCTGGACGACGTGGCGAAGGCACTGGACCGACCGGAGCTGCTGCCGGCCGCCGCCGCGGACCACCTGCGCGAGGCGGTGGCCGCCGCCGTGGAACACATCTTCCTCGGCGCCACGGCGGCCGCCGTGGCCGCGCTGCTGGTCCTGCTGCTGGTGGCACCGCGCCGCTTCCCCGTCCTGCCGGAACTGCGCGAGGAGGACTGAGGAGGACCAGAGGTACGCGGAAAGTCGCCTTGTCATGGCCGGGCCAGTTTGTGACCCTCGTGCCAGGACCGTTTCCGGGGGGACGACGACATGGCATCCGCACTCTGCGCACTCGCGTTACTGGCCGCACTGGCCGGCCCGATCTGCCTACGGCTCGGCCGCGACCCGGGCTTCATCACCGGCCGCGACGGCCGCCTCTCCACGTCGATCGTGCTCGCCCTCGCCTGGACGGTGATCCTGGTCTGGCTGCTGCTGGCGATCCTCGGCTACGGGCTCACCGCGGGCGGCGGCATCGCGTACTTCCGGGGCGCCGACGGCCCGCTGTCCACCCTGACGACGGTGTACCTGCCGCTGCTCGGCGGCCCGTACGTGGCGCTGATCGCCGCGAAGGCGGTCGTCGGCCTGCGCGTGGAGCACGGCAGCATGGCCAAGCCCGCCGCGAAGCCGACGGAGTCCGGCCGACGGCCGCTGCGGGAGCTGATCGCGAACGACAGCGGGCGCACCGACCTGGTGGACCTCCAGTACGTCGTCCTCAGCGCGGTCACCATGCTGTACGTGGTGTTGTTCTACCTCGCGGACGTGGGCGGCGGACTCCCGCGCCTGCCCGCCGAGATGTGGGCCCTGACCGGCGCCCCGGCGGGCGCGTACCTGGTCAACAAGATGGCCGTACGCGCCAACCCGGTGATCACGAACGTCGCCCTGGAGGACGGCCGCCTGACGGTCGAGGGCGGCGGTTTCACCCCGGTCCCGACGGGCCCACCGACCCTCCTCACCGTCGACGACACCCCGCTCCCGACCGGGACCGACCCGCTGACGGGCGCCCTGACCGCCACCCTCCCGGCCCCGGGCACACCTCCGTTCACGGTGGTCGTCACGGCCCGCGGCCTACGCAGCGACCCCTACCGCTACGAGCCCGCGCCGAAGCCCCCCGTCCCGGTCCCGGCCCAGCAGCCACCGACGGCCTGACCGGCAGGACACCTCTTAGTCCCCCTTGTGGCGGGCGTAGTAGCGGGCCACCCGGGCCCGGTTCCCGCAGACCGACGCCACGCACCAGCGGCGTCGCGGGTGCGCCGGCAGGAACAGCAGGACGCAGTCGTGGGCCTCGCACCCGCGCACCTGTCCCACCCGGGGGTCCGTCAGCAGTTCCGCGACCGCCTCGGCCAGTTCCGCCGCGAGTCGCCGGGCCGGATCCGCCGGCCGGTGCGCGTCGGCGGCGAGCCCACCCTCCTCGTTCCAGGCCAGGACCCGGTGCGAGGGCGCCGCGGCCAGGGCCTCGTTCAGCGCGGCGAGCGCCCCGGCCGGGGGCCGCTCGCCGCGCCGCACGGCGTCGAGCGCCGGGCGCGCGGCCGCCCGTAGGGCCCGGACGGCGGCCACCTCCCCCTCCCCCACGACGTCGACGGGGGTCAGCCGCCCGGCCTGCGCCGCCAGCCAGGCCGTGAGCCCCGCCGGGTCGGCGACGAGGTCGCCCACCGCGGCCTCGGTGTTGAGGAGGTCCAGCGCGAGGGGCTCACCGATGAGCGGAAAGGTCACTGTCACGCGACTAATGCTACTGCAATCACTTGACCCATTAGCGATCTCGGGTGAGACTAATGGAAACAAGGACGCAGGAGGCATGTGATGACCGCTCGTCGCACCATTCCCACCATCCGGCACCGCACCGTCGAGGTGGACGGGGTCCGCGTCGCCTACCGCGAGAGCGGCTCCGCCGACGGCCCCGTCCTCCTGCTCCTGCACGGCTTCCCCACCGCCTCGCACCAGTTCGCCCGCCTGATGGACGCCCTCGGCGACACCCCGTACCGCCTGATCGCCCCCGACCACCTCGGCTTCGGCCACACCGACGCGCCGGCCGGATTCACGTACACCTTCGACCGGCTCGCGGACATCACGGAGGGCTTCACCGACGCCCTCGGGCTGGACCGCTTCGCCCTGTACGTCTTCGACTTCGGCGCCCCGATCGGACTGCGGCTCGCCGCGCGCCGGCCGGAGCGGGTGACCGGCCTGATCGTCCAGAACGGCAACGCCTACGAGGAGGGCCTCTCGGACGCGGCCCGCGCGTTCGCCGGACTCCGGCGCGAGGTCCCCGGCGACGAGGAGCGCGTCCGAGGGCTCTTCGCCCTGGAGGGCACCCGCTTCCAGTACGAGACCGGCGTCGCCGACACCGACCTCCTCTCCCCCGACAGCTGGACCCTCGACGTGCACCACCTCGGCCTGCCGGGCCGCGCCGACGCCCAGGCCGACCTCGCCTTCGACTACGCCTCGAACTTCGCCCACTACCCCGCCTGGCAGGCCTGGCTGCGCACCGCCCGGATCCCGGTACTGGTCGTCTGGGGCGCGGGCGACCCCTTCTTCACCCCGGCGGGCGCGAAGGCCTACCTCCGCGACGCCCCGGACGCCGAGGTCCACATCTTCGAGGGCGCGGGCCACTTCGCCCTGGAGACCCACCTTCCGCAGATCGCCCCGCTGATCGAGGACTTCCTGACCCACCTCCGCCCGACGGTCACGCCCACCGAGCGCGAGGGAACGTTCACCTCCGCGCACTGAATCCGTGACGACCCGTCAGGAACGGCTCTCCACCGGCCCCGTTCGGCGATGCTGGACGTCGCCCTGTCCGAGAACCAACGCCCGGGTCACCTACGGGAACCGCGACCTCGGCGTGATCGAAGACTTCCTGTTCGGATCAGCCACGAATTAGCCTGTGCCGCATGGCTGACATGGAGATCGAGCGCTACCGCCATGACACGATCGAGCTGACGGCGGGCGAACTGCGCGCAGCGCTCGACGGGTTGCCCGCCGAAGCTCCGGTACGGATCGATGTGCCGTGGAGTCCGAGGTCGGACGACATGCGCGACTCGGTCCACTCGGGAGGCCACCACTTCGTGGTGAGTGGAGTCGTCCTGAACGACGTCGAGTACCTCACGGACGGCGAGGTCGTCCTGCAGGCGGACTTCTCCTCCGAGTGGTACGTCCGTCCGGTCGAGCCGGACAGCGAGGACTGACCCGCCCGGCCCGAGACATCGGTGAACGGACGGGCCGGGCCCGGCACGATCCGAAAGACAGGCCCTAGCCCTCCGCCGGGGCCCGACCCGTCAGTGCCGCCAGGCTGGATCGGACGTGGTTCATGTGCGCCCGCATCTCCTCCGCCGCCTCCCCGTGCTCCCGCACGATCCCCCGCGTCTCCCGCCCGATCCGATCCTCCGCCACCCGCGCCTGCGCGACCAGCTCCGCCGCCCGGGCCTCCGCGTCCTCCTGCCCGTGCCGCGCCGACTCCTCCGCCTCGGCGAAATCGCGGCGCGCCTCCGCCAGCCGGGCCTCGGCGTACCGCTCCAGCTCCGCGTGGCGCGCCTCCAGATCCGCCTCCCGCGCCGCGAGTTCCCGCTCCGCCGTCTCCCGGCGCTCCGTCTGCTCCTGCTCGCGCTCCGACCGCTCCGCCTCCACCCGCCGCCGCGTCTCCGCCAGCGCGGCCGTCGCCTGCGCCCGCCACGCCGCCGCGTCCTCCATCGCCCCCGCCCGCGCGTCGTCGGCCTCGCGCTGCGCCCGCAACAGCCCCTGCCGGGCCCGGACCTCCGTCTGCTCGCGCACCGCCTCCGCGTCGTTCCGCGCGAGCTCCGCCGCCCGGTCGGCGCGTGCCTCGGCCGCGCCCATCGTCGCCGCCGCGTCCACGCGCGCGTCCGTCCGTACGGCGTCCGCCTCTTCCTCGGCCAGCAGCAGGATCCGGCGGGCCCGCTCGCTCAGCTCGTCGTACGTCTGCGGAGCCAGCGCGGAGACCACCTCGCGCAGCCTCGCCGCCTCCGCCTCCATCTGCTTGGCCAGGACCGTCAGCCGCGCCACCCGCTCCCAGGCCTCGTCCCGGCTCCCGGAGAGCCGGGCGAGATACCGGTCGACCTCTTCCATGCGGTAGCCACGACCGCGCACGGTCGCAATGGGTGCACTCATCCTGGATGCGCCTCTCTCGCGGGGATTCCCGTCAAGGATGCGCCATTTGATCCCGGAAGCCGGAATGGCCGGGCCGAGACCCTGTTCGAAGGTCCCGCCCCGGCCACCCGACCGATCACACATTCACACGGTCAGCCGATCAGAGCAGCCCGTCCCACATCTGCTCCAGCAGCACCGACCACCAGCTCTCCGGCGAGGCCAGCGCGGCACTGTCGAGCCCGGCCAGATTCGCCTGGAAATCGACCGTCCAGCGCCCCGCCTGTTCCGGCGTCAGATGCTGGCGCAGCCGCCACATGTGACCCAGCATCGCGAGGGACCGTACGAACTGCGGCAGGCTGGAGTTCACGAACTGCGGCGGTACGGGAGCACCGCCCGGGCCGCCTTCGACCGGCACCGCCACGATGTGCGCGGTCCCGTACTGCACGCACAGCGCCTTGCCGAAGTCGCTGCCGACGACGAGGTACGAGCCCGCGTCCGAGGCCGGCTGCACCTGCCGCTGCTGGGCCAGCTCGGCCAGTGTCGGCACCGGCTGGCCCGGCACCGCCTGCGCCCAGAAGAACGGCCCGAAATCGACCGGCAGACCGGACCACATCAGCGTCTGCGCCACGATCTCCGGCACACCCTGACGGGACACCGCCCGCTGGTCGAAGCGGAACACGCCCTGCGGACCGAAGGCCGCCGTCAGCTCCTGCGCGATCGCCTCCAGCGGGATCGCCGGCTGCAGCGGAACCTGCGGCAGCGGCGCACGTACCGGCGCGGGGCGCGCCGGACCGTCCGCCACCTGGTGCAGCTCGCCCTGGTGGGTGAGCAGGTGCCGCATGCCCTGCTGCCGGCCCGCGTGGTCCTGGCCGTACGGGGCGACGCTCGTGATCCGCACCTGCGGCCAGGTCTCCCGGATCATCCGGGCGCAGTAACCGCCGGGCAGCTCGCAGGACTCCAGCTCGGTGTGCAGCTCCAGCACCTGCTGCGGCGGCACGTTCATGGCGCGCAGCTCGTAGAGGATCTGCCATTCCGGGTGCGGGGTACCGGGCGCCGAGCGGCGGATGAGCTGCTGCTCGGAGCCGTCGGGCGCGCGGTAGCGGAGCACGGCCTGGTAGCCGGGGCCGACGGTGGGCGCACCGGTCGGGACCGGAGGCTGCGCCGCGCCGGGACCGGGACCACCGGGCACGCCGGGCGGCGGGCCGGGGGGCCCGGGCGGCTGCACCATGGCGGGGCCGGCGAGCATCGTGGCGGCATGGTCGATCCCGCCACCGGGAGCACCGGGAGCACCAGGGGCACCCGGGGCACCGGGCGGCTGCGGTACGCCGGGACCCGCGAGCATGGTGGCGGCGTGATGGGCCCCACCACCAGGAGCACCAGGAGCACCAGGAGCCCCGGGCGGGCCGGGAGGCGCCGGCGGCTGACCGGTGACGGCCGGACCGGCCAGCATCGTCGCCGCATGGTCCAGCCCACGCCCCAACGACCCCGGAGCCCCGGGCGGACCGGGAGGACCGGGCGGACCGGGAGGCTGAGGCGCGCCCGCCCCGGGAGCACCGGGCGGGCCGGGAGGCGCCGGCGGCTGACCGGTGACGGCCGGACCGGCCAGCATCGTCGCCGCATGGTCCAGCCCACGCCCCAGCGACCCGGGGGTCCCGGGCGGGCCGGGAGGCGCCGGCGGCTGACCGGCACCCGGAGCACCGGGCGGACCGGGCGGCTGCGGAACACCGGGGCCGGCCAACATCGTGGCGGCGTGGTGAGCCCCGCCACCGGGCGCGCCGGGCGGACCCGGCGGCGTGGACGGGGTCGACGGGCGGGAGATCTGGGCCTTGCTGGTCGGCGCGTCCGCGATGTCGCTCGCCGACGAACCACCCGCCGGACCGCCCAGCGAACCGCCCGCCGCATCGCCCGGCGAACCCAGCGCCGGTACGACCGCGGTCCTCGGCAGTTGACTGCCGCCCGGCATCAGCGTGGTCTTCGCCTCCGGGGCCACCCCGGAGGACGGCGCGTCCTCCAGGTCCGACCCGGACAGCGGCGGCGCGAACACGGTCGCGGGCAGCGGTACGGACGCGTCGTCCGAACCGGAGTTCACATCGGTGCCCGCCCAGGGCGTGGCACCGATCGGCACCGCGGCCGCGGCCGGAGCCGGGGGCGTCGCCGGAACCCCGTCGTTGGCCGTGGGCTCGTAGGGGATCTCGCCCCCGCGGCGCAGCGGCACGGCCTCGACGGGCGCCGGCGCCGCGGGAGCCGACACGGGCTCGGGCGCGAGCGGGGACTCGGGCGCGGACTCGGGCCTGCCGCCGTCGGCCGAAGCCGGCGCGGCCGCGGCCGCGGCCGTCGACCTCGGCGCGATGCCCGCCCGGTCCGCGGCCTCCTGCAGCCACTCCGGCGGGCTCAGCATGAACGAGGTCTGCTCCGAGTCGATCCGCGGCGGCGGCACCGAGGCCTCCGACGCGGCCACGGCCACGGCCCCGTACTCCTCCTCGTACCGGCGGATCACCTCACCCACCGGCAGTCCCGGCCACAGCGTCACCTCCCCGCTGTCCCGCGCGATGACCAGCCGCTGCCGCCCACCACCGGACACGGGACCGGCCGCGCGGTCCTCCGCCCACACCACGAACCCGAGCCCGAACTCCCGTACGCGCACCTCTCGGTGCTGGTACGCGGGCACGTCCCCGTTGATCCATTCCTCGGCGCGCTCCTGCGCCTGCGCAAACGTCACCATCGCGCGCTCACCCCTCCACCGGTGCCGAACCCGACACCGGAACCGAACGTGCGAATCCGCCGTCCACCATCAGACCGGCCACCGTCTCCAGCTCCGGCGGGTTACCGGCCAGCCGTTCGAGAAAGGCGTCGAAATCAGCACCGCAGGGCAGCAACAACCGCTCCACGCGCTCCTGGACCGACCAGCCGTCCCGGTCGCGGGCATCGTCGTACGGGGAGAACCACACCGAGCCGATGCCCTCACCCTTGACCTTCAGCGCGAGCAGCCCGCCCTGGGCGAAGGCCACGCACAGGTAGTCCTTCGTCAGGTGGTCGCGCAGACACTTGTTGACGTAGACGAGATCATTGATCGCCGCCTCCTCACGCACCGTGAAGAACGGCTGGTCCACCAGCAGACCGAGGTCCACGTCCAGGCCCGCGCCGACCGGTGCGCAGCCGCCCGCGGCCTTCAGGAACGAGCGGTACGCCTCCGGCAGCCGGTAGCCGAGGTCCTCCTCGACGCCTTGGACCTGCTCCTCGGTGACCGACACCACCGACTTGGGCAGCCCCATGTGCGCGGGGCGCACCTCCTGGAGCGGCCGCGTGCCGCGCTTCTCGTGGTCCACCGGCGCCGTCGTCAGGCCCGCGTGATGCCGCAGCAGCGCCTTCACCTCGACGGGGACCAGCTCCATGCGCCGCGAACCGGCCACGTGGTGCCAGGTCCAGCCGTGCGGGGTCGCCACCGGCCCGACCGTGTCCCACAGCTCGTGCCCGGCGGCTTTCATCGCCGCGTTCGCGGACACGTAGTCCGTCAGTCGCAGTTCGTCCACGCCGAAGCCCTCAGGCGGTTCGGCGATCTCCACGGCCGCGCGCGCGTAGGCGGAGAAGTCCGGATGCCCATTGCCGTCCATCCGCACACCGTGGGGATGCCGAGCGGCCCGGACCGGGTCCGGGAAATGCACGACCTGCCCCGAGTAAGCGGCGTTGGGTGGCGCGGCCTGCTGCCCGAGCCGACCTGTCGTCATGGCGGTAGCCCCCTGCTGGATCTGGCTGGTTCACCACAGCCTATGCGCTGGGGCAAGAGCCTTACCCGCGCCCGACCGGCGCACCCACCGGAGGGCCAGGAACATCCGAATTGATACGAATATTCGACCCCGCTTCCGCATGACAGGTGACATTTGACAGGCTGTCCCCGCAGCACGGGGGCGTGAGCGACAGCGGTCACCACCGCCGCCACGGGAGGGAAAGCGCGACCATGCACAACACGGCAACACGTACAGAATCCGGCGACACCACGCCGGACGCACCAGGCACACCGGGCGCTCCCGGCGCCGCGGGCCCGACCGGCGAGGCCGCCGGTCCCGCCGGCGACCCCCGCCTGCGCTGGAGCAGCACCGACGGCCGCCCCGCCGTGCCCGTCCTGCGCTTCCGCCGGGACGGCATCCTCCCCACCGTCGCCGCCGCCCTCTCCGTACGCGGCGAAACCCTCACCGGCACCGCCGGCAAGGCCGACCAGCCGCCCACGCTCCACCCGCTCGTCCAGGACTTCCTCGACACCCTCACCAGCGGCCAGCGCGAACGTTTCACCGGCCGATGTCCGGAGGCGATCCTGCTCTCCCGCCACCTGACCGCCGTCGAGGGCGCCCGCTCGCGCCGCGCCTCCCGCAAGCCCCTCTCGCCGAGCGAGGCCCGCCGCTCCCTCAAGCACGCGAAGATCACCGCGCGGCGCATCCGCGAGGACGGCGACCCCCTCCACGGCAGCTACGCAGCGCCCTGCCGGTCCTGCGACGCACTCCTCGCCCACTTCGGCGTACGCTCCGTCGACCTCACCCCCTCCGAGTAGCCATGACAGCCGCCTCCGCCTCCTACGACCGCTCCTCGGCCACCCGTTTCCCGGTCGCCGTGGACTCCGCCCTGCGCACCGCCGGCTGGGAACCCGGCCGGTGGGACATCAAGCAGGCCGAGTACTGGGCCGACGCCCTGCGGGACCACACCACGCCCGCCGGGCACCGGCACACCGTCTTCCCCGCCGCCGTCGAGGCGTGGGCCGAGTTCGGCGGCCTGACGGTCGCCGGGCAGGGCCCCGGCCGCCAGATCGCCCCGACGCCCGTCCGGATCGACCCGCTCACCGGACTGCACCTCGCGCGCACCTTCGCCGACCTGGGCCGGGCCCTGTCGACCCAGCTCTGCCCGCTGGGCGTCGAGGCGGACGGCGGCTCCCACCTCGGGATCGACCGCGAGGGGCGCGTCTACGGCATCGACCACACCGGCGACTGGTACCTCGGCTCCGACCTCGACGAGGCCCTCACCCTCCTCCTGACGGGCCTCCAGCCGACCCGCCTGACCACGTAGCCCCGGCCGGTCGGTGGTTCCGGGACTCCGCCCCGGGCCCCGCGCCTCAAACGCCGGCGGGGCTGGGTGGTGTGGGGCGGTGCCCCGGCGGAGTGTCTCCTCGGCTCGCGCGGTACCGCATGTCTCGGCTGTTCGCGGTGGTGCGCGCTCGTCCTGCGGGGACACTCCACCGTGTCCCCGCCCCACGGCAGGACTTCGACCGTGGCCCCGAAGCCGGCCCGACGCGTGGGGAGCGGGGACGGGCAGGGGTGTCCCCGCAGGACGAGCGCGCAACCACCGCGCACAGCCGAGACATGCCCGCATCGCGCGAGCCGAGGAGACACCCCTGCCCGCCCCCGCGCACCACCCCGCACCGCGCCCGAACCCCGGCCCGCAGACCGACACGGACCGGCCGGACGGCAACCCGATCCTCGCCGCCCCCGCCCGAGGGAACCGCGCGAGCCGAGGAGACACCCCTGCCCGGCCCCGCGCACCGACCCGCACCGCGCCCGAACCCCGGCCCGCAGACCGACCCGGACCGGCCGGACGGCAACCCGATCCTCGCCGCCCCCGCCCGAGGGAACGGCGCGAGCCGAGGAGACACCCCTGCCCGGCCCCGCGCACCACCCCGCACCGCGCCCGAACCCCGTCCCGCAGGACGACGCGGACCGGCCCGGGCCCCGGCCCGCAGACCGATACGGATCGGGACCGGTCGACCCGGACTGCTACCCGCCGCGGGAGCGGACCGGCTAGGCCGTCGGCAGGACCGCCGAGACCTTGAAGCCGCCCGCGTCCGTCGGGCCCGACACGAACACCCCGCCCAGGCCCAGCACCCGCTCGCGCATCCCGACCAGTCCGTTCCCGCCGCTCGGCAGGCCCGGTTCGGGGGACTTGCCGTCGCAGGGGCCGTTCTCCACCTGCATCGCCACCTCCCCCGCGCGGTGCGCGAGCCGCACCACGACCCGTGCGCCCGGGGCGTGCTTGTGGCAGTTGGTCAGTGCCTCCTGCACCACGCGGAACGCCGTCTGCTCGACGTCCGCCGCGTACGCCGCCCCCTCGCCGTGCACCAGCATCTCCACGGCCATCCCCGCCGCCCGCGACTGGCCGACCAGCGCCTCCAGCTCGCCGAGCGAGGGCCCGTCCTCCACCCCGCAGACAGCCCCGGCGGCCGCGACCGCCGCGACCGCGGCGACCGGCACCAGGTCGGGCGCGGGCACGGGGGCCGGCGCCGGTTTGGGCGGGGCCCGGAGCACGCCGAGCATCTCGCGCAGCTCCGTCAACGCCTGCCGTCCCATGTCCCCCACCAGGGCCGCGTTCTTCGCGGCCCGCGCCGGGTCCTTGACGGCCACCGCCTCCAGCGCGGCCGCGTGCACCACCATCAGCGACACCCGGTGGGCGACCACGTCGTGCATCTCCCGCGCGATCCGGGTGCGCTCCTCCGTACGGGCCCACTCGGCCCGCTCCTCCGCCCGGTCCGCCAGCAGCGACAGCTCCCGCTCCAGCGAGTCCGCACGTTCCTGCAGGCTCTCCATCAGTCGCCGCCGGGCCCCGATGTAGAGCCCGAACAGCACCGGCGGCACGGTCAGCGCCACGGCGACGAAGACGGACAGCACGACCACGAGCGTCGGGTCGGCCTCGACGTCCCCGCGGGTGCGCATGTACATCACGACGAAGGTCGCGGCCAGCGACATCGAGGCCAGCGTGGCCGTGATCCGCCGGGGCACCTCGGAGGAGGCCAGCGTGTACATCCCGACGACCGCGAGCAGGAACCCCATCGCGGCCGGTGACACGGCGATCCCCACGAGCACCACGGCGATCGGCCACCGCCGGCGCAGGACGAGCGTGGCCCCCACCACGAACCCGAACAGCACTCCGACCGTGGTCGGCAGCCCCGCCTCGGCGGCGAAGGGCACGCCCTCCCAGGCGCACTCCACGGCGGACACCCCGCCGAGCGCCACGTCCCACACGGCATCCCGCCGCCGCGCCCACCACAAGGGCGGGCCGGCCCGCCCTTCCACTTCCCCCGTTTCGGTCATGCCGTCCAGCGTACGGGCGGCCTGCGCGGCGCCCCGGGGAAATACCCCGCCACCGAAAAGGCGCGCACGGGTACCGTCGCGGTGAGGGCAGGTGGTACGGCATAGTAGGGACGGCCAGCTTGATCGGTACGCCTAAATGTCCGATTGAGCCACACTTACTATCCCCTGTGGTGTAATTGGCAGCACTGAGGCTTTTGGTGCCTTATGTCCGGGTTCGAGTCCTGGCGGGGGAGCTGATCGACTCCGGGTCCGGACCTTCACGGTCGGGACCCGCGTTCGTTCGGGGGCACCGACGCCCCGGTATCCTGCACGGGTCCACCCCCGAAGCCGAAGGGCACACCCGTGAGCGCCAACCGCCCGGCAGCCGTCGTCGTACTCGCAGCGGGTGAAGGCACCCGCATGAAGTCGGCGACTCCCAAGGTTCTCCACGAGATCTGCGGGCGCTCGCTCGTCGGTCACGTCGTCGCCGCCTCCCGCGAGCTGGACCCCGAGCACCTCGTCGTGGTCGTCGGGCACGCCCGGGAGCAGGTCACCGCGCACCTGGCCGGCATCGACGCCGACGTCCGCACCGCGGTCCAGTACGAGCAGAACGGCACCGGACACGCCGTCCGCATGGCGCTCGAAGAGCTCGGCGGGCCGATCGACGGCACCGTGATCGTCGTCTGCGGCGACACCCCGCTGCTGACCGGGCAGACCCTGGCCGAGCTCGCGCGGACGCACGAGGCCGACGGCAACGCCGTCACCGTGCTGACCGCCGAGGTCCCCGACTCCACCGGCTACGGGCGCATCGTCCGCGACGCCGGTGGCGCCGTGACGGCCATCGTCGAACACAAGGACGCCTCCGACGCCCAGCGCGCGATCCGCGAGATCAACTCGGGCGTCTTCGCCTTCGACGGCGCCCTGCTCGCCGACGCCCTCGGCAAGGTCCGTACCGACAACAGCCAGGGCGAGGAGTACCTCACCGACGTCCTCGGCATCCTGCGCGAGGCCGGGCACCGCGTCGGCGCGGCCGTCGGCAGCGACCACCGGCAGATCCTCGGCATCAACAACCGCGTGCAGCTCGCCGAGGCCCGCGCACTGCTGAACGCGCGCCTGCTGGAGCAGGCCATGCTCGCGGGCGTCACGATCGTCGACCCGGCCGGCACCTTCGTCGACGTGACGGTGACTTTCGGCCAGGACGCGATCGTGCACCCCGGCACCCAGCTGCTGGGCACCACGCACATCGCCGAGGGCGCCGAGGTCGGCCCCAACACCCGACTCAAGGACACCCACGTGGGCGCGGGCGCCCGGGTGGACAACACGGTCGCCGAGAGCGCGGTCGTGGGCCCGCAGGCGAGCGTCGGCCCCTTCGCCTACCTGCGCCCCGGCACGAACCTCGGCGCCAAGGCCAAGGCCGGCACGTACGTCGAGATGAAGAACGCGACGATCGGCGAGGGCACCAAGGTCCCCCATCTGTCCTACGTGGGCGACGCGACGATCGGCGAGTACACCAACATCGGCGCCGCGAGCGTGTTCGTGAACTACGACGGCGAACACAAGCACCACACCACCGTCGGCTCACACTGCAAGACGGGCTCGGACAACATGTTTGTGGCTCCCGTCACCATCGGGGACGGCGCCTACACGGCCGCCGGATCCGTGATCACGAAGGACGTTCCGCCCGGCGCCCTGGCCGTGGCCCGTGGCCAGCAGCGGAATATCGAGGGTTGGGTGGCCCGCAAGCGTCCGGGCAGTGCGGCCGCCACGGCGGCGCAGTCGGCGGCCTCGGAGGACGCCGAGCGCCCCTGAGGTGAACTGACCGGAAACAGGTACGGCCGCGACGGCGTACCGTGATAGGTGCACGCAATTCGGCTGGCTCACCGTGTGCGGGACGGACGCACATGGGGGCGAGCAGCTTCAACACGTCTGAGGAGACTGTGCTGTGACCGGGATCAAGACGACCGGCGAGAAGAAGCTGATGCTCTTCTCCGGCCGCGCCCACCCCGAGCTGGCCGAGGAGGTTGCGCACCAGCTGGGCGTCGCCCTCGTGCCGACCAAGGCTTTCGACTTCGCGAACGGCGAGATCTACGTCCGCTTCCAGGAGTCGGCGCGCGGCGCGGACTGCTTCCTGATCCAGAGCCACACGGCTCCGATCAACAAGTGGATCATGGAGCAGCTGATCATGATCGACGCGCTGAAGCGCGCGTCGGCACGCTCCATCACGGTGATCGTCCCGTCCTACGGGTACGCCCGCCAGGACAAGAAGCACAAGGGCCGCGAGCCGATCTCGGCCCGCCTGGTCGCCGACCTGCTGAAGACCGCGGGCGCGGACCGCATCCTCACCGTGGACCTGCACACGGACCAGATCCAGGGCTTCTTCGACGGCCCGGTGGACCACCTCTCGGCCCTGAACGTCCTCGCGGACTACGTCGGCGCCAAGGTGGACCGCACCAAGCTGACGATCGTCTCCCCGGACGCCGGTCGCGTGCGCGTGGCCGACCGCTGGTGCGACCGTCTGGACGCGCCGCTGGCGATCGTGCACAAGCGCCGCGACAAGGACGTCGCCAACCAGGTGACCGTCCACGAGGTCGTCGGTGAGGTCAAGGGCCGCGTCTGCGTCCTGGTCGACGACATGATCGACACCGGTGGCACCATCTGCGCCGCGGCCGACGCCCTCTTCGCGCACGGCGCGGAGGACGTCATCGTGACGGCCACGCACGGCATCCTGTCGGGCCCGGCCGCCGACCGTCTGAAGAACTCCAAGGTCAGCGAGTTCGTCTTCACGAACACCCTGCCGGACCCGTCCGACCTGGAGCTCGACAAGATCACGGTGCTGTCGATCGCCCCGATGATCGCGCGCGCCGTGCGCGAGGTCTTCGAGGACGGCTCGGTCACCAGCCTCTTCGAGGAGCAGCAGTAGAACCTGAGGTGACCGCTCCGCGGTAGATCCTTTTGGTGCGGCCTCTCCCGCCGGGTACACTCCATGAGTTGCTCGGCGAGGGAGGCCGTACCTGTTTGCGGTACGGATACTCCGTTATCGACGCGCTCTTCGTAGCAGGCCGTTCCGGCCGGGTGACTTCCGTCCATTTCCGTCACCCCACGAGGAGTGAGCATGTCCGAGGTCAAGCTTTCCGCCAAGATCCGTGACACCTTCGGCAAGGGCTCTGCCCGACAGGCCCGTCGCGACGCCCTGACCCCCGCCGTCATCTACGGCCACGGCACCGACCCGAAGCACGTCAACGTCGACGCCCACGCCCTTCAGCTGGCGCTGCGTACCCCGAACGTCCTGATCTCCCTGGACCTGGGCGACGCCGGCACCGAGCTGGTCATCCCGAAGGCCGTGCAGAAGCACCCGCTGAAGCGCTCGATCTCCCACGTCGACTTCCTGATCGTCAAGAAGGGCGAGAAGGTCACCGTCGACGTCGCGATCGTCACCGAGGGCGAGCTGGCCGCCGGCGGCAACATGCTGGAGACCCTCCAGAACACCATCTCCGTCGAGGCCGAGGCCACGCACATCCCGACCGAGGTCACCGTCTCCATCGCGGGCCTCGAGGCCGGCGCCACCATCCACGCGTCGGACCTGGTCCTCCCGCAGGGCACCACCCTGGCCGTCGACGGCGACATCGCCGTCCTGCAGGTCGTGGCCCCGCAGGCCGAGGAGCCGGCCGCCGAGGCCGCCGAGGGCGTCGAGGCCTGAGCCTCACCCCACCCCCTCAGCAGTTGCTGACCGACCGCCGTCCGGCTCCACTGGAGCGGGACGGCGGTCGTCTTCGTAGAGGAACCGAGGAGCTTTTGATGTCGGACGACGCGGCGCCCTGGCTGATCGTGGGCCTGGGGAACCCGGGACCGGAGTACGCGGGCAACCGCCACAACATCGGCTTCATGGTGGCCGACCTGCTGGCGGAGCGGATCGGCGGGAAGTTCAAGGCGCACAAGGCCCGCGCCCAGGTGGTCGAGGGCCGCATGGGCCCGCCGGGGCCGGCCAACCGCCGGGTGGTGCTGGCCAAGCCGATGACGTACATGAACCTGTCCGGCGGACCGGTGACGGCCCTGCGCGACTTCTACAAGGTGCCGCTGGAGCGGATCGTCGCGGTCCACGACGAGCTGGACATCGACTACCCGACGCTGCGCCTGAAGCTGGGCGGCGGGGACAACGGGCACAACGGCCTGAAGTCGATGACCAAGTCCATGGGCCCCGACTACCACCGGGTGCGCTGCGGCATCGGACGTCCGCCGGGCCGCATGCAGGTCGCGGACTTCGTGCTGAAGGACTTCTCCTCCACGGAGCGCAAGGAGCTGGACTGGTTCGTGGACCGGGCCGCCGACTCCGTGGAGTGCCTGATCGCCGAGGGCCTGGAGCGCGCCCAGTCGACGTACAACTCCTGACGGACACGAGGAAGCCCCCGCACCGGCCGGTGCGGGGGCTTCGTCGTGTGCGGGGGCCGGGCCTCGCGGAGGGCTCAGCCGGTGTTGCGCAGGCCCGCGGCGACGCCGTTGACCGTGAGCAGCAGGGCGCGGCCGAGCAGCGGGTCGGCTTCCTCGCCCTGGGCGGCGGCCGCGCGCTGGCGGGCCAGCAGGGACACCTGGAGGTAGGAGATCGGGTCCAGGTAGGCGTCGCGTACGGCGAAGGTCTGCTGGAGCACCGGGTTCGAGCCGAGGAGCTCGTCGGCGCCGGTGATGCGCAGGACCTCGCGGACGGTGAGTTCGTGCTCGGCCTCGATGCGGGCGAAGACGTGCTTGAGGTGGTCGGGCACGAGGGTGTCGACGTAGTGGCGGGCGATCCGCAGGTCGGTCTTGGCCAGCGTCATCTCGACGTTGGACAGGAAGTTGCGGAAGAAGTGCCAGCGTCCGCCCATCTCGGCGAGGGCGTCCTCCTGGCCGGCCTCGCGCAGGGCCTTGAGGCCGGAGCCGACCCCGTACCAGCCGGGGACGATCTGGCGGGACTGGGTCCAGCCGAAGACCCACGGGATGGCGCGCAGGCCGTCGAGACCGGCGCCGGAGTCGGGGCGGCGGGAGGGCCGGGAGCCCAGGTGCAGGTCGGCGAGCTGGTCGACGGGGGTCGCGGCGAAGAAGTACGCGGGCAGGTCGGGGTCCTCGACGAGTGCGCGGTACGCGGCGTGCGCGGCGTCGGAGACCACGTCCATGGCCGCGTCCCAGCGGGTGAGGGCCTCGTCGGACTGGCGGGGCGCGGTGTGCAGGGCGGAGGCCTGCAGGGTGGCGGCGACGGTCAGTTCGAGGTTCTCCCGGGCCAGCGAGGGGACCAGGTACTTGTCGGAGATGACCTCGCCCTGCTCGGTGACCTTGATCTCGCCTTCGAGCGTGCCCCAGGGCTGGGCGAGGATCGCGTCGTGCGAGGGGCCGCCGCCGCGGCCGACGGTGCCGCCGCGGCCGTGGAAGAGGCGCAGGCGCACGCCGTAGCGGTGGGCGACGTCGCGCAGTCGGCGCTGGGCGCGGTGGATCTCCCACTGGGAGGTGGTGATGCCGCCGAACTTGGAGGAGTCGGAGTAGCCGAGCATGACCTCCTGGACGTCGCCGCGCAGGGAGACGAGGCGCCGGTAGGAGGGGTCGGCGAGCATCTCGTCGAGGATGACGTCGGCGGCGCGCAGCTCGTCGGTGGTCTCCAGGAGCGGGACGATGCCGATCTTGGCCCAGCCGGTGTGGAGGTCGATGAGGCCGGCCTCGCGGGCGAGGACGGCGGCGGCGAAGACGTCGTCGGCGCCCTGGCACATCGAGATGATGTAGGACTCGATGACCTCGGGGCCGAACTTCTCGAAGGCGTCCTTGATGGCGCCGAAGACGCCGAGGGTCTTGGCGCCGGCGGCGTCGAGCGGGGCCGGGGTGGGCGCCAGCGGGCGACGGGAGCGCAGTTCCTTGGCGAGGAGCCGCTGCCGGTACTCGCGCGGCATGTCGGCGTAGCGCCAGGACTCCTCGCCGAGCCGGTCGAAGAGCTGGCCGAGCGCGTGGTGGTGCGCGTCGGCGTGCTCGCGCACGTCCATGGTGGCGAGCTGCAGGCCGAAGGCGGCCAGGGTGCGGATGGTGCGGTCCATGCGGCCGTCGGCGAAGAGCGCGCCGCGGTGTTCGCGCAGGGAGGTCTGGATGAGGGTGAGGTCGGTGAGCAGCTCGGCGGTGCCGAGGTAGTCGCGGCCCTCCTCGTGCGGGATGCCCTTGGCGAGGCGCTCGCGGGTGTTGAGGAGCTTCTGCCGGATGCAGGTGGCCTTGAGGCGGTACGGCTCCTCGGCGTTCAGCCGCTTGTAGCGCGGGCTGATCTCGGGGAGGCGCTCCAGGTCGGCCTGGAGGGAGGCGAGGAGTTCCTCGGTGGCTCCGGTGTAGCGGATGGAGTTGGAGAGGAGTCCGCGCAGGTAGTCGATGAGTTCCAGGGCGTCGGTGATGCCGTGCTCGTGCTGGAGGATCAGCACGTCGCGGGTGACCTCGGGGGTGACGTTGGGGTTGCCGTCGCGGTCGCCGCCGATCCAGGTGCCGAAGGTCAGCGGGCGGGTGCCGGCGGGAATCTCGACGCCGACGCGCTGGAGCTCGGCGGCGAGGTCCTCCAGGACGTCGCCGACGGCGCCGGCGTGCAGCTCGTCGAGGTAGTAGATGGCGTTGCGGGCCTCGTCGGCGGGCTCGGGGCGCACGACGCGCAGCTCGTCGGTCTGCCAGACGAGGTCGATGTTCTCCGCGAGGCGCAGGTCGTGGCGGCGGCGGTCGCCGGCGCCGGTGACGGGCTCCTCCAGCAGGGTGGCGATGCGGCGCAGCTTGTTGAGGACGCTGCGGCGGGCCGCCTCGGTGGGGTGCGCGGTGAAGACCGGGCGGACGTTGAGGTTCTTGACCGTCTCGCGCAGGTGTTCGGGGTCGGCGTCCTTCAGCATGTCGGCCGTCCGGGCGAGGAGCCCGCCCTCGGCGGCACGGTGGGCGCGCAGTTCCTTGCCGCGGTGCACCTGTTCGGTGACGTTGGCGAGGTGGAAGTAGGTGGAGAAGGCGCGCACGAGCTTGGCGGCGGTCTCCAGATCGGTGTCGCCGAGCAGGGCGGCGGCGGCTTCGCCGTCGGTGCGGGTGAGGGCGCGGACGCGCTCGACGAGGTCGAGGAGGTCCTGGCCCTCCTGGCGTACGAGGGTCTCCCCGAGGAGGTCACCGAGGCGGCGGATGTCCGCGCGCAGTTCCGCGTTGGCGGTCTCGGCCTGGGTGACGGGGGCCTGGCCCTGGGGGGCCTGGTCAGCACTGCTCACAGGTGCGGCTCCTTGCAGTGTTCGAGCGCTACTGGGCGGTGGGCTCCCGGCGACGTGCGGTGATGCCTTCCCCGGACTCGGTCCGGGGGCGGGATCTCCGCTCCTGATGCGCAGCTCGGGCTGCCCGTGCGGACCGCGCTGTCCGACGGCACCCAGGATAGGTGTCCGACGCGTGTGCCTGGACAAACGTCTCATCAGGCGGCGCGTGAACACCTCGCGCGCGCTCCTTCTCCCGGCGCTGCCCCTCTTGCCTGCGTACCCGGCTTTGCCATACTTACGATGCCGTAGGTTACGGGTCCGTAGGGTTTCGTAACCAGGGAGCCTGCCGACTTCTCTCACCCCCCAGGGGACACCCATGACCAGCAGTCCCGATCTGATCGAGGGTGCCACCGCGCCCTCCGACACATCCGAGCCGTCCGCGACACTCGGCGGCGAGAACAAGCGGTCCATCGAGCAGATCGCTCTGCTGCTGTTCATCACCGTGCCCTTCGTGGCCCTGCTGGCGGCGGTGCCGCTGGCCTGGGGCTGGGGGGTGAGCTGGCTGGACCTGGGCCTGATGGTGTTCATGTACTTCCTGGCCTGCCACGGGATCACCATCGGTTTCCACCGCTACTTCACGCACGGTTCCTTCAAGGCGAAGCGGCCGCTGCGGATCGTCCTCGCGGTGATGGGATCGATGGCGGTGGAGGGGCCGCTGGTGCGCTGGGTGGCGGACCACCGCAAGCACCACAAGTTCTCGGACCACGAGGGTGACCCGCATTCGCCGTGGCGGTTCGGGGAGACGCTGCCGGCCCTGATGAAGGGGCTGTGGTGGGCACACATCGGCTGGCTCTTCGACGAGGAGCAGACCGATCAGCAGAAGTACGCCCCCGACCTGATCAAGGACCCGGCGATCCGGCGGATCTCGCGGGACTTCATCTTCTGGACGATGTTCTCGCTGGCGATCCCGCCGCTGGTGGGCGGTCTGGTGACGATGTCCTGGTGGGGCGCGTTCACGGCGTTCTTCTGGGGTTCCCTGGTCCGGGTCGCGCTGCTGCACCACGTGACCTGGTCGATCAACTCGATCTGCCACGCGGTGGGCAAGCGGCCGTTCAAGTCCCGGGACCGCAGTGGCAACGTGTGGTGGCTGGCGGTGCTCTCGTGCGGCGAGTCCTGGCACAACCTGCACCACGCCGACCCGACCTCGGCGCGTCACGGTGTGCTGCGCGGCCAGGTCGACTCCAGCGCGCGCCTGATCCGCTGGTTCGAGCAGCTGGGCTGGGCGACGGACGTCCGCTGGCCGTCGGCGGCCCGCATCGACGCCCGGCGCAGGGAAATCGAGTCGAACGCGGCATGATGGGGGGCGTGGCGATCGACGGCGGTAATTCCAGCAGCGACAAGCCCAGGCGCGGCCGCCGGGTTCGAATGACGGGCGCGGAGCGGCGCCAGCAACTGCTGGACATCGGCCGGACGCTGTTCGCCGAGAAGGGCTTCGAAGGCACCTCGGTGGAGGAGATCGCGGCGAAGGCCGGGGTGTCCAAGCCGGTGGTGTACGAGCACTTCGGCGGCAAGGAGGGCCTCTACGCGGTCGTCGTGGACCGGGAGATGCGCCAGCTGTTGGACGGGGTGACCGGGGCCCTGACGGCCGGGCACCCGCGGGAGCTGCTGGAGCAGGCGGCGTTCGCGCTGCTGGACTACATCGAGTCCTACACGGACGGCTTCCGGATCCTCGTCCGCGATTCCCCGGTCGCCCAGTCGACCGGCACCTTCGCCTCGCTGATCAGCGACATCGCCACGCAGGTCGAGGACATCCTGGGTCTGGAGTTCAAGGCGCGGGGCTTCGACCCGAAGCTGGCCCCGCTGTACGCGCAGGCGCTGGTGGGGATGGTGGCGCTGACCGGACAGTGGTGGCTGGACGTGCGCAAGCCCAAGAAGGCCGAGGTGGCGGCGCACCTGGTGAATCTGGCCTGGCACGGGCTGGACGGGCTGGAGTCGAAGCCGCAGCTGGTGGGCCGGCGCAAGAACTGACCGCGGTACGCGCGGCACCGAACACCACGACGGCGCCCCGTCACCGGAGATCCGGTGACGGGGCGCCGTCGTGTGGTGCCGGGCGGTACGTCCTATGCGCAAGGTTCCAGTGCCGCCGGTTCGGGGCGGTGCCGTTCCAGGAATTCGAGCCGGTTGCCGACGGGGTCCTCCGAGTAGAAGCGGCGGTGGCCCGGCAGGTCGTCGTCCCAGACGACCTTGGCGCCCCGCTCGCTCAGTCTGCTCGCGTACGCCTCGATGTCGGTCACCCGGAGCCCCGGATGGGCCTTGCGGGCGGGCCGGAAGTCCTCCTCGACGCCGAGATGCAGTTGGACCGGTCCGGCGGCGAACCAGCATCCCCCGCGGGCGGCGAGCACGGGAGGCTTGGGGATCTCGGTCATGCCGAGGACGTCCGTGTAGTACGCGCGGAGCCGGTCCTCCGAGTCCGGCGGCGCGGCGAGTTGCACGTGGTCGACTGCGGTCAGCACGGTCATGCCTCCTTGCGGGCTACGGCGAAGATGCGGCGGAACGGGAAGACGGTGCCGCGCGGGCCGGTCGGGTAGGCCGCGCGGAGCCGGTCACGGTATTCGGTGAGGAAGGCGTCCACGGCGTCGCGGTCCTCGCCGAGGGCGGTGAGGACGGGCCGCAGGGCGGTGCCCTTGACCCAGTCGAGGACGGGGTCGGGGCCCTGGAGCAGCTGGTGGTAGGTGGTCTCCCAGATGTCGGCGGCGCAGCCGAGCTCGGTGAACCGGGCGAGGTATTCGGCGGGTTCGAGGAGATGGATGTAGCGGGCGCCGTGACCGGCGAGCCGGGCCCGCCAGCGCGGGGTGTCGCACTGCTCGGCGAGCAGGGCGTGGCTGGGGGCCGTGAAGTTGCCGGGGATCTGGAAGGCGAACGTGCCACCGGGGCGCAGGCCGTTGATCCAGGCCCCGAAGGAGCCGGGGTGGCCGGGGACCCATTGGAGGGCGGCGTTGGAGACGATCAGGTCGTAGGGCTCCTCGGGGAGCCAGGTGGCGAGGTCGCCGTGGCGGAACTCGAGGCTGCCGCCGCCGGGAGTGGGCCCGGCGTACTCCTCGGTGGCGCGGTGGAGCATCTCCGGGGAGAGGTCGAAGCCGGTGATGCGGGCCTCGGGCCAACGCTCGGCGAGGAGGGTGGTGACGTTGCCGGGTCCGCAGCCGAGGTCGGCGATACGGGCGGGACCGTGGGGGAGCTCGGGTATGCGGGTGAGCAGGTCGAGGAAGGGCCGTGTGCGGTGGCCCGAGTGCCGGAGGTACTGCTGGGGATCCCAGGTGGGGGCGGAGGGCGCGGTGGACGTGGGGGTCCCGGCGCGCGCGGTATCGGAATACATGTTCGAGCCTCCCTGCTGGCGGGGCGATCGGAAGCGGAATCCGTTCCGGCCCCCTCCATGCCCCATGCTCGCTCGATTTATATCTCGATGTCAAGATACTCGTGATCGAGATACTCGGTATGAAGAGACTTCACATCGACAGACCCCTTACACTGATCGGCATGGAGGACGAGGTCGACCGACTGGTGGCGGCATGGCGGCGGGAGCGCCCTGACCTCGACGTGGAACCGCTCGAGGTCCTGAGCCGCGTCAGCAGGCTCGCGCGCCATCTCGACCGCGCCCGCAGGCTGGCCTTCTCCGAGCACGGCCTGGAGCCCTGGGAGTTCGACGTCCTGACGTCGCTGCGCCGCGCCGGCGCCCCCTACCAGCTCTCCCCCGGACAGCTGTTGACCCAGACCCTGGTCACCTCGGGCACCATGACCAACCGCATCGACCGGCTCGCCAAGAAGGGCCTCGTCGAACGGCTCCCGGACCCCAGCGACCGCCGGGGGGTCCTGGTGCGGCTCACCCCCGAGGGCCGGGACCGCGCCGACCAGGCCCTCGCCGGGCTGCTGGCCCAGGAACGGGCGATCCTGGCCCAGCTCTCGCAGAGCCAGCGCGGCGATCTCGCCGGGCTGCTACGCCAGTTGACCGCTCCGTTCGACAACATCCCCGGCTAGGTCCGCCGGTCGTACGCCGGCCCGCCGGGCCAGGGCCACCGCGGCCAGCGTGGAGTGCACCCCGAGCTTGCCCAGCACGTTCTGCATGTGGGTGCGGACCGTGTGCGGGGACAGGAACAGCCGCGCCGCGACGTCCTTGCGGCCCAGCCCAGCCACCATGCAGCGCAGCACCTCGTGTTCACGCGGGGTCAGCGACTCCACCAGCCGCTCGCTGTCCGTGCGGTGCTTGCGCGCCGCGGTCAGTTCCCGGAGCACCCCGGTGAGCAGCGCGGGCGGCAGATGCGTCTCCTCGCGCAGGACCCCCCGGATCACGGCCAGCAGCCGGGAGAGCGAACAGTCCTTCGCCACCCAGCCCGAGGCGCCCGCCTGGAGCGCGAGGGCGGCCCGACGGGGGTCGTCGCGCTCGGCGAGCACGACGGTACGGACCCCGGGGTGGGACACCCGCACCCCCGCGACCAGCGCGATCCCGTCCGAGACTGCCGGCGGCGGCCCGGAGCCGGACTCCCGCTGAGCGGGAACGGCCCCCGGGACCGCGCCGAGATCGGCGTCGACCAGCAGGACGTCGAAGCGACGGCCCTCGGCCGCCGCGCGTTCGAGGCAACGCAGCGCGGCGGGGCCGCTGCCGGCCGCGGACACGTCCACGTCCGGCTCGGCCGCGAGCGCGGCTGCGAGCGATTCGGCGAAGATGCGGTGATCGTCGACGACGAGAACCCGGATACGAACCACAAAACCCCCAAGGGTAGGGGAACGGACGACGGCGGGTACGGCGCCCGGACCGGGTGATCCGCAGCTGCCCCGGCCGCCGCCGTGACATCTCTGCACTACCCCGGACCGGACGCCGTACCCGACTTGTCTCGACCCCTGAATCAACACCGGCCCCCACCGGTGTCACGCATCAGCGTAGGGCCGGGGGCGTCCGACGGTTGGCCGAATAGCAGAAGTTTTCCCAGGGATTTTCCGGCGCGGGCGCTGCGAACCGGCTTTGTGGTGGCTTGAAATCGCCTGCCCTGAAGGTCCTGATGGCGGCTTCGGTACCGGCGTGTGCCCCGGGCAGTTGCACGGGGGGCATTTCACCCGGCGTGTGCACGCCGGGCGCCCGCGCACAGCGCCCGTCCGCAGCGCACGGCCGACACGCACACGCCCCCCGCACCGATCGGGGTGCGGGGGGCGTGCGGAAGCGGGGAGGTCCGGACGGGTACCGGAGGTCCGGGTGCTCCGGGAGGTTCAGGAGGAGTGCGTACGCGCGAAGTTCCACGCGTCGGTGATGATCCCGGTGAGGTCCGAGCGGCTCGGGGTCCAGCCGAGGCGCTCGTGGGCCGTGCGCGCGGAGGCGACGAGCATCGCCGGGTCGCCGGCCCGGCGCGGCGCGACCACCTCGGGGATGTCCCGGCCGGTGACCTTGCGGACGGTCTCGACGACCTCGCGGACCGAGAACCCGTTGCCGTTGCCCAGGTTGCAGATCAGGTGCTCCCCGTCGGTGGCGGCCCGCAGGGCGGCCAGGTGGGCCTCCGCCAGGTCGGCGACGTGGATGTAGTCGCGTACGCAGGTGCCGTCCGGGGTCGGGTAGTCCTCGCCGAACACCGAGATCGACTCGCGCTCGCCCAGCGCGACCTGGAGGACCAGCGGGATCAGGTGCGTCTCGGGGGTGTGCCGCTCGCCGAAGGCACCGTAGGCGCCGGCCACGTTGAAGTAGCGCAGGGAGACCGCGGCCAGGCCGTGCGCCACGCACTCCCCCGCGATCATGTGGTCGACGGCCAGCTTCGAGGCGCCGTACGGGTTGGTCGGCGCGGTCACCGAGGCCTCCGTGAGCAGGCCCTCCGTCGGCTCCCCGTAGGTGGCGGCGGTGGAGGAGAACACCAGCTTGCGCACGCCCGCCCCGCGCATCGCGGCCAGCAGCGCCAGCGTCCCGCCGACGTTGTTCTCCCAGTACTTGCCCGGGTTCACCACGGACTCGCCTACCTGCGAGGAGGCCGCGAAGTGCAGCACCGCCTCGTAGGAGGAGTCCACGTGGCGGGCCGCGTCCTGGATCCGGCCCTCGATGAAGGTGGCGCCCTCCGGGACCCCTACGCGAAAGCCCGTGCTCAGGTCGTCGAGGACCGTGACCTCGTGGCCGGCCTCCAGAAGGTGGGCCGCGACCACGCTGCCGACGTATCCTGCGCCACCGGTTACCAGGTACTTGCTCACTCGCCTGCTGCCTCTCGCGGGGGAGCACGCGCGGGTACGTGCGCGTGCTTGGACACTGGCTTACCCGATTCCGCGCCCACGGGGAAATCGGACGGCCGGACCGGCCGGTAGGTCAGTCGCGCGCGCCGGCGGCCGGCAGCATGGGCAGCGCCCGGTCCAGCAGACCGGTGCGGGCGGCCAGCGCGGCCGCCTCCAGCCGCGACCCCACGCCCAGCTTCATCAACACCCGCTGCACGTGCGTACGGGCGGTGCTCGGGGCGATCTCCATGCCCGCGGCGATCAGCCGGGTGTCCTCGCCCTCCGCGACCCGCACGAGCACCTCCACCTCGCGCGGGGTGAGCAGCCGCAGCAGCCGGCTGCCCTCGTCGTCGGGCTGCGCGGCGGGGTTCAGGAGCTCGGCGAAGGCTCCCTGCAGCAGCTGGGGGGCGATCGCCACCTCCCCCGCCCTGGCCTTGGCCAGGGCCCGCTCCACGCCCTCGATGCGCTCGTCCTGGCGTACGTAGCCCGAGGCGCCGGCGGCGAAGGCGGCCGCGATCCCGCGCGGGCTGGGCACCGGGCCGAGGACGACCACGGCGATCTGCGGGCGCTCCCGCTTGATGCGCACGACGGGCTCGAAGACCCCGGGCTCGGCGGGGGTGGCGGTGCCGAACAGGCAGACCTCCGGAGCACGGCTGATGACCAGCTCGGCGGCGCCCGCCGCCGGAGCGGCGGCGGCCAGTACCCGGTGGCCGCGCAGCTTCAGGGCAGAGGCGAGTGCCTCGGCCAGCAGCCGGTGCTCGTCCACGACCACGACCCGTACGCCCATCGAGGAACCACCCCCCACCCTTCTGACCCGGCAAGCTACACGCTTGTTCGACGATGCGAGGGGGATACCGCGCAGAAGCCCCCGATCGGTGCGGACCGTTCGGGGGCTTCCGTGGCGTGGTGCGAACCGGGCGCGGTGTGCGTCAGCTCGCGGAGAAGGAGACGAAGAGGTACTCCGGGTCCGCCTTGTCCGAGTAGGGCTTGCTGACCATCGTGCGGGAGATGAAGAACTTCCCGTTGTGGTAGCGGTACTCGGAGTACTCGGGCGAGAAGCCGGTCTCGGCGCGCTGGCTCGCCTTGTCCGCCGGGTTCTCCATGAGGAGGGTTTCCTTCATCGTCCTGCTGTCGATGCTGACGATCTGACCGCCCTTGTCGTACGGGGGCCGCTTGTAGGCGATGATGTTCGACCCGTCCATGCGCAGCGGGAAGATCGTGTACCGCTCGCCCGCGTCGGCGCGGTCGGTGGTCTGCTTGCCGGTCTCCAGGTCGAAGGAGAGCAGCTCGTTGGTGCGGGAGCTGGAGGCCTGGCCCTGGTGCTCGTACGACGGCAGGTAGATCCGGCCGTTGCCGACCACCATGTTCATGCACCGTTCGACCTCGGAGCTGCACCTGGCGCCGAAGTCTCCGGAGGCGAGCGGGATACGGGCCTTCAGCTCGCCCTTGGGGTCGACGACGAAGAGGTCGCTGACGCCCGTGGCGTTCTTCGCGGTCTTGCCGACGTCGGCCCCCACGATCAGGGGCTTGGTGGAGACGATGTACGCGTCCTCGATGCCCGGGGAGAGCTTGTAGGAGACGGTGGGCGCGCCCGTGGCCGGGTCGAGGAGCTGCCCGTACAGCGTGTAGTTGGGGCTCTGGCCGCACTTGCGGATGGCGGCGAGGGCCTCGCCGCCGCCGTAGCCCACGTCGCGGCAGCTCTCGCCGTCGACCTTGGGCAGCCACAGGGACTTGCCGTCGGCGAGGTTCCAGGCGGCGCCGCCTGCGGAGATGCCGGCCGCGGCGACTGTCTGGCCGCTGAGGGTGATGGTGTTGAACGTGACGGGCTTGTCACCGCCGGTGGCGCTCTTGGCGTTGCCGGACCAGAGCAGCTTGCCGCTCTCCAGGTCGATGACGCCGACCTCGGTGCACTGGACGTACTTGTTCTCGGGAGTCGGCTGGGTGGCCTTGAAGAGGACCGCCGCCTTCTTCTCGCTGACGTGCTTGGTGGCGCCGCAGAGCTCGCCGGGCAGGGGCAGCTCCCACTTCTTGCCGCCGTCGACGAGGTTGTAGCCGACGACCTTCGACAGGTCGGACTTGATGTAGGTGGTCTCGGTCACCCAGGAGCCGGCGACGCTGGCGACATCGCCCGGCACCGGGCTCGGCTGGTTGAGGAGCGGCTTGGACTTCGGGTTGCCGGGCGCCTTCTCGGTGCCGGGCACGTAGTCCCCGGGCTTGTCGTTGCCCGGGGAGGCGCTCGGGTTGCTGTCGGCCTTGTCCCCGCCGCCGCTGTCGCCGGAGGTGTACCAGAGGCCGCCGCCGACGATGAGGACGCAGGCCAGGAAGGCCGCGCCGACGATCGCCAGCTGGGTGCGCTTGGCGTTGCCGGAGCCCGCGGCCGGGGCCGGGGACTGCGGGGCGGCCATGGGCGCGCCGGGGGCGCCCGGGGCGCCGAACGGCGGCGGGTTGCCGGGCTGCTGCGGGTAGCCGTAGCCGGGGCCGGTCTGCGGGTACCCGTACGCGGGCTGCCCGGCCGGCTGCTGCTGTGGGGGCCCGGCCTGCGGCGCGGCCGGTCCGGGCGGCGGCACGGGCGCGCCGAATCCGCCGGGCGGCGGGTCCTGCGGGGCTCCGAAGCCGCCGGACGGCGGCTGGCTGGGGGGCGGCGGGATACTCATCGGTTGCTGTTGCCTCTCGGTGGGCGGGTCGTTGGACGCGTTGTCACTTGCCGAAGGCCATCAGGAGCTTCTCGTCCTTGTTGTCGCCCGCCAGCCGGGTGACGGAGAGGAAGAGCCGCCCGTCCGCGTAGGCGGCGCTCTGGGAAGTCAGGAAGGAGGCTTCGATCCGTGCGGAGGTGCCCGAGGGGAGTTTCAGCAGCGTCGTGGGCTCTCCTCCGCCGGCCGGGAACGAGACGATCTCGCCGGGCTCGTCGGCGACGCCGGCGTTGGCGCGATAGGCGGTCAGCCGGCCGTTCGCGGCCTCGAGCGGGGCGAGGACCTTCTTGTCACCGGCTTTGGCGCGCCATTTGACCTTGCCCGTGCCGAGGTCGAAGGCGACGATCTCGCTGCCGGTGGACCTGTCCCCTGCGGAGAGGTAGACGGTGTCCCCGTCGACCGCGGACTTCCCGCAGTTCTGGAGGCCGTCGCTGGAGCTGGAACCACCGCAGTTGACCAGGAAGTTTCCGTCACCGGAGAGCGTGTTGCGCTTCTGCCCCTTCTCGTCGAGGACGAGGATGGCCCGCTCCTTGGTGTCGCGGTTGCCGGCGTCGATGACGGTGGGGCTGACGGAGTAGACCGCGTTGACCTGGTAGCCCTTGGGCAGGCGGTAGCTCCAGGTCTTCTTGCCGGTGGTCAGGTCGGCGTCCTGGATCTCGATGGTCCGGTCGGCGTCCATGCAGAGGGCCACGGCGATCATCTTGTTGTTGCCCGCGGCGTAGGTCATGGGCTTGCAGCCGTCGGGGCCCGCGTCGGAGAAGAGCTTGTCGCCGGTGCTCAGGCGGTGGGCGCTCTGGCCCCCCATCCAGGCGAGGGCGAAGGTGTCGCCGTCGAGGGAGACCGTGGTGGAGGCGGCGGTCTTGAACAGCCCCTCCATGGCGAGCTCCTTCGTCCAGCCCTCCTTGCCGGCCTTGAGGTCGATGAGCTTCATCTGGTTGCAGTTGGAGCCGTCGGCGTTCTTGACGACCATGACGGTCCGGCCGTCGGGGCTGGTCTGACCGGTGAGTCCGCAGATCTCCGTGCGGAGGTCGATCTTCCACTTCTCCTTGCCGTCGCCCACCCCGTAGCCGATGACGGACTTGTCGACGGTCTTGACGACGGTGTCGCCGACGACCCACAGGCCCTTGGCCGGGATACCGGCTCCCGGGCCCTCCATCTTGACCGTGTTCAGCCAGAGCGCCTTGTCCTCGCCCGGCTTGCGGCCCGCGTTGAGGTCGGTCGGGATGTCGCTGCCGTTGCCGGTCCCGTTGCCGTCGCCCTTGTCCACGGACGGCGAGCCGGAGGGCTTGGCGTCGGTGGGCTCCTGCGCGACCGGCTTCGGGTCCTTGTCCTCGCCGGAGAAGGCCACGTAGCCCACACCACCGAGGACGAGGACGGCGGCCACCGACGCGGCGATCAGCAGCGTCCGCTTCTTCTTCGGCGCCATGCCCGGGCCAGAGCCGGGCCCACCGGGACCCACCGGCTGCTGCGACACGGTGGGCGGCTGCGGCGGATATCCGGGCTGCTGCGCGTACGGATTCTCGGCCGGCGGCGGGAATCCGTAACCCTGCTGCGGCGGACCCGGCAGATGCCCGTACCCGGAAGGCGTCGGCGGCTGGTTCGGTGGCTGGTTCGGCGGCTGGGGCAGCTCGGTCATCAGCGCACGCTTTCGCATCGGGAAGGTCGGGGAGGATGACCTTTCTATCACTGACAGCGCTCATACATCGGGCCGGTCCGCCCCCTGTTCCCAAGGGAGGACCGGCCCGTGACGCCGCCGTTATCCGGCCAGTTGCCCCCGAGGACCGGCGGAATCCAGGCCTCCCCGCGCCTCCCGCCCGGGTGCGCCACCAAATCCTGGCGGCCCGGGAGGAGTTCGCCGAGCCCGATCGCGCCGGGCCCGACGGGTCCTCACTTGCCGAAGACCATCAGGAGCTTCTCGTCCTGGCCCTGGGCCCGCAGGCGGGTGGAGGAGATGAAGAACCGTCCGTCCACGTAGTCCAGCTTCGGGAGGGTGAAGGTCCGCTCGATCGGGGCGGCGGGGCCCGAGGGGTGGCGCAGAAGCGCGGTCGGGGTGCCGCCGGCGGCCTCGACGGAGAGGACCTCGCCGCCCTGCTCCTCCTCGGCCTTCCGGTAGGCGATGATTCGGCCGTCCAGGGCCTTGAGCAGGGTGAGCGTGCGCTTGTCCCCGGCCGGGACACGCCACTTCTCCTTGCCGGTGGTGAGGTCGAAGGCGACGATCGCGTTGGTCTTCTTGCCGGTGGCCACCGCGGTGGGCAGGTAGAGGGTGTTCGCGTCGACGACGGCCGAGGGGCAGGTCACCAGGGACCGGAAGAGGCTGGTGCCGCCGCAGTCGGCGGCGATGCCGGCGCCCTCACCGGCGAGGGTGGCGGTCTGCTTCCCGTCGGGTCCCAGGACCACGATGGAGCGCTGCTTCGTCTTCTCGTCGCCGATGTCGATGACGGTCGGGTTCACCGAGTAGATGCTGGTGACCTTGAACTTCGCGGGGAGCCGGTAGGCCCAGGCCTTCGCGCCGGTGACGGGGTCGATCCCGTGGACCTCGGCGGTGGAGTCCTCGTCCGAGCAGGTGGCGAGGGCGATCATCCTGCCGTTGCCGGCCTCGTAGGAGTCCGGGTTGCAGCCGTCGCCCGGCGGGGTGGCGAAGAGCTTGTCACCATTGCTGATCTTGAAGGCGCTGGCGGTGCCGCTGCGGCTGACGGTGACGGTGTCCCCGAGCATGGACAGGGTGGGGCTGGTGAAGATGTCGAAGACCCCCTCACTGGGCACCGTCTTCGACCAGATCTCCTTGCCGGTCTTGAGGTCGACCACCCTCAGCTCGGTGCAGGAGGTGTTCTCCCCGTCGCCGTCGCGGTACATGACGACCGTCCTGCCCTCGGCCGTGGTCTGCGGGGCGACGGAACAGATCTGAGCGGGGAAGGGGAGTGTCCACTTCTCCTTGCCGTCGGTGACCGCGTACCCGGTGAGGTTCCTCCAGAGGCTCTTGACGACGGTGTCACCGACGATCCACTGACCGGCGGCTTCGACGCCCATGCCGGGGCCCTCTATCTTGGCGGTCTTGAGCCAGAGGGCCTTGTCCTCGCCCTGCTTGCGGCCGGAGTTCAGGTCCACCTGCCCGCCGTCGCCGTTCCCGTTGCCGTCGCCCTTGTCCACGGACGGCGAGCCGGAGGGCTTGGCGCCGGTGGACTCCTGCGCGACCGGCTTCGACTCCTTGTCCTCGCCGGAGAAGGCCACGTAGCCCACGCCGCCGAGGACGAGAGCGGCGGCCACGGCCGCCGCGATCAGCAGCGTCAGCTTCTTCTTCGGCGCCTTCCCCGGACCGGATCCGCCCGGACCGACCGGCTGTTGCCGCACGGTGGGCGGCTGCGGCGGGTACGCGGGCTGCTGGGCGTACGGGTTCTCACCCTGCGGCGGGAATCCGTGACCCTGCTGCGGCGGACCCGGCAGGTGTCCGTAACCGGAAGGCGTCGGCGACTGGTTCGGCGGCTGGGGCAGCTCGGTCATCAGCGCACGCTTTCGGCATCAGGAGGTCGGAGAAGATGACCTTTCTACCACTGCCGGTGCCCCCGCCTCGGGCCGGTCCACTCCTGTTCCCGGGGAGTGACCGGCCCGGTTCCGCTCGGGCTCCGCTCAGGCCTCCTCGGCCAGTTCCAGCCAGCGCATCTCCAAGTCGTCGCGGTCCGAGAGGAGTTCGCGCAGCTCCGCGTCGAGCTTGGCCACCTTGTCGTAGTCGGTGGAGTTCTCGGCGATCTGGGCGTGCAGGTTGCCCTCACGGTCGGACAGCTTGTTCAGCTGCCGCTCGATCTTCTGGAGTTCCTTCTTCGCGGCGCGCGAGTCCCCCGAGGCGGTGGACTTGGCGGCGCCGGTGGACGGGGCGGGCGCGGGAGCGGCCGCCTCGATCATCCGCTGCCGGCGCTCCAGGTACTCGTCCAGGCCGCGCGGCAGCATCCGCAGACTCGCGTCGCCGAGCAGCGCCATCACCGTGTCGGTGGTGCGCTCGATGAAGAAGCGGTCGTGGGAGATGACGATCATCGAGCCGGGCCAGCCGTCGAGGAGGTCCTCCAGCTGGGTCAGGGTCTCGATGTCGAGGTCGTTGGTGGGCTCGTCGAGGAACAGGACGTTGGGCTCGTCCATCAGCAGGCGCAGGATCTGCAGGCGGCGGCGCTCACCACCGGAGAGGTCGCCGACGGGCGTCCACTGCTTCTCCTTGGTGAAGCCGAACTGCTCGCAGAGCTGGCCCGCCGTCATCTCGCGGCCCTTGCCGAGGTCGACGCGGTCACGGACGCGCTGGACGGCCTCCAGGACGCGCAGGGACGGGTCGAGTTCGCCGACCTCCTGGGAGAGGTAGGCCAGCTTGACGGTCTTACCGACGATGATCTTGCCGGCGGCGGGCTGGACCTCGCCCTGGGTGCGGGCCGCCTCGGCGAGGGCGCGCAGCAGGGAGGTCTTGCCGGCGCCGTTGACGCCGACGAGGCCGACGCGGTCGCCGGGGCCCAGGTGCCAGGTGAGGTGCTTGAGCAGTTCCTTCGGGCCGGCGTGGACGCTGACGCCTTCGAGGTCGAAGACCGTCTTGCCGAGGCGGGCGTTGGCGAACCGCATCAGCTCGCTGGTGTCGCGCGGCGGCGGCACGTCGGCGATCAGCTCGTTGGCCGCCTCGATGCGGTAGCGGGGCTTGGAGGTCCGGGCGGGGGCGCCGCGGCGCAGCCAGGCCAGCTCCTTGCGCATCAGGTTCTGCCGCTTGGACTCCTCCGTCGCGGCGATGCGGTCGCGCTCGGCGCGGGCGAAGACGTAGTCGCTGTAGCCACCCTCGTACTCGTGCACGTCACCGCGCTGCACGTCCCACATGCGGGTGCAGACCTGGTCGAGGAACCAGCGGTCGTGGGTGACGCAGACGAGCGCGGAGCGGCGCTCCTGGAGGTGCTTGGCCAGCCAGGAGATGCCCTCGACGTCGAGGTGGTTGGTGGGCTCGTCGAGGATCAGGAGGTCCTGGTCGGCGATGAGGAGCTTGGCGAGGGCGATCCGGCGGCGCTCGCCACCGGAGAGCGGGCCGATGACGGTGTCGAGGCCCTGGCCGAAGCCGGGCAGGTCGAGGCCGCCGAAGAGTCCGGTGAGGACGTCACGGATCTTGGCGTTGCCGGCCCACTCGTGGTCGGCCATGTCCCCGATGATCTCGTGGCGGACGGTCGCCCGGGGGTCGAGGGAGTCGTGCTGGGTGAGGACGCCCATCTGCAGGCCGCCGGACTGGGTGACCCGGCCGGTGTCGGGCTCCTCCAGCTTGGCGAGCATCCGGATGAGGGTGGTCTTGCCGTCGCCGTTGCGGCCGACCACGCCGATCCGGTCCCCCTCGGACACGCCGAGGGAGATGCCGTCCAGCAGGGTACGTGTGCCGTACACCTTGCTGACTGCCTCGACATTGACCAGATTGACGGCCATCAGACGCGCTCCAGGGAAAGGGTGTGGATCAGCCCCTCAGCCTAACCCTCCGGGCCGGGGCAGACCGTTCTACGAGATACCAGCCGCCCAGTGCCATCGCGATCGCGGCCGGCGCGGTGACGGGCAGGGCGATCAGCGTGGCGCTGTGCCCGTCGAGCAGCCCGCCGAGTCCGGTCATGGACAGGCCCAGGATGCCGAGCAGGCACAGGGTGATCCCGAGGGCGGCGACGGGGCCGCCGGTGCTCCGGGCGGGGGCGGGCGCGCTCGGCCGGGGCGTCTCGAAGCGGCGGAACAGTGCGACGAGGACCCCCGTCAGCGCGGCCGCGGCGAGCATCCGTACCGGGACCTGCGCCCACCAGGCGGCCGTGGCGGGGGCCGGCAGATCGAGGCCGAGGGCGAGCTGGGCGGCGTACACGCCGAGCATCGCGGTCAGGTGCCACAGGAAGGCGGTCATGGCGAGGCCGTTGGCCGCGACCACCCCGCGCCAGACGCGCGGGCGGCGCAGCCACGCGGTGGCGGGCCCGGCCGCCAGCTGGACGGCGCCGACGAGCCACAGGCCGTGGCAGAGCAGGGCCAGGGTGGGCGGGGCCATGTTGGAGACCTTCTCGCCGGGCATCCCGACCATGGACAGCGGGTACGGGCCGTACGCCACCAGCAGGGCGGCGCCGGCGAGTCCCGCGGCGGCGAGGAGGGCGGGCCGGCGGATGCGGCCGTCGGCGCGCAGGAAGCCGAGCTGGTGGACGGCGAGCCAGACGAAGGCGAAGTTCAGGAACTCCACGTAGGGGACCCCGAGCGCGAAGCGCAGTACGTCGACCAGCGCGGCCGCCCCGGCCAGTGCCGCGAAGGCGGCCCAGCCGTGGCGCTCGTGCAGCTTCAGCAGCGGCGGGGTGAAGGCGACCATGGCGAGGTAGATCCCGATGAACCACAGCGGCTGCGTGACGAGCCGCAGCGCTGCCCCGGTCAGTGTTCCGCCGCCGTGCCCGGCGAGCTGCACGGCGAGCGCGACCGCGGCCCACACCAGGACGAAGACGAGGGTGGGGCGCAGCAGCCGCTGGAGCCGGGCGCGCAGGAAGGCGGCGTAGACGGGCCCGTCGGTACGGCGGGCCAGGGAACGGTAGGACAGGGCGTGCGAGAACCCGCCGACGAAGAAGAAGACGGGCATGATCTGCAGCCCCCAGGTGAGCACCTGGAGGGCGGGCACGAGGGCGAGCAGATTCCCTATGCCGTCGCCGCTGACGGCGGCCATCAGCCAGTGCCCGGCGATGACGGTGCCGAGCGAGGCGACGCGCAGCAGGTCGACGTACCGGTCACGGTCGGCGGGGGTGGCCTCGGCCATGGCGCGGGCGGTGGCTGTCATGGGCCCACGGTCGCCCCTGCCGGGTGTCTCCCGACAGGGCGCGGATACTCAACTCAGCCCTGAGTACCACCCCGGGGCTCCGCCCCGCTGTTTCAGCCTCGCCGGCGTTTGAGGCGCGGGGGTCCGGGGGCAGCGCCCCCGGCAACCGGCCCGCAGGAAAGAGAACCGGCTCGGGCCGTCCCCGGGGCTCCGCCCCGGACCCCGCGCCTCAAACGCCGGCGAGGCTGAAATCTCCGCCCTCCGGCGTGCGAGGCGGAGCGAAGCGCACATTCAGCCTCGCCGGCGTTCGAGGCGCGGGGGTCCGGGGGCAGCGCCCCCGGCAACAGGCCCGCGGGGTCAGGACGGCAGGACCGTCGCACCGGACGCCGGGCTGGACGCCACGCGCGTGGCTCGGCAGGTGCCCGAGGCTTCGAGCGCCGCCGCGACCTTGGCGGCAGCCTCCTCGTCCGCGACGAGGAACGCCGTCGTCGGCCCCGAGCCGGAGACCAGCGCGGCGAGCGCACCACCGTCCATGCCCGCGGCCAGCGTCGCGCCCAGCGACGGCCGCAGCGACAACGCCGCCGCCTGGAGGCCGTTGGCCAGCGCCGCTCCCAGCGCGTCCGCGTCGCCCGAGGCGAGCGCCGCCAGCAGCGCCGGCGAGGCCTGCGGCTCGGGGATCTCCGTACCGGCGGCCTCGGCGAGGCGGTCGAACTCGCGGAACACCGCCGGGGTGGACAGCCCGCCGTCGGCGACCGCGAACACCCAGTGGAACGTCCCCGCCCCGACCGGCGTGAGCAGTTCACCCCGGCCGGTGCCGAGGGCGGCCCCGCCGACGAGGCTGAAGGGGACGTCGCTGCCGAGCTCCGCGCAGATGTCGAGGAGTTCGGCGAGCGGGGTGTTCAGGCCCCACAGGGTGTCGCAGGCCAGCAGGGCCGCCGCGCCGTCGGCGCTGCCGCCCGCCATGCCGCCCGCGACCGGGATGTTCTTCGCGATGTGCAGGTGGACGGCGGGTTCGAGCCCGGCCCGGGCGGCGAGGATCTCGGCGGCGCGCGCCGCGAGGTTGGTGCGGTCCAGGGGGACCTGGTCGGCGTCCGGACCTTCGCAGGTGACGGTCAGGGTGTCGGCCGGGGTGGCCGTCACCTCGTCGAACAGCGACACGGCGAGGAAGACGTTCGCCAGGTCGTGGAAGCCGTCGGGGCGGGCCGCGCCCACCGCCAGCTGGACGTTGACCTTGGCGGGGACCCGTACGGTCACGGGCGTGCCGGGCGTGCGGGGCGTGCTCACAGTGCGGGCCTCTCCGCCGCGGGCTTGTGCTCGGCGATCGCCGCGAACTCCTCGACCGTCAGGGACTCCCCGCGGGCCTGCGGCGAGACACCGGCGGCGACCAGCGCGGCCTCCGCGCCCGCCGCCGAGCCGGCCCAGCCGGCCAGCGCGGCGCGCAGCGTCTTGCGGCGCTGCGCGAAGGCGGCGTCGACGACCGCGAAGACCTCGGCCTTGGTGGCGGTGGTCTTGATGGGTTCGGTGCGGCGCACCAGCGAGACGAGACCGGAGTCGACGTTCGGGGCGGGCCAGAAGACCTTGCGGCCGATGGCTCCGGCCCGCTTGACGTGGGCGTACCAGTTGGCCTTGACGGAGGGCACCCCGTAGACCTTGTTGCCGGGCTCGGCGGCCAGCCGGTCGGCGACCTCCGCCTGCACCATCACCAGCGTGCGCTCGATGGTCGGGAACCGGTCGAGCATGGTGAGCAGGACGGGAACGGCCACGTTGTACGGCAGGTTCGCGACGAGTGCGGTCGGCGCCGGGCCGGGCAGTTCGGTCACGAGCATCGCGTCGGAGTGGACCAGCGCGAAGCGGTCCTTCTTCGCGGGCATCCGGGCCTCGATGGTGGCGGGCAGGGCGGCGGCCAGGATGTCGTCGATCTCGACGGCGACGACCCGGTCCGCGGCCTCCAGCAGCGCGAGCGTCAACGAGCCGAGTCCCGGGCCGACCTCGACGACGACGTCGTCCGGGCGGACCTCGGCGGTGCGCACGATCCGGCGGACCGTGTTGGCGTCGATGACGAAGTTCTGCCCCTTCTGCTTCGTCGGGCGTACGCCGAGGGCGGCGGCCAGCTCCCTGATGTCGGCCGGGCCGAGGAGGGCGTCGGGCGCGGCGGGGGAGGTGTTCTCGGTGTTCTCGGGCTGCTGCTCTGCGGTGCTCACCGGTAAAGCGTCTCAGATCGCCGCGCCCGCTACGACGTGAGCCTGCGGCCGCAGTGCGGCCACGGACTCGCCCCCCGCTGCACGTAGAGCTTCTTCGCCCGGTACGTCTGTTCCGCGCCCGAGGCGTCCTGCGGGCGGCCGCTGCCGCCGAGGCCCTGCCAGGTGCGGACGTCGAACTGGTACAGCCCGCCGTAGGTGCCGGAGGCGTCGGTGGCGGCGGGGCGGCCGCCGGACTCGCACTGGGCGAGAGCCGCCCAGTTGAGGCCGTCGGCCCCGGAGACGGAACTCGGCAGCGCCTTGGTGCCGACCTTGACCAGCTGGGTGACGGGCTCGCGGACGACCTCGTCGGCGATGGGCCGGGGCTTCTGCCGGACCCCGTTGACGGTGCGCAGGCTGTACGTGACCCTGCGCGCCCCGGGGCGGCCGGCGCGCTCGACGACCTCGGTGCCGGCGAACAGGGTGGGGTCCTCGACCTCCTCGGTCGCGTAGGGGATGCGCTCCTCGCGGACCTCGCGGGTGCCGGTGATGCGGAGCACGGTGACGGTCTGGCCGTCGCGCGGGAAGTCGGTGGGCGGTACGGAGGTGGTGTCCTGGCCCTGGAGGGTGATGCCGGCCTGGTCGAGGGCTTCCTGGACGGTGGCGGCGTTGGTGCGGATGGTGCGTTCGCGGCCGTCGGCCATGAAGGTGACGCTGCGTTCGGTGCGGACGCTGAGGGCCAGGCCCGTACGGGGGACGGGGGCGGTGCGGGGGGCGGAGAGGTAGGCGCCCTCGGCGCGGATGCCGAACTGGCGCAGGGCGCCCTCGACGGTGCGGGCGGTGGTCCACACCTGGCGTTGCTGTCCGTCGAGGGTCAGGCGCAGGGGGCGGCCGTAGCGGACGACGATCTCCTCGCCGTCGGTGAGGCGTTCGCCGGGGGCGGGGGCGACGAGGTCGTGGGGGCCGACGCCGAGGCCTTCGGCGGCGAGCAGTTCGCCGATGTCGTCGGCGAAGGTGTGAAGGTTGCGCGGGACCCCGTCCACGGTGAGCCGTACGGCCTTGTCGGCGGCGACGAACGCCGTGGTGCCGCCCGCGAGGAAGGCGACGACGAGGGCCTGCGGCACGATCCGCCGCCAGTTCCCGCCGAGGGTCTCGACGGGGGTGGCGCGGCCCCGGGCCCGGCGGCGGCCGGGCACCGCCCCCGCCGGTGCGGGGGCGTGCGGGGCGGGCGCGGGTGCCGGAGCGAGGGTGGGTGTGGCGGCCGCGGGGGCGACGGCTCGGCGGCGGCCCGAGCCGGGCGCCACGGGCGCGGCGACCAGGGTGTCGGCCTCGGCCAGTTCGACCGGTGACATCCCGGGCCGGCGACGGCGCCCGCCGCGCGGGGCCGGGACCTCCGGGGCCGGGAGCGCCGGCTCCGGGTCCCAGGCCGCGGGCCCGGGATCACCCGTACCGGCCGCCCGGACCGAGGACTGCGCCGAGGAGGGGGCCAAGGGCTGGGCCTCGTACGCCTCGGGGAGGGGACCGCCACGGCGGTGACTGCCCTGCGTATCGCTCACGACGCTCGCTCCACTGGTGATCCGGCACCCTCTGGTGCGGGCACGGCACCCTAGCGGAGGAATCGTCACGCTCCAAAGCGGATCGACTACTCAGCGTGTCGGATCGGGTGGAGGATCAGTAGCCGAAGGCGCGGGCCGTGTTGGCCGCCAGCGCCGTGGCCATCGCGTCCTCGTCGATACCGCGGACCGCGGCCATCGCCCGGACCGTCAGCGGAATGAGGTACGGCGCGTTGGGCCGTCCTCGGTACGGCGCCGGGGTGAGGTAGGGCGCGTCCGTCTCGACGAGCACCAGCTCCAGCGGGGCCACGGCGAGGGCCTCGCGCAGCGGCTGGGCGTTCTTGAAGGTGACGGTCCCGGCGAAGGACATGTAGTACCCGGCGGCGGCGCACTCGCGGGCCATGTCGGCGTCCCCGGAGTAGCAGTGGAAGACGGTGCGCTCGGGGGCGCCCTCCTCACGCAGGACGCGCAGCACGTCCGCGTGGGCGTCCCGGTCGTGGATGACCAGCGCCTTGCCCTGCCGCTTGGCGATCTCGATGTGCGCGCGGAAGGAACGCTCCTGCGCGGCCATGCCCTCGGGCCCGGTGCGGAAGTGGTCCAGGCCGGTCTCGCCGACCGCCTTGACGTGGTCGAGCGCGGCCAGCGCCTCGATCTCGGCGAGCGCCTCGTCGAGCGCGGCCTCGCCTCCCCCGGACCGGGCGCCCTGTCGCGACCAGCCGTCCGGATCGCCGTGGACGATGCGCGGGGCTTCGTTGGGGTGGAGGGCGACGGCCGCGTGGACGTTCGCGTACGCGGCCGCGGTCTCGGCGGCCCACCGGGAGCCCTTCACGTCGCAGCCCACCTGGACGACGGTGGTCACGCCCACCGAGGCGGCCTTCGCGAGGCCCTCCTCGACGGTCCCCGCCTGCATGTCGAGGTGGGTGTGCGAGTCCGCGACCGCCACCCGAAGGGGTTCGGGCAGCGGCGGCGGTGCGTCCTTGGGCTGCGTCTTCTCCACGCGTGTGCTCATACGGCCGATCTTATGACCGGCGGAAGAGCCCCTTCAGACGGGAGAGCGGGCCCCGGCGCTCCTCGGTCGGGTCGACGGCCACCGGCCCCGGCGAGGCGTGCGACCGGGCGGACCTGCGCGGCTTCGGCTGCCGGGGGACGTTCGCCCCGGCCGGTACGGGTCCGGCGATCCCGGGAGCGATCTGGTGGTGGTAGATGTGGTCGATCATCCCCATCACCGAGGAGACCTGTCCGGCCCGCATGATCCGTACGACGTGTCCGCCGCAGTTCAGGCAGGTCGGGTTGGACAGGGGGGAGGGCACCCGCTCGCCGTCGACCTTGTACATGATGAACGGCTCGCCCTTGGCGTCGACGTGGTGCTCGATCGCGTACGCCTGCTCCCAGCCGTACCCGCACCTCATGCACGCGAAGGAGTAGGCCTCGTGCACGGTGTGCACGTCGGAAGCGGTCACAGCGACAGGGACTGCGGCGGGGACGGGTACCGGGGTGTCTGCGATCTCACTCATGCCAGCTCCTCTTGTTCCACTGGTGCCATTGCCAGTGGACGCCTCGACGGGCGGGAGCGCATCAGGCCCTGTCTACTGTTGGACGGTCCTTGGGCGACTCATTCCGAAAGTGCCCGTTGCGCGGTCTGAGCTTTGCTCTTCAGGCTAGCCCTTTACCTGCCTACGGCATCTTTTGTGCCGCGTTCTTTGCCGCGACGACCGCGTCGAACACCTCGCGCTTGGGTACGCCGATCTCGGCCGCGACCGCCGCGATGGCCTCCTTGCGCCGCTCCCCCGCCTCCTCGCGCACCCGTACCCGGCGCACCAGCTCCTCGTCGTCCACATCACCGAGCACCGCGGCCGGGGCGCCCTCGACCACGACGGTGATCTCCCCGCGCACGCCCTCGGCGGCCCAGGCCGCGAGCTCGCCGAGCCCGCCGCGCTTGACCTCCTCGTAGGTCTTGGTCAGTTCGCGGCAGACGGCGGCCCGCCGGTCGGCTCCGAAGACCTCGGCCATCGCGGCCAGGGTGTCGTCGAGCCGGTGCGGGGCCTCGAAGTAGACGAGCGTGCGCCGCTCGCCCTCGACCTCGCGCAGTCGGCTCAGGCGCTCCCCCGCCTTGCGCGGCAGGAATCCCTCGAAGCAGAACCGGTCCACCGGCAGCCCGGACATGGCGAGCGCGGTGAGCACCGCGGACGGCCCGGGGACGGCGGTGACCTTGATGTCCTTCTCCACGGCGGCGGCGACCAGCCGGTAGCCGGGGTCGGAGACCGAGGGCATGCCCGCGTCGGTCACCAGCAGGACGCGCGCGCCGCCGGTCAGGGCCTCGACCAGTTCCGGGGTGCGCGCCGACTCGTTGCCCTCGAAGTACGACAGGACGCGCCCGGTGGTGTGCACGCCGAGCCCCTGGGTCAGCCGGCGCAGCCGCCGGGTGTCCTCGGCGGCGATCACATCGGCCCGCTCCAGCTCGGTCGCCAGTCGCGGCGGGGCGTCCGCGAGATCGCCGATGGGGGTGCCGGCGAGCACGAGCGTGCCCATCAGGCCCTCGGCCGGGGCGGCGGTGGTGGTGGTGGGCTCGGTACCGCGGGGCTGGTCAGTCGTCACCCGCCCATCCTCTCAGCCCCGTGCCTCGCCGCCCCACGCCGCTGGTGGCGCACACAGATCTCTTCCCTACGATGTGCCGGTGACCAGTACCGCGACGCCACCGCCCAGCCCCGCGGGGGCCCCGCCCGCCTCAACGGCGGGACGCGAGGACGAGCCGCCCACCTGGCTGCGCCGACTGCGCGGCTTCGGCTACGTGCCGCCCGCCGCCGCTTCCGCGCGCGCGGACGTCCGCACCCGCCTGGTGCCCCCGTACGCCAAGCCGTCCAAGCAACTGTGGATGACCTTCGGCCTGCCACCGCAGGTGTGGGGGACCTGGCAGCTGATCGTCTCGTGGGTGGGGCCGCTGCTGGTGGCGCTGGTGGCCGGGGTGCTGCGGTTCGTGCACCTGGGCAGCCCCAAGGCGGTGATATTCGACGAGACGTACTACGCCAAGGACGCCTGGGCCACGATCCGCCAGGGCTACGAGGCGAGCTGGCCCAAGGACATCGACGCCTCGATCCTCGCCAACCCGGACGGGGTCGCCCTCCCGACCGATCCGGGCTACGTCGTGCACCCGCCGGTCGGCAAATGGGTGATTGGGGCCGGCGAGTGGATGTTCGGGTTCACGCCCTTCGGCTGGCGGTTCATGACCGCCGTGCTCGGCACCCTGTCGGTGTTCATGCTGTGCCGGATCGGGCGCCGCCTCTTCCGCTCGACCTTCCTGGGCTGCCTGGCGGGCGCGCTGCTGGCGGTGGACGGCCTGCACCTGGTGATGAGCCGGACGGCGCTGCTGGACCTGGTGCTGATGTTCTTCGTGCTCGCAGCCTTCGGGGCCCTGCTCATCGACCGCGACCGGGCCAGAGCCCGGCTCGCGGACGCGTTGCCGGTGGACGAGGAGGGCCGGACCCGGCCCGACGCGAAGATCGCCGAGACGCTGCGGCTGGGATGGCGGCCGTACCGGATCCTGGCGGGCGTCTGCCTGGGTCTGGCCGCGGGCACGAAGTGGAACGGCTTCGTCATCCTCGCCTTCTTCGGTGTCCTCACCGTGCTGTGGGACGCCGCCGCGCGCCGCACCGCGGGCGCGGGGGCCCCGTACGCCTCGATGCTGCGGCGCGACGCGCTGCCCGCCTTCGTGTCCACCGTCCCGGTCGCGATCGCCACGTACCTGGCCTCGTGGTCGGGCTGGATCCTCAGCCCGGACAACGGCAAGGGCGGCTATCTGCGCGACTGGGCGGCCAAGTACGACCAGGGCAGTTCGCTGAGCTTCCTGCCGGAGTGGCTGCGCAGCCTGTGGCACTACGAGACCGAGGTCTACAGCTTCCACGTGGGCCTGACCTCGGGGCACACCTACGAGTCCAACCCGTGGAGCTGGCTGGTCCTGGGTCGGCCCGTCTCCTACTTCTACGAGTCCCCCGAACCCGGCACCGACGGCTGCCCGGCGACCGCGGCGGGCAAGTGCGCCCGCGAGGTGCTGGCCCTGGGCACCCCGCTGCTGTGGTGGGCGGGCTGCTTCGCGCTGCTGTACCTGCTGTGGCGGTGGTTCTTCCGCCGTGACTGGCGGGCGGGCGCGATCGCGTGCGCGCTGGGTGCGGGTCTGCTGCCCTGGTTCAACTACCAGGAACGGACGATCTTCTACTTCTACGCGGTGGTCTTCGTCCCGTACCTGTGTCTGGCGGTGGCGATGATGATCGGAGCCCTGCTGGGCCCGGCCGGATCGAGCGAACGCCGCCGGGCGCTGGGCGCGATCGGCGCGGGCGTCCTGGTCCTGCTGATCGCCTGGAACTTCATCTACTTCTGGCCGATCTACACGGGCCAGACCCTGCCCATGGACTCCTGGCGCGGCCGCATGTGGCTGGACACCTGGGTCTAGCAGCGAAACGAGGGCCCCGATGCCGGACGGCGTCGGGGCCCTCGTTTTTCGCCGTTACCGGGACGCCTCGCAGGCGGATTGCGCGGCGTCCTTGCTCGCGCCGACCGCGACCAGGCTGGCGTTGCAGCTGGTCAGGTTGCCGATGTACCCCTGGTAGCACGCCTCCCCGGCGCCGTCCGTGGCCTTCGGGGCGTGCTGGGCGACGTACTGCTCGCACGCCTTGACGTCCGCGTGGGCGGACGGGGCGGCGACGACGGCGCCGCCGAGGACGAGGGCGAGGCCTGCCAGGATGCCGGGGATACGAGTCGACGGACGCATGCGGATGCACCTGCTCTCTCGGTGGGTCACGCGGTCCGCCGACGCGCCGGACCGCGGGCGGGGGCGGCGGTGCGGAGCGGGCACTCCGGTGGGCGACCGGCTCGGCGCAACGGTCACCCTCGCCCTTCCGACGCTAGAACACGGCACCGGGGCATGCACGTCAGGCCTTGAGCGGCCGGCCGAGCGTGACCGGTCCGAAGTCGGTCGGCAGATGGCGCACGGCCCGCGCCGCGGCCTCGGGCGCCGTGGGGAACACGCCGAGGTTCGGGGTGATGAAGCCGGTGCCCACCCCGTAGGTGCCGTCGCCGCCGGCGCTCAGGCACGGACTGCCGAGCGTCAGGCTCGGGCGGGTGGTGGAGGAGAAGCGCAGCGTCCAGTGGCTCGTGAACGGGTAGAGGGCGCGCAGGGCCGGCTCGGCGTAGGCCGCCTCGACCAGGGCCTGGTACTGCGCCTGCCAGGCGTACTCCAGCTCGCGCGCCTCCCGGAGCATGCCCTGCCACTCCGATTCCACCAGGCGGACGGGGTCGAGGTCGGGCACCTCGAAGCGGCCCGTCAGGTGCGCGAACGGGGCCGCCCGCCGGATGTCGTCGAGGGATTCGCCGTCCTGCCAGGCCCGGGCCGCCCTGGCGACCTGGGCCAGGTCGTCCGTGTCCCCGTCGACGAGGCACATGCCCTGGAACGGCTCCCCGCCGCGGATCGACCAGCACCGCTCGCGTGTCGAGGCGTCGATCCGCAGCGGCTCGCGGTGCGGCAGTGTGCTCGCGACGCTCCCGTACAGCAGGAGGGAGTCGGGCGAGGCCGCGGGGACGGCTTCGAGGTGGCCGTCCGCGGCGGCTCGGAGCGCCGCGGCGAGGCTGCCGTGGGCCGCGACGTCGGGGTAGAGGGCGGCGGGATCGTGGGGTGTGGACACAGCTCCCGATTGTGCCCGGCCCGCGGGCCGGGGCTCCCCCCGGATGTCCCGGTCCGGTAACAACGACGTACCGGAAGGCTGCACAGAGTAAAGTCCGCACCAAGGGTTCTTTGAACATGTTCAGAGAGCCGTATTCATGGGGGAAGGACTCAAGTGAACGGGGCAGCGAAGGGTGCCGTCATCGGCGGGGTGTTCCTCGCCCTGGTCGGCGGCGCCGGGTACGGGGTGTACACGCTGGTCGGCGACGCCGACGGAGAAGGCAAGGGCCCGGACGGCGAGACCTCCGTCCAGGCCGAGAAGGGCAGCGGGCCGGTCAGCGAGAAGGACGCCGCGAAGACCGCCAAGGCCTTCCTGGCCGCGTGGGCGGCCGGGGACGAGCGGGTGGCCGCCGACCTGACGAACAACGCCGCGGCCGCGCAGGCCGCGGTCGGGGACTTCAGGACCAAGTCGTACGTGTCGAAGGCCGTGATCACCCCCGGCACGCCGAACGGCACCGTCGTGCCGTTCAAGGTCGAGGCGGAGATCACGTACGAGGGCACGACCAAGCCGCTCGCCTACGACTCCCAGCTGACCGTGGTACGCGGGCTGACCAGCGGAAAGCCGCTGGTCGACTGGCAGCCCTCGGTGATCCACCCGCAGCTCCAGAAGGACGAGAAGCTGCGCGCGGGCGCTCCGGCGAACCCGCCGGTCAAGGCGGTCGACCGCAACGGCGAGGAGCTGACCGCGGAGAAGTACCCCTCGCTGCGCCAGGTCCTGGACGAGCTGCGCCAGAGCTACGGCAGCAAGGCGGGCGGCAAGCCGGGGGCCGAGCTGTGGATCGAGCCGGCCGCCAAGGACGCCCCCAAGCGGACCTTGCTGACCCTCGTCGAGGGCGAGCCGAGCACCCTCAAGACGTACCTGGACGCGAAGGTGCAGGCGGCGGCCGAGCAGGCGGTCGCCAAGTTCCCGGAGGCATCGGTGGTCGCCGTGCAGCCGAGCAACGGGCACATCCTGGCCGTCGCGAACAACCGCAAGGACGGCTTCAACGCGGCGATGCGGGGCAACCGGGCGCCCGGATCCACGATGAAGATCGTGACGGCGGCGATGCTGCTGGACCGCGGCCTGGTCTCCGCTGACAAGCCGGCGCCGTGCGAGAAGACGGTGACCTGGGGTCGCGAGTTCCACAACCTGGACCACTTCGATCTGCCGCCCGGCACCAACTTCGCGACCTCGTTCGCGCGTTCCTGCAACACCGCCTTCATCAAGCAGATCAAGCCCGTCGACGACGACTCCGCGCTGCCGAACGAGGCCACGGAGGTCTTCGGCATCGGCCTGGACTGGAAGACCGGCATCCTGTCCACCGACGGCAAGGTCCCGCCGGCCACGGGCGCGGCGGCGGCCGCCGAGTACATCGGCCAGGGCCAGATCACCATGAACCCGCTGAACGTCGCGTCCATCACCGCCACGGCCCGCACCGGCGTCTTCCGCCAGCCGGTGCTGGTCTCGCCGGAGCTCGACGGCCGCAAGCTCGCGACGGCCGAGCGCAGGATGAAGTCCTCGGTGCAGCAGCAACTGGTCGGCATGATGAAGCTGACGGCCACCAGCGGCACCGCCCAGAAGGCGATGGCCTCGGTCCGCGGCTCGGACAAGGGCGCCAAGACCGGCTCGGCGGAGGTCGGCGGGGCCGGGGAGAGCCCTGACAGCTGGTTCACCGGCTTCAGCGGTGATGTGGCCGCGGCCGCGATGGTGGAGGGCGGCGGCCACGGCGGCGAGGCGGCGGGCCCGATCGTCGCCCAGGTGCTGAACGCGGGCTGACGGGGGCCGACCGGGTGTCGGCGACGCGACCGGCCAGGACCCGACCGGGCCGGAGCGACCGGCCCGGGCCTCGGCCCCGGCCCCGGCCGAAATCGGTCGTGTCGCCGCGCCCGGCGGCGATAGCGTCGCGGCATGACGACGTCCACGCACCCCCTGTTCGCCGAGGCCCTCACCGGGCTGGGCCTCGACCTCACCGTCCGGACCTTTCCCGAAGGGACCCGTACGGCCGCCGACGCGGCGGCCGCGATCGGCTGCGAGCTGAGCCAGATCGTCAAGTCGCTGATCTTCGCCGCGGACGGGGTCCCGGTGCTGGTCCTGATGGACGGGGCCTCGCGCGTGGACGTGGAGGCCGTACGCCGCGAGCTCGGCGCCGGGAAGGTGACGCGGGCCGACGCCGCCCTGGTCCGGGAGACCACGGGCTACGCGATCGGCGGGGTCCCGCCCTTCGGGCACCGCACGCGGACCCGGGTGCTGGCCGACCGGTCGCTGCTGGCCCACGAGGAGATCTGGGCGGCGGCCGGTACCCCGACCACGGTGTTCCCGATGGCCCCGCAGGAGCTCATCGCCTACGCGGGAGCCACGCTCGCCGACGTACGCGAGCGGAGCGAGAAGGTCGGGCCGACCGGGCCGAACGAGCGGGCCTCAGAGGGCTGACAGGGCCGACTTCAGGGCCCGGACCAGGGCCTGTGCCCGCGGGTCCGCGGTGACCGACTTGGCGTGGGCGTTGGTGACGTAGCCGAAGCCGATGCCCGCCTCCGGGTCCGCGAAGGCCAGGGAGCCGCCGCGGCCGGGGTGGCCGAAGGAGGCCGGCGAGAGCAGCGGCGAGGCCGGGCCGTGCAGCATGTAGCCGGCGCCGAAGCGGGTGTTCACGACGAGCACCCGGTCCGGCCCGGCGGAATGCTCCTGAGCGGCGAGCGCGGTGGTGGCCGGGGTGAAGATCCGCGCGCCGTCCTCGACCACGCCGATGGTGGCTCCGTAGAACCGGGCCAGGGCGCGGGCCGTCCCGATGCCGTTCGAGGCGGGGAGTTCGGCGGCCCGGTAGGCGGGGTCGTTCTCGTCGGGCAGCGGGTCGATGGCGGCGAAGGCGCGGCGGGTGAGGGAGTCCGGGTCGGCGTAGGCCTCGGACACGTTGCGCCGCGGCCGGGTCCGCAGCATGCCGGCGCTCTCGGGCGGCTCCACCGGCGCGACCAGGCCCACCCGGTGGGTCTCGGTCTCCGGAAGGCCGATCCAGAACTCCAGCCCCAGCGGTTCGGCGATCTCCTCCGCCAGGACGCAGCCCAGGGTGCGGCCGGTCGCCCGCAGCACCAGCTCGGACAGCAGCCAGCTGTAGGTCTGCGCGTGGTAGCCGTGCTCGGTGCCCGGCTCCCAGAAGGGCCGCTGCGCGGCGACCGCGTGCGCCCCGGACACACCGTCGGCGGCCTCGGCGGCGCTCAGCCCCCGGTCCAGTGCCGGTATGCCCGCCCGGTGCGCGAGCACGTCGCGGACCAGGATCCGTTCCTTGCCGCCGGTCTTGAACTCCGGCCAGTACGAGCCCACGGGCGCGTCCAGGTCCATCAGTCCGCGCTGGTGCAGCAGCAGCGGCACGGCGGCTGCCACGCCCTTGGTCGCGGAGCGGACGATCTGCGCGGTGTACTCGGTCCAGGGCTCGGTGCCGTGCGCGTCCTTCGTGCCGGCCCACAGGTCGACGACCTTGCGGCCGTCGCGGTACACGGCCACGGCCGCGCCCCGGTCCCCGAGCACCTCGAAGTTGCGTACGAACGCGTCCCTGACGGGCTCGAAGCCCTCCGTCACCACACCCTGGATGTCCACGTGCGGTGCAACAAACGCGGACCGGTGCTTATGCCACCGATACCGAACGCGGGTCGAAGCCGAAGGGCAGCTCCAGCCGGTGGGCCCGCATCAGCTTCTCGTCGCACAGCAGGTCCTGGGTGCCGCCGTCGGCCGCGATGACCCCCTCGCTGAGGATCACCGAACGCGGGCACAGTTCCAGCGCGTACGGCAGGTCGTGCGTCACCATCAGCACGGTCACGTCCAGCGAGCGCAGGATGTCCGCGAGCTCGCGGCGCGAGGCCGGGTCCAGGTTGGACGAGGGCTCGTCCAGGACCAGGATGTCGGGCCGCATGGCCAGGACGGTCGCCACCGCGACGCGGCGGCGCTGGCCGAAGGACAGGTGGTGCGGCGGCCGGTCGGCGAAGTCCGCCATGCCGACCTGGTCGAGGGCCGCCCGGACCCGCTCCTCCAGCTCGGCACCGCGCATGCCGGCCGCCGCCGGGCCGAAGGCCACGTCCTCGCGCACGGTCGGCATGAACAGCTGGTCGTCGGGGTCCTGGAAGACGATGCCGACCCGGCGGCGGATCTCGGCGAGGTTGCGCTTCTCCACCGGCAGCCCGGCCACGGTCACCGAGCCGACCCCGCCGCCGAGGATGCCGTTGAGGTGCAGCACCAGCGTGGTCTTGCCCGCGCCGTTGGGTCCGAGCAGGGCGACCCGCTCGCCCTTTCCGACGGTGAGGTCCACGCCGAAGAGGGCCTGGTGGCCGTCGGGGTAGGCGTAGGCGAGGCCGGCGACTTCGAGGGAGGGAGTGAGGGAGGGAGTTCGGGTCACAGGGTCCATCCCATCAGACAGACGGCGAGGGCCGTCACCGGGAGCGTGGACGCGTACGCCCACTGGGCGCGCGTGGCGGCGACCTCGTCGATCACCGGCATCGAGCCGGTGTAGCCGCGGCTGACCATGGCGAGGTAGACCCGCTCGCCGCGCTCGTAGGAGCGGATGAACAGCGCGCCGGCGGTCTTGGCCAGTACCCCCCAGTGTCGGATTCCGCGGGCCTCGAAGCCGCGGGAGCGGCGGGCGATGGACATCCGGCGCAGCTCGTCGCTGATCACATCGCCGTAGCGGATCATGAAGGAGGCGATCTGGACGAGCAGGGGCGGCAGCTTCAGCCGTTGCAGGCCCAGCAGCAGGACCCGCAGCTCGGTCGTCGAGGCGAGCAGGACGGAGGCGGCCACGCCCAGGGTTCCCTTGGCGAGGACGTTCCAGGCGCCCCAGAGGCCCGAGACGCTGAGCGACATGCCGAGCACCTCCACCCGCTCGCCCTCGGCGACGAAGGGCATGAGCACGGCGAAGGCGACGAAAGGCACCTCGATCAGCAGCCGTCGGAGCAGGAAGCCGGCCGGGATCCGGGCGACGGCGGCCACCGCCGCGATGAGGACGGCGTACAGGCCGAAGGCCCACACCGCCTCGCGCGGTGTGGACACGACGACCACGACGAAGGCCAGGGTCGCGGCGAGCTTGCAGTGCGGGGGCAGGGCATGGACCGGCGAGTGGCCCTCGCGGTAGAGCTTGTGGGCGTGGCCGGCCCCCATGTCAGCCTGCCGAGGCGGAGGTGGAAGGGGCGGTGGAGGTGGCGGTCAGGTCCTCGGTGCGGCGGCGGCGCACGGCCCAGAAGATCCCGGTGCCGGCGACGACGGTCACGCCGACGCCGATGACCCCGGCGAGGCCGCCGGACAGGCGGGCGTCGTCGACGTCCTTGACGCCGTAGTCGGCGAGCGGGGAGTTCGCCGCGGCGTGCTCCTCGACCTTCTCGTCGATGCCCTTGTCCGCGGCGACCTTCTCCAGGCCGTCGGGGCTGGCGGAGGCGTAGAAGGAGACGAATCCGGCGAGCACGAGGGCGGTGACCAGGCCGGTCACCCACACCTTGCGGGTCGAGCCGGCGCCGGCGGGCGCGGGCGCGGCGGCCGCGGCCGGCGCGTCGACGAGCGCGCCGTCGACGCGCAGCTTCAGGCGCGTGGTGAGCCCGCGGGCTCCGTGCACCAGGTCGGGACGGACGGCGATGACGGCGCCCACGGTGGCCGCGGTGATGGCGGCCTCGCCGATGCCGATGAGCACGTGCACGCCGACCATGGCGGTGATCACCTTGCCGATGGGCACGTCGGTGGTGCCACCGATGGCGTAGACGGCGGTGAAGGCCGCGGCCGCGGCGGGCACCGAGAGCAGGGCGCCGGTGAAGGCGGCCACGGTCACGGAGCGGCGGGTGGACGGCAGGATCCGCAGCAGCCCGCGGAAGATCGCGTGGGCGACGACGACGGTGACGACGCCCATGACGGTGATGTTCACGCCGAGGGCGGTCAGGCCGCCGTCGGCGAAGAGGATGCCCTGCATGAGCAGGACGACGGACACGCACAGCACGCCGGTGTAGGGGCCGACGAGTATCGCGGCGAGCGCGCCGCCCAGTAGATGGCCGCTGGTGCCGGCGGCGACCGGGAAGTTCAGCATCTGGACGGCGAAGATGAAGGCGGCGACGAGACCGGCGAGCGGCGCGGTGCGCTCGTCGAGTTCGCGCCGGGCGCCGCGGAGGCTGACGGCCACCGCGGCGGCGGCCACCACTCCGGCGGCCACCGACACGGGTGCGTTGATGAATCCGTCGGGCACATGCATGGAGTGGCTCCGCTTCTTACTCAGTCTTTAGCTGTTCAACCATAGTGCCCAGTTGCAAACCGTTGGCAAGAGCGGTGGCATCACAAATAGAACCGCGCGCTTTCGTGGGAATGTGCGAGGCTGGACGGGACAAACGGACGCAAATGTTCCGATTTCGAGGAGTCTTGTCGATGTCAGCCACCGCCGAGAATCCACCAGCGACCGCCACCGCAAGCGCCGTCGAGGAGCGGGTACGCGCCCGCGTGATCACGGACGATCCCCTCTACCGGACGATCCCCGTCGCCCTGCGCTTCGCCGCCGCCGAGCCGCTGGCCGTACGGATCGTCTTCCCGGCAGGCCTGTCTCCCGAGGGCACCGACAACGAGTGGGTCTTCCCCCGGGCCCTGCTGGAGGCCGGCCTCCAGGCTCCGACCGGGACCGGGGACGTACGCGTCTGGCCCTGCGGCCGCGTCCAGGCGGTCGTCGAGTTCCACTCCCCCGAGGGCGTCGCGGTCGTCCAGTTCGACATCGCCGCGCTGCGCCGGTTCCTCCGCCGCACCTACGCGCCCGCGGTGTCCGCCGCGTCCGCCACCCGATAGGCCCAACGGGCCCGGCCCCGTACCACCTGGTGATCAGGCGGTACGGGGCCGGGCTGCGTCGTGCGTGCGGTGCTGTGCTGTGCTGTGCCGTGCTGTCGGCCCGAACGAGGCCGTCAGGTTCAGGCGTCGACCAGCTCGCGGTCCTTGTCCGGGCCCTTCGGGGAGCCCGCGGACTTCTCCAGGTGCTTGCGCAGGCTCTCGCCCTCCACGTCCACGTTCGGCAGCAGCCGGTCCAGCCACTTCGGCAGCCACCACGCCTTGTGCCCGAGCAGGGCGAGCACCGCCGGGACGATGGCCATGCGGACCACGAAGGCGTCGAAGAAGACGGCGACGGCCAGACCGAAACCGATCATCTTGACCATCTGCTCGCTGGCCCCGATGAAGCCCGCGAACACCGCGATCATGATGACGGCGGCGGCCACGACGACCCGCGCGCTGTACTGGAAGCCGGTGACCACGGCCTGGCCCGGGCGCTCGCCGTGGACGTACGCCTCACGCATCCGGGTGACGAGGAAGACCTCGTAGTCCATGGCCAGACCGAAGACCACACCGACCATGAAGATCGGCATCATCGACATGATCGGACCGGTCTGCTCCACCCCGAAGACCGAGCCGAGCCAGCCCCACTGGAAGACCGCGACGACGGCGCCGAGCGCGGCGACGACCGAGAGCAGGAACCCGAGGGCCGCCTTGAGCGGGACCAGGATCGAGCGGAAGACGAGCATCAGCAGCAGGAAGGCGAGACCCACGACGAGCGCCAGGTAGGGCAGCAGCGCGTCGTTCATCTTCTGCGAGAAGTCGATGTTCATGGCGGTGGCGCCGGTGACGAGGACGTCCTCCCCGCTGCCGTCACGGATCTCGTGGACCAGTTCCTCGGTGTGGGTGGAGGAGGGGCGGTCCTTCGGGATGACGGTGATGACCGCGGCGTCGCCGGCCTTGTTGAGGGTCGGCGGGGTGACCGCGACGACCCCGTCCAGGCCCTTGATCCGGTCGACGGTGGAGTCGGCGAGCGCCTTGTCGCCGTCGACGACCACCATCAGCGGGCCGTTGAAGCCCGGACCGAAGCCGTCGGACAGCAGGTCGTACGCCTGGCGCTGGGTGGTGGAGACCGGCTGGGCGCCGTCGTCCGGCAGACCCATCTCCAGCTTGCTCGCCGGGATGGCGATGACGCCGAGACCGATCACACCGGCCAGCAGCACCATGACGGGGCGGCGCAGGACGAAGCGGGCCCAGCGGGTACCGCCGTTGGCCTTCTTCTCGGCGCCCGCCGGCTTGCCCTTGCCGAACAGCCGGCTCTTCTCGCCCGCCGGCAGCACCCTCTTGCCCGCGAAGGCGAGGATGGCCGGGACCAGGGTCAGCGCGACGAGCACGGCGATGACCACGGTGCCCGCGGCCGCGAAGCCCATCTTGGTCAGCATCGGGAGGTTGACGACGGCCAGGCCCACCAGGGCGATGACCACGGTCAGACCGGCGAAGACGACGGCGGAACCAGCAGTTCCGACTGCGCGGCCGGCGGCCTCGTCCCGCTCGCGGCCCTCGGCGAGCTCCACGCGGTAGCGGGAGACGATGAAGAGGGCGTAGTCGATGCCGACCGCGAGGCCGATCATCGTCGCGAGGGTGGCGGTGGTGTTGCCGAGGTCGAGCACGTTGGCGAGCGCGGTGATGGAGGAGACACCGATGCCCACGCCGATGATCGCGGTCAGCAGCGGCAGACCGGCGGCGATCAGCGAGCCGAAGGTGATGACGAGGACGATCGCGGCGACCGCGATGCCGATGATCTCGCCGGAGCCCGTCTCGGGGGCCGCCATCAGCGCGTCGCCACCGATCTGGACGTTCAGCCCGGCGGCCTTGGCGGCCTCGCCCGAACCCTTGAGCGCCTCGCGGGTGTCGTCCTTCAGCTCCATGCCGTTGACCGTGTACTTGGCGCTGATGTAGGCGGTGGAGCCGTCCTGGCTCACGGCCTGGACCTCGTACGGGTCGGCGACGGAGGAGATCTCGGCCGCGCCCGGCCCGGTCTTCAGGCTCGAGACGATCTTCTGGACCTCGGCCTTGGGGCCGGGGTCGGTGACCTTGGCGCCCTCGGGGGCCTTGATGACGATGCGGGCGGTGGCGCCGTCGGCGGCCATGCCCGGGAAGCGCTCGTCCAGCAGGTCGAAGGCCTTCTGGGCCTCCGAACCGGGTATCGAGAACGAGCCGGAGGTGGGCGCGGCCGCCGAGGCGGCGCCGAAGCCGGCGGCGAACAGCAGCGCCACCCAGAGGAGGGCGACGAGGCCGCGGCGCCGGAAGGCGCCTCTGCCGAGTCGGTAGAGGAAGGTAGCCACGTCGGTGGTTCTCCCGTTCAGGTCGTGGGATGGATCCGGATCGGATCAGGGCGTGAGGAGCCGGCCCGACGACGAGAGCGGCGTGTCAGGAACAGCGAGGAGCCGTGCTGGGGACGGGGAGGATCGAGGATCAGACGCCGAGGGCGGGGAAGACCACGGCGTCGATGAAGTCACCGAGGAAGGCCCGGTCCACCGGGCGGTCCTCGATCAACGGGAGCGCGATGAACGCCCCGATGAGCATGTGCGGTACGAAGTCGAGCGCGGGACAGTCCGGGCGGATCTCGCCCCGGTCCACCGCACGCCGCAGCATCGCCTGGAGACCGTTGATCTCCGGGTCGACCAGCAGGTCGCGCAGGGCCTTGTGCAGCTCCGGGCTCTCGTGGACGGCATGGGCCAGACCCCGCATCAGCGCGGTGTCCTTGGCCATCTGCGCGTCGTCGGAGTGCTCGACCATGCGCGCGAAGTCCCCGCGGAGGCTGCCCGTGTCGATCTCGCGCAGCGAGACCGGTTGCGTGCAGCGCAGGGCCTTGGCGACCAGCTCCGGCTTGCTCCCCCACTGGCGGTAGAGGGTGGCCTTGCTGGACTTCGTACGGGCGGCGACCGCGTCCATGGTCAGCGCCTCGTAGCCGACGTCACGCAGGAGGTCGAGGACCGCCTCGTGCAGTTCGGCCTGCCGCTCCGGGGTGATCCGGCTACGCCGGGCCGCCATCGCCTCGGTCATGTCCGTGCCTCCCGTCGAAGCGAAACTGTTCCGTACGCTTAAGACGATACCCCTCCCCCAAGCGAAACGAAACCGTTCCGTTTCGCTTGGGGGAGTGTCATGGATCACCTGTACGAGTTGCCAGGGCCCCCCTACGCGGAAAGCATTGGGGGGTGAGTCACGACGTCGCGTACCTCCGGTTCCCGCACCTGCACGACGACCTTCTCTGCTTCGCCACCGAGGACGATCTCTGGGTCGCCCCGCTGGTCCCCGACGGCCAGACCCCCGGACGGGCCTGGCGCATCACCGTCGACCGGACCCGCGTCGGCCACCCGCGCTTCTCCCCCGACGGCAGGCACATCGCCTTCACCAGCTGGCGCAGCCTCGACCCCGAGATCCACCTCGCCCCCGTCGACGGCGGCCCCGCCCGCCAACTCAGCTACTGGGGCGCCCTCGACACCCGCGTCTGCGGCTGGACCCCGCCCGACGAGGACGGCCGCAGCGACATCCTGGCCGTGTCCTCGCACAGTCAGCCCTTCTCCTACTTCGCCTGGGCCTACAGCCTCCCGACCGACGGCAGCCCCGGCGGCCGCCTGCCCTGGGGACCCGTCTCCGACATCCAGGTGCACGCCACCCCGGAGGGCGAACGGCACTCCCTGCTGCTCACCGGCAAGCCCCCGCACGAGCCGGCCGCCTGGAAGCGCTACCGCGGCGGCGCCACCGGCCGGCTGTGGCTGCACGGACAGCGGCTGCTGGAGGACGTCGAGGGCCACCTCGACTCCCCGATGTTCGTGGACGGCCGGATCGCCTTCCTCTCCGACCACGAGGGCATCGGCAACCTCTACTCCTGCCTGCCCGACGGCACCGATCTGCGCCGCCACACCGACCACGACGAGTTCTACGCCCGGCACGCCTCCAGCGACGGCTCCCGCGTCGTCTACCAATGCGCCGGCGACCTCTGGCTCGTCGAGTCCCTGGACCGGGACGCCGTCCCGCGCAAGCTCGACGTCCGCCTCGGCGGCCCGCGGGCGGGCCGGCGTACGTACCAGGTGCCGGCCGCCAGCCACGTCGACTCGCTCTCCGTGGACGCCACCGGGCGCGCCAGCGCGGTCGTGGTGCGCGGCAGCCTCTACTGGCTGACCCACCGCGACGGCCCGGCCCGCACCATCGCCGACACCCCGGGCGTACGCGTACGGCTGCCGGAGATGCTCGGCAGCGGCGGGCAGGTCGCCTACGTCACCGACGCCGAGGGCGAGGACGCGATCGAGATCGCCTACCTGCCACGGGCCTCCGGGGAACGCGAGCCGCGCCGGCTGGCCTCCGGCCGGCTGGGTCGGGTCACCGAACTGCTCTCCGACCCGGACGGCGAGCGGCTCGCCATCGCCTCCAACGACGGCCGGCTCCTGCTCATCGACGCCACCGAGGAGTCCAACGGCGAGGTCACCGAGCTGATCGCGTCCATCAACGGCCCCGTCACCGACCTGGCCTTCTCCCCCGACGGAGTCTGGCTGACCTGGTCGCACCCGGGCATCGGGCGCTCCTTGCGGCAGATCAAGATGGCCCGGATCTCCGGCCCCGGCGCCCGCACGATCGTGGACGTCACCAACGGCCGCTTCGAGGACGAGAATCCGGTCTTCACCCGGGACGGGCGCTACCTCGCCTTCCTGTCCTGGCGCGGCTTCGACCCGGTCTACGACGTGCACACCGGCGACCTGTCCTTCCCGCTGGGCTGCCGCCCGTACCTGGTGCCGCTGAACTCCGCGACCCCCTCCCCCTTCGCGCTGTCCGCCGAGGGCCGGCCCGCGGCTGGCGGACTCGACGTGGCCGAGGGCGACTCGGGCGAGGCCGACGGCGCCGTGACCGTGGAGGTGGAGGGACTGGAGAGCCGCGTCACCCCGTTCCCGGTGACCGCGTCCAAGTACTCGGCCCTCTACCCGGTGCACGGCGGCGGACTGGTGTGGTTGCGCTGGCCGATCTCCGGCGCGCTCGGCGAGACCTTCGCCAACCCGGCCGACATCAGCGGCAAGCCGACGCTGGAGCACTTCGACCTCACCAAGGCCCGCAAGACCGAACTGGCCTCCGGGCTGGACTGGTTCGCGGTCAGTGGCGACGGCACCCGGCTCGTGATCAACGACGACGGCGACCTGCGCGCGGTCCCGGCGACCGAGTCGGGCGACAGCGACTCGACCGTCTACCTGGACCTGCGGCGCATCCTGCACGAGGTGGACCCGGCGGCCGAGTGGCGCCAGGCCTACGAGGAGGCCGGGCGGATCATCCGCGCGTACTTCTGGGAGCCGAAGATGTGCGGCATCGACTGGGACGGGGTGCTGGCCCAGTACCGCTCCCTGGTCGAACGGGTCTCCTCGCCCGACGAGTTCGCCGACCTGCTGCGCGAGGTCCTCGGTGAACTCGGCACCTCGCACGCCTACGTCTCCCCCGCGCGCCGCAACGAAGGTCCCCCGCACTACCAGCGGGCCATCGGCCTGCTCGGCGCCAACCTCTTCCCCCGGGACGGGGAATGGGTGGTCAGCCGGATCCTGCCCGGCGAGTCCTCGGACTCCAAGGCCCGCTCCCCACTGGCCGGCACCGGCATCCGGGAGGGCGCGGTGCTCACCCACGTGGACGGCCGCCCGGTGGACCCGGTCGCCGGGCCCTATCCGCTGCTGGCGGCCGCCGGTGGCACCACGGTGGAGCTGACCTTCCAGCCCGCGGCGGGCGAGGGCCGGGCCCGCCGGGTCGCCATCGTGCCGCTGATCGACGAACGGCCCCTGCGCTACCAGGACTGGGTGTCCAAGCGGCGCGAGGCGGTCCGGGAGATCAGCGGCGGCCGCTGCGGCTACCTCCACATCCCCGACATGGGCGGCTCGGGCTGGGCCCAGTTCAACCGCGACCTGCGGATGGAGATGTCCCGGCCCGCGCTGATCGTGGACGTACGCGGCAACGCGGGCGGGCACATCAGCGAGCTGGTGGTGGAGAAGCTGACCCGCTCCATCCTCGGCTGGGACCTGACGCGCAACGCCCAGCCGGTCAGTTACGCCTCCAACGCGCCCCGGGGGCCGATCGTGGCCCTGGCCGACGAGGCGACCTCCTCGGACGGGGACATGATCACCGCCGCCTTCAAACTGCTGGGCCTGGGACCGGTGGTGGGACTGCGCACCTGGGGCGGGGTGGTCGGCATGACCGGCCGCCACACGCTCGGGGACGGCACGGTGATCACGGTGCCGATGAACGCCGCCTGGTTCCCGGAGTACGGCTGGTCGGTGGAGAACCACGGCGTGGAGCCGGACCTGGAGATCCAGCGCACCCCCCTCGACTGGGCGGAGGGGCGGCACGCCCAACTCGACGACGCCGTGCACCTGGCGCTGGAACTGCTGGAACAGGATCCGGCCGCGGTGCCGCCCGGCTACACCGACGTACCGGACCGGCGCCGTCCGAAGCTGCCCCCCAGGGAGTGAGCGGTACCGCGTGCGAGAGGGGCGCGATCCCGGGAACAGCGGGGATCGCGCCCCTCGGCGCTGCGTGCGGGCCCGTGACGGTCGGGCCGGAAGCCTAGGTCCGGTCGTCGAGCTCGTCCCGGATGTCGTCGAACGACCGCTGCGGCGAGTCCTTCGGCTGCGGGCTCCGCCGGGGCGTCGGGTCCTGCGGGCCCTTGCCGGGCTGCTTCCGCCCCTTCTCGGCCTTCTCCTTGAGCTCCTGCGCCTTGTCCTGGAACTGGTCCTTGATGCCCATGCTGTTCACTCCATGAGGGGTGTGGGGGGTGGGGCCTCGACCAGACTTGCATGGGCGAACAAAGGGCGCATTTCGATCAGTGACTCTGTGTGCGCTCCTTCTCGTCCGCCGCCCCGCCCGCCCCGACGAGCCCCTTGGACACACCGCCCAGACGCGGTTCGAAGCGCTTCATCTCGCGCTGCCCGACCGTCGCGATGATCCCGGGCAGGTAGCCGCGCATCCCCTGCATGCCGCGCAGCCACCACTGCGCGTACACGTGCGGCGAGCGCCGCTCGATGCCCGCGACGATCCGGTCGACGGCCGGCCCCAGCGGGTACGTACGGTTCGACGGCCACGGCAGCCGCTGCCTCAACTCCCGCATGACCTCGTCCTGGTCGGCGCCGCGCACCATGTCGGTGTCGGTCCAGGAGAGGTAGCCCACGCCGACCTTGACCCCCTTGTACCCGACCTCCGCGCGCAGGCAGTGCGCGAAGGCCTCGACCCCGGACTTGGAGGCACAGTAGGCGGTCATCATCGGCGCCGGGGTGATCGCGGCGAGCGAGGCGATCTGGAGGAAGTAGCCGCGGCTCTCCATCAGTACGGGCAGGAAGGCGCGGGCCGTGACGGCCCCGCCGATCAGATTGACCTCGATCACCCGGCGCCAGGCGTCCGGGTCCGAGTCGGCGAACGGCCCGCCGGCGGCCACGCCCGCGTTGGCGACGACGATGTCCACCTTGCCGAAGCGCTGCTTGACCTCCTCGGCGACGCGGGCCATGGCCTCGTGGTCGGTGACGTCGGCGTACCAGTGATCGCTGTCGGTGTGCAGCCGCTCGGAGACCTCCTTGAGGGTCTCCGGCTCCAGGCCGACGAGGGCGACCTTCGCGCCACGGGCCGACAACTTGCGGGCCAGCAGCTCGCCGACCCCGCGGGCGGCGCCGGTGACGACGGCGACCTGGCCTTCCAGACTCCTGCGAGTGCTCACGGCGTCTTCTCCTTCTCGGTGGTGCCCAGGTCGGTGGTGTCGGGGCGTGCGGTGCCCAGGTACCGCTCGGCGAGCTCGCGCAAGACGCCGGTGACGGCCTCGGGCGCCTCGACCGGGGTCATGTGCCCCATGCCGGTGAGCTCGGTCAGGCCCACGCAGTTCGGCAGCGCGGCGGCGAGGCCGCGGGCGTGCACGATCGGGGTGAGCCGGTCGGCGGTGCCGCCGATCACGGCGGTGGGCGCCATGAGGCGGGCCACGTCGGCGTCGAGGTCCACGCCGGCCAGCACCTGGGACCAGGCGTGCCGCACCCCGGTGGGGCAGGCGTGCACGATACGGGCGCACGCCTCGACCTTGTCGGGCGCGGAACCGGGGCCCATGGTGGCGTACTTGAGGACCTTCCGAGCCACCGGTGTGACCGGCCCGAGGGGGGCGCGAGAGCCGAGGACCGCGCCGGTGACACGGGTCCGGACGCGCCCGGCGCGCACCGGCACGACCAGTGCCTCGTCCACCAGCCGGGAGCTGCCGGTGCTGCACAGCAGGGCGGCGGCGGCCCGCGCGGCGAACTCGGGCCGGCCCGCGGCCGCCATGATCGTCATTCCACCCATGGAGTGCCCGGCGACGACCGCCCGCTCCCCGGGGGCGAGGGCGGACTCCAGTACGGCCACCAGGTCGTCGGCGAGGGCGGTGGTGCTGTGCACCCGGCCGGCGGGGCTGCGCCCGTGCCCGCGCTGGTCGTAGGCGACGACCCGGTGGGTGGTGGCCAAGGCCCGGATCTGCGCGGCCCAGAAGGCGGTGGAACACGTCCAGCCGTGGGCGAGCACCACGGCCGGCGCGTCCTCGTCCCCGTGGACCTCGACGTGCAGGCGGGCCCCGTCGGCGGAGACGGCGACGAACTCCCGCCGTGCGACGGGCGGGGCGTAGGGCCCGGAGACGACATGCATCAGCCGACTCACGCGACGTCCTCCGCCTCGGAATCGACCCCGCCGACGTTCGAGGCGCGGGGGTCCGGGGGCAGCGCCCCCGGCAACGGGGCCGCACCGGCCCCCACGGCGGCGGCCGAGACCGCCACCGGGACCCGCTCCCGCTCGCCCACCCGCAGGACCTCGTACTCCGCCAGATCGACGCTCCGCGTCTCCCGACGGAACTCGCCCGTAGTCCCCGGCCAGACCGTCGTGTTGCGTCCCTGCGCGTCCAGGTACCAGCTCGTGCAGCCGCCGGTGTTCCACACGGTCCGCTCCATACGGGCCTGCACCTGCCGGTTCCACCGGTTGACGGCGGACGGCCGGGCGCCGAGCGCGACCTTCCCGCCGAGCATGCCGAGCTGGCGCAGGTAATCGGCCATGTAGGTGAGCTGCGACTCGATCATCAGGATCATCGAGCTGTTCCCGAGCCCGGTGTTCGGCCCGATGATCGTCATCCAGTTGGGGAAGCCGGCGGCGGTGGCCCCGCGCAGCGCCTGCATCCCGTCCTTCCAGGCGTCCGCGAGGGTCCGGCCCTCCGCGCCCACCACCCGGTCCGCGATCGGCATGTCCGTGACGTGGAAGCCGGTGCCGAAGATGATCGCGTCGACCTCGGTCTCGGTCCCGTCGGCGGCGACCAGCACCGAGCCGCGGATCTCCTTGAGCCCGGAGGCGACCAGGTCCACATCGGGCCGGGCCAGCGCCGGGTAGTACTCGCTGGAGAGCAGGATCCGCTTGCAGCCGATCCGGTAGGAGGGCGTCAGCCGGGCGCGCAGCGCCGGGTCCTTGATCGAGCGCGCCATGTTGGCCTTGGCCAGGGACTCGATGAGGCCGAGCTGGTTCGGGCGCTTGGTGAAGGCGCTGACCTGGAGCTCCCGGATCCCCCACAGCAGCCCGCGCCGCGCCGCCCGGGTGAAGGGCAGCTGACGGTGCAGCCAGCGCTCCACCGCGGTGATGGACCGGTCGGTGCGCGGCATGACCCACGGCGGGGTCCGCTGGAAGAGGGTGAGGTGCTCCACCTCGGGGGCGATGGCGGGGACGATCTGGATGGCCGAGGCACCGGTTCCGATCATGGCGACGCGCTTGCCGCGCAGATCGTAGTCGTGGTCCCAGCGGGCGGAGTGGAAGACCTTGCCGGGGAACTCGGCGAGGCCGGGGATCTCCGGCATCTTCGGGTCGGACAGCGGGCCGGTCGCGGAGACGACGACGTCGGCGGTCAGCTCCCCGGCCGAGGTCTCGATCTCCCAGCGCAGTTCGTCCGTGTCCCAGCGCATCATCAGCACCTCGGTGTCGAGCCGGATGTGCCGGCGCAGTCCGAAGGTGTCGGCGACGTGCTCCAGGTAGGCGCGGATGGCCGGCTGTCCGGAGAAGGTCCGCGGCCAGTCGGGGTTGGGGGCGAACGAGAACGAATAGAGGTGCGAGGGCACGTCGCACGCACACCCCGGGTAGCTGTTGTCGCGCCAGGTGCCGCCGACCGAGTCGGCCCGTTCCAGTACGACGAAGTCCGTGATCCCTTCACGTCGCAGCCGTACGGCCGCGCCGAGCCCGCCGAATCCGGACCCGATCACCGCCACCCGTACGTGCTCGCGCCCGCCCTTGCCGCTCGTCCCGCCCATGCCCGCCGCCTTCCGCTCATCCGCAGTCCCAGCCACGCACCGCACCGCAACGCCACACCATCGAAACACTGCCAGCAATCACTGGCACAATCGGGAGGGTAGAGCAGCTCCGTACTCATGGGTAGGGGGCGGACCCGGAAAGTTACTGCCGGTACGCCATAAGGTGCGTCTGTGGAGAAGGAAGAGACGCGAGCGAAGACGGTGCGCGAGTACCGCACGGAGGAACTGGCCGAAGCGGCCGGCATCCCGGTCCGCACCCTGCGCTTCTACCGCGAGCGCAAACTGCTCCCACCGCCCCGCCGCGAGGGGCGCATCGCCTGGTACGACGATCACCACCTGGCCCGGCTGCGCACCATCGCCGCCCTGCTGGAACGCGGCCACACCCTCGGCGGCATCGCCGAGCTGACCGCCGCCTTCGAGAGCGGTCGCGACGTCGGCCAGCTCGGCGAGCTGCTCGGCATCGGCTGGTCCGAGGAGACCCCGGTCCGGCTCACCCCGGAGGCGCTCGCCGACTACTTCGAGGGCGAGGTCACCCCGGAGAACCTGGCGGCCTCGCTGGACCTCTGCTACGTCGCCGTCGACGGCGACGCGATCGTGCACGTCAGCCGCCGCCTGTTGGACGTCTCCTCGGCCCTGGTCCGCGAGGGCGTGCCGCTGGCGGCCGTCCTGGAGACCGGCCGCCGCGTCCGCGAACACGCGGACGCGATGGCCCTGCTCTTCACCGAGCTCATATCGGCCCACATGTCACCCGACGCGCTCACCCGCCTGCGCCCGCTGGCGAAGAGCGTGGTCGAGGCCGAGCTGACGATGGCGATGGACCGCCTACTGGCTTCGGGCGGCCCGGACGGCCCGGGTCAGACGCCCAGCTCGTAGACGACGGTCACGGGCGCGTGGTCGGACCAGCGCTCGGGGTGCGTCTCCGCCCGCTCCACGAAGGCCTTCACCGCCTTCGCCGCCAGCCCGGGGGTGGCCACCTGGAGGTCGATCCGCCAGCCGGCGTCGTTGTCGAAGGCCCGCCCGCGGTAGGACCACCAGGAGTACGGACCCTCGGTGTCCGGGTGCAGTTCCCGCACCACGTCGACGTAGCCCGCCTGCGCGTACACCTTGCCGAGCCACTCCCGCTCCTCGGGGAGGAAGCCCGCGTTCTTCCGGTTCGTCTTCCAGTTCTTGAGGTCGGCCTCCTGGTGGCAGATGTTCCAGTCACCGCACACCACGACCTCGCGGCCGTCGGCGGCGGCCCGCACCTTCAACGCCGCCAGGTACGTCAGGAACTCGTCCATGAACCGGTACTTCTCGTCCTGCTTCTCCGTCCCGGCCTCGCCCGAGGGCAGGTAGAGGCTGGCCACGGTCACACCCGGCAGATCGATCTCCAGGTACCGGCCGCTGTCGTCGAACTCCGCGCTGCCGAATCCCACCTGCACGCGCTCGGGCTCCCGCCGCGTGTAGAGCGCGACCCCGGCCCGCCCCTTGGCCGCGGCCGGCGCGAAGACGGTGTGCCAACCTGCGGGGGTCCGGATCTCGGTCGGGATCTGCCCCTCCTCGGCCCGTACCTCCTGCAGGCAGACCACATCGGCGTCGGTTCCGTCGAGCCACGCCCCGAAGCCCTTCTTGGCGGCGGCGCGGATCCCATTCACATTCACGGAGGTCACAGTGAGCATCCCAGCACCATAGCGGGAGGGTTCCGTACGATATTCGAATGTCTCACCGGATAGACCTCCGCACCGTGCCGTACGACCACCCGGACGCGGTCAAACTCAACGACCAGGTCCAGCTGGAGTACCAGGAGCGGTACGACGGTGAGGGCGACGCCACCCACCTCGACCCGGCGATGTTCGTGCCGCCGCACGGCCTGTACCTGCTGGCGTACGACGCCACGGGCACCCCGGTGGCGAGCGGCGGCTGGCGCACCCAGGACGAGAACGACGAGGGCTACGCGGACGGCGACGCGGAGCTCAAGCGCATGTACGTCGTCCCGGAGGCCCGGGGCCTGGGCCTCGCCCGCCGCATCCTGGCGATCCTGGAGGAGGACGCCCGAGCGGCGGGCCGCCACCGCATGGTCCTGGAGACGGGCGACCAGCAGCCGGAGGCGATAGCCCTGTACCTCTCCTCGGGCTACGCCCTGTCGGAGAAGTTCGGCCACTACCGCTTCTACGAGTCGAGCCGCTGCATGACCAAGCCCCTGACCGAAGCCTGACCCGCCCGGCTCCTCCAGCCCCGCCGACGTCCGAGGCGCCCCCCTCCAGCCCCGCCGGCGTTTGAGGCGCGGGGGTCCGGGGGCGGCGCCCCCGGCAGCGGCGCCGCACCCGCCCATCCCCCCGCACCCACCCCCGGCCCCACCCACCTACCGCGGGAGCCAGCCGGCCCGATCGGCCCCCCACCGCGACGGCCCCACCGCCCACTCCCCGAAGGGACTGGCGGCGTGCCGCAGCACCCCGTACCCCGACGGAGTCACCCGCAGCCACGGCTCCGCCGAGTACCCCACCCCGGCCCCCACCGGCTCCCGCCCCGGCTCCCGCCCCAGCCCCCGCACCAGCCACGACGCGGTCCCCGCCAGGGAGAACCGCAGCCCCCGCCCACCGCCCTGCGCCAGCGCCCGCAGCACACCGGCCGCCACCAGATACCCCGTCCCGTGGTCCAACGCCTGCGCCGGCAGCACTCCGGGCTCCCCTCCCGGCTCCCCACACGCCGCGGCGATCCCGTACCCCGCCTGCACGAGCGAGTCGAACCCCCGCCGCCCCGCCCAAGGGCCCCGCGCCCGCCACCCCCACGCGCACAGCTCGGCCACCACCAGACCCGGCCACCGTTCCAGCAGCTCCCGCGCCCCGAACCCGTACCGTTCCAGCGCCCCCGGCCGGTAGCCCGTCACCACCACGTCCGCCTCGGCGAGCAGCCCCTCGAAGACGGCCCGGTCCTCGGCCTCCGCCAGGTCCAGCAGCGCCGACCGCTTCCCGAAGCCGGTGTCCGCGTACGCGTCGTCCGACTCCGGCAGCCCCGGCGGATCGATCCGCAGCACGTCCGCCCCCAGCAGCCCGAGCGTGCGCGTGGCGACGGGCCCGGCGATGACCCGGGTCAGGTCCAGCACCCGCACCCCCGCGGCGGGCCGGCCGGCCGGGGCCGCGCCGAGCGGCCGGCCCCGCGCCCCTGATGCCCGTACGGGCTCCAGCAGCGGCTGCGGTTCCCCGTACTCCCGCGCCACGGCGACGGCGAGTCCGCCCTCCCCGTAGGCGAGTTCCTGCACCTCGACCGCCGTCCGCCCGCCGACCGCCGCGCGTACCGCCTCCGGTGTCGCCGACGGCAGCCGCAGGGCCCGTACCAAGGCGGCCTCGTGGTGCGGATAGTTGGCGTGCGTCCGTACCCAGCCGTCCGCCGTCCGCCAGAAGCCGGACAACGGCGCGAAGGTCACCGGTGCGCGCCCCTCGACGCGCAGGTGCCGCTCGCTGACGAACGCCGTGGCCACCGCGCCCTCGTCCACCACCAGCGGAGCCACGTCCTCCACCCCGCCCCCGGCCCGCACCGCGGCGAGCTCCCCGGCGGCCAGTCCGCAGGCCGCGACGGTGGCGCGCGCCAACTCGGCCACCGGCAGCGGCCCTTGTTCGAGATCGCCGACCCCGCGGTGGCGCACCCGCAGGGCGAGTTCGGGCGCCCCGCCGAGCGCCTCCCAGGCCTGGGCCGTTCCGCTGCTTCGTTCCTCACCGATCGTCATGGACGCATCTTCGCTCGCCCAACTCCCCGACGAGGCCAAGGAAATAAGCACTTCGCCCCGCCGGAGTCGTCGGGTACGTTGTGCGGCCGGCCTGCGGGCCGGACATCCCTGAACCGAAAGGCATCACCGTGAAGTACCGCGTCATCGGCACCGCCGTCGAGACCCGCCGCGAAGTGAGCGTGCTGAGCCTCGGCACGATGACCTTCGGCACCACCGTCGACGAGGCCACGTCGTACGCGATCCTCGACCGTTTCGTGGAAGCGGGCGGCACCTTCGTCGACACGTCCAACAACTACGCGTTCTGGGTCAACGGCACCCAGGGCGGGGAGAGCGAGGAACTGGTCGGCCGCTGGCTGCGCAGCCGCGGCATCGGCGACGAGATCACCGTCGCCACCAAGCTGGGCGCCCGCCCCAACCAGCCCACGAGCGGCTTCAGCCTCGACGTGGAGGGGCTGTCCGCGAAGGTCATCCGGGAGTCCGCGGAGCGCAGCCGGGAGCGACTCGGCATCGAACGCATCCACCTGCTGTACGCGCACATCATGGACGAGAACACCCCGCTGGAGGAGACCGTCCGCGGTTTCGCCGAGGTCGTCGCGGACGGCACGGCGGGCCTGCTGGGCGCGAGCAACCACTGGGCCTGGCGGGTGGAGCGCGCCCGGACGCTGGCCGCGGCGGCCGGCGTCCCCGGCTACGAGGTGCTCCAGCACCACCACAGCTACCTGCGCCAGCGCGCCGATCTGCCCAGCCTGCGCTCGCCGGACGGCAACCAGGGCCTGGTGGGCGGCGATCTGCTCAGCTACGTCCGGGACAACCCGGCGCTGACGCAGGTCGCGTACTCCCCGCTGATCGCCGGCGCCTACGTCCGCGAGGACAAGCCGCTGGGTCCGGGCTTCGACCACGCGGGTACCGAGCCGCGGCTGCGCGCGGTCCGTGAGGTGGCCGCCGAGACCGGAGCCACCGTCAACCAGGTGGTACTGGCCTGGCTGATGGGCGGCGACATACCGGTCCTGCCCCTGGTCGGTGCCTCCTCGGTGGCCCAGCTGGAGGAGAACCTGGCCGCGGTCGACCTCGACCTCACCCCGGACCAGCGCACCCGCCTCGACACGGCGCACTGACAAGTACGACGACAACCTGACCTAGGAACAGCTCCGGCAAGGGATCGACGACGCGATGGACCGGATGGAAGAAGCGCAGCGCAACGACGAGAACGTCCCGCAGGTCAGGAGTCGGAAGTGACGCGGGGGCAGTGGGGCTGTGCGGTCGCCCCCGTGGCCGGTCTGGCCACCGGCGCGCTCGGGTCGGTACTGCTGGCAGCCGCCTGGCGGGCCTGTGACGTAGGGGTGAACGGCGCGGCCAACGGGCTCGCGTCGACCTTCTACGGCGCTCTGCTCGCGATCACGGCAGCGGTGTGGTGGGCGGTGCTCATCGGGTCCGTGGGACGTCGGAACCTCACGGTCGCCCTCCTGGGCGGCACGGTCGGCTCCGCAGCCATGGTGTGGATCTTTGTGGCCCTTCTCCAGGTCCCCGACGGCTACCGCTGCTGACGCGGCACGCTCCACAAACGCCGAGATCCCGCCCGGTCTTTCGACCGGACGGGATCTCGTGACGTTCCCGAGAGCTACTCGCGAACTGTCGTCTGTGGACCTGTGGGGATTTGAACCCCAGACCCCCTCGATGCGAACGAGGTGCGCTACCAGACTGCGCCACAGGCCCTTGCGACGTGTGAAACATTAGCATCCCCGCGCGGGTGCTCCAAAACCGATATCTCGGAGCGTCCGCGCAGGTCATCGATCACTCGTTCGCGGCGCGCGGGCGGTCCTCGCCCTCGTACTGGTCGAACAGCGGGGTGCGTCCCCTGCCCTGGCCGCGCGGGCGCGGGGTGGTCTGGGCCTTCGGGTCCGGCCCCAGCTCCGACTTGGGGGCCGCGGGCTGGGCGCGCAGGCGGGGTTCCGTCGGCTCGGCCGTACTGGAGCGGGTCGCGCTCCAGGCGTCCGGGGCCGCCGGGCCCGTGGCGCGGGGGGCCACCGGGGCGGTCACGTACGTCGGCAGCGGGACCGGGACGGGCTCCCAGCTCTCACCGCGGGCGGGGCCGCGTTCGCGCTCGCGCTGCTGGTCCACCCACTCGGCATGATCGGTCTGCTCGACCAGTGCGCGCCGTCCGGCCTCCTGCGGGGAGACCGGTGGCGCAGGGTCCGGTTCGCCGCCCGACGCGGCCTCGGGCTCGCGGCGGCTCGGGCGGTTCTCCCGCAACTGCCGCGCGGCCGCCTCGGCGCGCCGCCGGTCCATGGTGAACTCGTAGCGCCGTCGTTCCTGGACCCGCAGGTGCACGATGTACGCGCTCAGCAGCAGTGCGGGTACGGCGGGCGCCCACAGGTAGTGCAGGCCGCCCACCGCGGCGACGACCGCGCCGAGGGTGAAGACCAGGAAGAGGAGCGCGGTGGTGCGCCGGCGGCGCGCGAGGACCTGGAGGCGCTGTTCGCGCCGGGCCCGCTCCGCGCGCTGCTCCCGTTCGACGGCGGCCGGTCTCGGCTCCGCCCTGGTCGGGGGCACGCCGAAGGCCCGGGCGTCGGCGTCGACGGAATCAACCGTTTCCGTCGCGGCGTCCGGGTCCGCGTGGGGCTGGGGCTCCGCCTGCTCGTCACCGCGCTCACGCAGCCCCTTGGCGTAACGGCGCTCCATTCCCGCTCGGCCGGAAAGCAGCCGAATGGCAGTGGAGAAGCGTTCCGTCGGACGGGCTTCGTTCAGCTCGTCCTGCCTCCGGAGCCACATGGGCACCAAGTAGGCGGCCCAGGCCCCGACAATGACTGCGTAGATGAGGCCGCTGCTGCTCACACCTCACACCGTAGAGGGGCGCGGCCGAGGGGATCGGCCAATTGGGCCGGTGTGTCGCACGATCTCGCTGATATCACGGACTTTTTTTGTGATTCTTCGGATCAGGTTATGGGCGAATCGGTTACCCGAGGCCATTAATTCGAACAGATATTCGTTTATCCGCGTGCGGTGCGACCTACGCTATTTCGGCGGGGACGGCGAGTGGCGCGCCCGGTGCCAACGGCGCAGCAGCCCGTCCGGGACCTCCTCGACCGTCACCGCGTAGACGAGGTGGTCGCGCCAGGCCCCGTCGATGTGCAGATAGCGCGGCCGCAGCCCCTCCTCGCGCAGCCCCAGCTTCTCCACGACCCGTCGGCTCGGGATGTTCTCGGGGCGGATGCACACCTCGATCCGGTGCAGGCCGACCTTCCCGAAGCAGTGGTCCACGGCCAACGCGACCGCCGTCGGCATCACGCCGCGGCCCGCCACCTCGCGGTCCACCCAGTAGCCGATGTGGCCGGCGCACATCGACCCCCAAGTGATCCCGGCGACCGTCAGCTGGCCCACCAGGCGGCCCTGGTACTCGATGACGAAGGGCAGCATCCGGCCCGCGTTCGCCTCCGCCCGCAGATGGCGGACCATCTGGCGGTACGTGGGCCGCTGGACCACCGGCCCCCACGGCGCGGGCGGCGGGATCGTGGCCTCCCACGGCCGGAGCCAGTCACGGTTGCGCCGGTTGACCTCGCGCCAGGCCTTCTGGTCCCGCAGCTTTATCGGCCGGAGGGTGACATCGCCGTCCGACAGGACCACCGGCCAGGTCGGGCCGTTCAGCTCGCGCTCCCGGAGGGTGCCGCCGGTCGGGGATGGTCTCCGCCCCGCATCTGGTCCACCGCGTGCGGCAGGACGCGGGCCAGGACGGCGAGGCCGTCGCGGACCCCGCCCGTCGAGCCGGGGAGGTTGACGATGAGGGTGCGCCCGGCCACCCCCGCCAGGCCCCGGGACAGGGCCGCGGTCGGCACCTTCGCCAGGCCTTCGGCACGGATGGCCTGCGGGATGCCGGGGATCTCGTAGTCCAGCACCCGCGCGGTGGCGTCCGGGGTGCGGTCGGTCGGCGAGATCCCGGTCCCGCCGGTGGTCAGGATGACCTCGTACCCGGCGGCCACGCCCTCGCGCAGCGCCTGCTCCACGGGGTCGCCGTCCGGGACGACCCGCGGGCCGTCCACGGTGAAGCCGAGCCGCTCCAGCGCCTCGGCCAGCAGGGGGCCGCCCTTGTCGGCGTAGACGCCCTGCGAGGCGCGGTTCGAGGCCGTGACGACCAGCGCCCGGCCGAGCGTCCGCGGGGACCCCACCGGCTCGGCCGGGGTAGGGGTGCTGTGGCTGTGGCTGTGGCTGTGCACGTCGCCGCCGCGCGGGGCGTTCACGAGCGCGTCCAGTCGCCGGACTTGCCGCCGGTCTTCTCCTCCACCCGGACGTCCGTGATGACCGCGCCCTTGTCGACCGCCTTCACCATGTCGATCACGGTGAGGCCGGCGACCGCGACGGCGGTCAGCGCCTCCATCTCGACGCCCGTGCGGTCGGTCGTCTTCACGGTGGCGAGGATCTCGACCGCGTCGTCGGCGACCCGCAGGTCCACCGTGACGCCCGAGACGGCCAGCGGGTGGCAGAGCGGGATCAGGTCGGGGGTCTTCTTCGCCCCCATGATCCCGGCGATGCGCGCGGTGGCGAGGGCGTCGCCCTTGGGGACGCCCTCGCCGCGCAGCAGCTCGATCACCCGCGGGGCGACGAGGACGCGTCCGCTGGCCCGTGCCGTCCGGGTGGTGACGTCCTTCCCGGACACGTCGACCATCCGGGCCGCGCCGGCCTCGTCGATGTGGGTGAGCCTGCTTTCGGTACTCATTGCTGCGCCGCTCCGCTCTGGGCTCCCCAGGGAGCCTGTGTGGTGCGACACACGCTACCCGCACCGGCCCGACTTCAGCCGAGCAGGATCACTTCGAGCTCGGTCCCCGGCTCCACCGAGGTGACGTCCTCCGGTACGACCATCAGGGAGTTCGCGTGCGCCAGCGCGGCGATCAGGTGGGAGCCCGATCCGCCGACCGGGCTGACCGTGCCGTTCTCGGCGTCGTACGTGCCGCGCAGGAACTGGCGGCGGCCGGCCGGGGAGCCGAGTGCCTTGTCGGCGCTCAGCACCGCGCGCACGCTCGGCCGCCGGACCTCGGACTCCGGCAGCCCCATGAGGGCGCGGATCGCGGGGCGCACGAACAGCTCGAAGGAGACGTAGGAGGACACCGGGTTGCCGGGCAGCGCCAGCAGCGGGGTGTGGTCGGGGCCGATCGTGCCGAAGCCCTGCGGCTTGCCGGGCTGCATGGCGAGCTTGCGGAAGTCCATCCGGCCGCCGTCGACGTCCTCGCCGTCGCCCTCGACCGCGTCGGAGTGCCCGACGGAGGACAGGGCCTCCTTGACGACGTCGTACGCGCCGACGCTGACCCCGCCCGTGGTGACCAGCAGGTCGGCCCGGATCAGCTGGTCCTCGATGGTGGCGCGCAGGGTGTCGGCGTCGTCCGCGACGGCGCCGACACGGTAGGCGATGGCTCCGGCGTCCCGCGCGGCCGCGGCCAGCGCGAAGCTGTTGGAGTCGTAGATGGTGCCCGCCGTGAGCGCCTCGCCCGGCTGGACCAGCTCGCTGCCGGTGGACATGACCACCACGCGGGGGCGCGGCCGCACCCGTACGGTGCCGCGCCCGATGGCGGCCAGCAGGGCGATCTGGGGCGGGCCGAGGATCGTGCCGGCCGCGAGGGCCAGGTCGCCGGCCTGGACGTCGCTGCCGCGCGCGCGGACGTGCGCCCGGGCCTCGGCGGCGCGGTGCACCCGCACCTCGCCGCCCGCGTGTTCGGGGGCGGCGCTGGCCGGGGTCATCCCGGCGGCCGCGCCGCCGCCCGTGCCGCCGTCGGTCCACTCGACCGGTACGACGGCTTCCGCGCCGGGCGGCAGCGGGGCGCCGGTCATGATCCGGGCAGCCTCGCCGGGGCCCACGGTGGGCAGCTCACCGCTGCCCGCCGCGACGTCCCCGACGACCGTCAGCACCGCGGGGAACTCCTCGCTCGCACCCTGGACGTCGGCCGTTCGGACGGCGTAGCCGTCCATGGAGCTGTTGTCGAAGGGCGGGAGGGCGACGGGCACGGTCACGTCCTCGACCAGGACACAGCCCTGGGCGTCCAGCAGTTGGAGCTCGATGGGCTCCAACGGCCGGACGGCCGAGAGGACGTCCGCGAGGTGCTCGTCCACGGACCACAGACGGTGGTCGCCCTCCAAGCGTGGATGCTGCGGTGCGGAACTGCTCAAGGTGCTACATCTCCTCCGTGACGTAACGGTGAAGCCAGGTGCGGAACTCGGGGCCCAGGTCGTCGCGCTCGCACGCGAGACGGACGATGGCCCGCAGGTAGTCGCCGCGGTCCCCGGTGTCGTAGCGACGGCCCCGGAAGATCACGCCGTGCACCGGACCACCGACGGTCTCGTCGGCGGCCAGCTTCTGCAGGGCGTCGGTGAGCTGGATCTCCCCACCGCGGCCCGGCTCGGTCTCCCGCAGTATGTCGAAGATCGCGGGGTTGAGGACGTAACGTCCGATGACCGCGTAGTTGCTGGGGGCGTCCTGGGGGTCCGGCTTCTCGACGAGGCCGGTGATGCGGACCACGTCCTCCTCGTCCGTGGCCTCGACGGCGGCGCAGCCGTAGAGGTGGACGTTGGCCGGGTCGACCTCCATGAGCGCGATGACGGTGCCGCCGGTGCGGGCGTAGATGTCGGCCATCTGGCGCAGCAGCGGGTCGCGCGGGTCGATGAGGTCGTCACCGAGCAGGACGGCGAAGGGCTCGCGGCCGACGTGCGGCTCGGCGCACAGCACCGCGTGGCCCAGGCCCCGCGGGTCGCCCTGGCGGACGTAGTGCATGGTCGCCAGGTCGCTGGACTCCTGGACCTTCTTCAGGCGGTCGTCGTCGCCCTTGGCGATGAGGGCCGACTCCAGCTCGTAGTTCCGGTCGAAGTGGTCTTCCAGGGCACGCTTGTTACGCCCAGTGATCATGAGAATGTCATCGAGCCCGGCCCCGACGGCCTCCTCGACCACGTACTGGATGGCCGGCTTGTCCACAACCGGGAGCATTTCCTTCGGGGTCGCCTTCGTCGCCGGGAGGAAGCGAGTACCGAGGCCAGCGGCCGGAATCACGGCCTTCTTGATCACGGGGTGCAACATAGTCATGCCCCGAACGATAGTGGCCTTCCGTCGAACACCGGACGGGACCGCAGCAGGTAGATACAGGTATGCCCCGATTCGGAAGGATATTTGATTTCCTCGTGGCAGAGAACCCGCCCACCGCTTCCGCCAAGGCCGAGCTGCGCCGAGAACTGCTCTCCGCGCGCCGCGCCTTGTCTCCCGAACAGTGCCGCACGGCGGCCACCGCACTCGCCGTCAGGGCGTTCGAACTGCCCGAACTGGCCGACGCCCGCACGGTGGCGGCGTACGTCTCGATCGGCACCGAACCGGGCACCCGGGACCTCCTCGACGCCCTGCGCGCGGCCGGCAAGCGGGTGCTGCTCCCGCTGCTGCTGCCCGACAACGACCTCGACTGGGCCGCGTACGAGGGCCCGGCCTCGCTCGCCGAGGCCGCCCACCCGGGCAAGATGCGGCTCCTGGAGCCGACCGGCCCCGCGCTCGGACCGGACGCGGTCACCGGGGCCGACGCCGTGCTGCTGCCCGGGCTCGCGGTGGACGGCCGGGGGATGCGCCTCGGCCGCGGCGGAGGCTCGTACGACCGGGTGCTGGAGCGGCTGGAACGCGCCGGGGCGCATCCCGCGCTGGTGGTGCTCCTCTACGACGACGAGGTGGTCGCGCGGGTTCCGGAGGAACCGCACGACCACCCCGTACGAGCGGTGGCGACCCCGTCAGGGGTGCGCCGCTTCAGTGTGTGACGACCTGATCCGCGCCCTGAACCCTACGAGCCCTCGGGCTTGAGGGTCAGGGTGTCGACCGTGGCCTTGTCGACGGCTTCCTTGCCGAAGGGCCACTCCAGCAGCTCGCCCTTGGCCCACATCGTCGTCTGGTCCGTGTAGTGCGCGTTGTACGCGTGCCCCGAGGCACCCGTCAGGTTGATCCAGCGCGACTTGTCGAGGTCGTTGAGGTTCACGACCATGCGCATCGACGGCACCCACGTGACCCCGTACCCGCTGGAGGCGTTCCAGCCGGTCGCGTTGACCGTGGCCTCGCCGCCGCCCACGTCCCACGGGCCGCGGTTGAGGAGCCACTGCATGAAGCCGGGGCCCTCGGTGCCGATCGTCTGGTTCTTCAGCGTCAGCTGGTGCAGCCGGCCCCAGCTCCAGGTGGACTGGTCCTTGCCGAGCTTGGCGGTCAGCTCCCAGCGGGCGTCGCGCATGGCCCGGGCGAAGAGCTCGTCACGGTTGGTGGCCGCCGGCAGGGTGACGGTCCTGGGGGTGGTCCACCACGGCGACTTCTCGTCCTTGACCAGGCGACGGACCACCTCGAACCAGCGGTCGCCGCCGTCGGGCTGCGCCGAGTCGGCGTCCCGGGTGCCGCATTCGCGGACCGTCTTGGCGAGGTCGTCGGCCGGGCCGGTGCCGTTGCCGACGACGCTCATGCAGCTGCCCTCGATCCGCAGCTCCTTGGGCATCTTGTCGCCGAAGGACAGCTTGAGGATGTGGCGCCAGACAGCGTTGAAGTAGGCCGCGGCCGCCGAGTCGGGCTCCTGCGTGTAGTTCCAGCCGTCGAGCAGCTTCTGCGCGGCCCGCACGCCCGGGTCCGAGACCTCTATCTTCGCCAGCATCGGGGTCAGCAGCGCGGCGATCTCGCTGCTGTTGTCCATCTGCATGGTGCGCATGTCGTCGGTCGAGATCCGACCGCCGTCCTTGATCTTCGCCTCGATGAGGTCGTTGATCCGCTGGCTGCGGGCACCGTAGCCCCAGTCGGTGGTCAGCAGGTTCGGGTACTTGCCGGCGCCGGTCCCGGTCTCCACGACCGCCTGGTTGGCGGTGACGATGTAGCCGCGGGACGGGTTCTGGTCCCAGGGCATCTCGCTCTGCGGGATGTAGCCGGCGTTGCCGTCCCTGGCGCCCTTCCAGGCGTACTTGGAGTCCCAGCCCGGGGCGGGCATCCGGCCGTCGCCCTGGCCGCGCATCGGGATGCGGCCCGGAGCCTGGTAGCCGATGTTGCCGTTGGGGCCCTTGTTGTCGGCGTAGATCAGGTTCTGGGACGGGACCTCGAAGTCGGCGGCCGCCTTGCGGAAGTCGTCGAAGGTCTTGGCCCGGTCGAGCTTGAAGACCGCGTCCATGGACTTGCCCGGGTCCAGCGCCGTCCAGCGCAGGGCGACGGCGTAGCCGTCACCGCGGTCGGGGGCGGAGCTGGCGACGGGGGCGCGGCTGCCGACCGTACCGAGCTCCTCGCTGCGGTCCGAGACGAGCGGGCCGTTGTTGGTGGTCCGGACGGTGATCTTCTTGCTGTCGCCGCCCGCGATCTTGATGACCTCTTCACGGGTGGTGAAGGGGAGCACCTTGTTGTCGTAGACGTAGCCCTCGGGCTTGACCTGCTCCAGGTAGAGGTCGGTCACGTCGGCGCCGAGGTTGGTCATGCCCCAGGCGATTTCGGTGTTGTGGCCGATGACCACGCCCGGCATGCCCGAGAAGGTGTAGCCGGCCACGTCGTACTGGCACTGGGCCGAGACCGTGCGGCAGTGCAGGCCCATCTGGTACCAGACCGAGGGCAGCTGCGGGGACAGGTGCGGGTCGTTCGCGAGCAGCGGCTTGCCGGTCGTCGTGTACTTGCCGGAGACGACCCAGGAGTTCGAGCCGATGCCGCTGCCGTTGGGGCCGAGGATCGCGGGGATCTTGTCCAGGGTGTCGGCGAGGGAGGTGAGCTGGGTGCGCAGGCCCACGGTCGCGCCCTGGGCGGCGACGTTGTCGGCCAGCCCGTTGGCCGGGCCGCCGATCGGACCCGTGACGGTCGAGGTCTGGCCGCCGACGGTGTTGCCGCCGGAGCCGGTCCCGTTACCCGAGCCGGTGCCGGTGCCCGTGCCCGTGCCCGAGCCGCTGCCCGTGACGCCCTGCGGGGTGTACTTGCCGCCGTCGACCTTGCCGCCCTCGACGATCGGCTTGTTCCGGTCGAAGGGGTAGGGCGGGTAGAGCTCGTCGATCTGCGCCTGCGAGAGCTTGGTCGCCATCAGCGCGCGGTCGATCTCGTCCTGCATGTTGCCGCGCAGGTCCCACGCCATCGCCTTGAGCCAGGCCACCGAGTCCACCGGCGACCACTGCTCGGGCCGGTAGTCGTCGGTGAGCTTGAGGGCCGCGTGCTCGACGGAGAGGTCCTTGCCGGACTTCCCCTTCAGATACGCGTTGACCCCGTCGGCGTAGGCCTGGAGATACTTCTTGGTCTCGGTCGAGAGCTTCTTGTCGAACTCTTCCTGCGCGACCTGGCGCCAGCCCAGCGTGCGCAGGAAGGCGTCGGTCTCGACCTGGCCGGAGCCGAACATCTCGGAGAGCCGGCCGGACGTCATGTGACGTCGGACGTCCATCTCCCAGAAGCGGTCCTGTGCGTGCACGAAGCCCTGCGCGCGGAAGAGGTCGTCGTCGTTGTCGGCGTAGAGCTGGGGAATGCCGTGGGCGTCGCGCTTGACGTCGACGGTCCCGGTCAGGCCCGGCACCTTGAGGGAGCCGGTCGTCTGGGGGAAGGAGGCGCGCACGCCGTCCACGCTCCAGTACGCCCCGTAGCCGAGGCCCGCGACGAGAGCCAGGACCAGGACGAGCACGATCAGACGGGCGCGTCGTCCCTTCTTCTTGACGGGAGGAGCGGTTTCGTTGGCGGGCATCGCTGTCCTTAGAGGGGCAGGGTGGTCCTGGGAGTGCTGGGAGCAACCATAGGCGCAGGACCGACTTCGTTGATCCGCCAGGGGTGGAGCTGACGAGGACAGGGGCGAACAGGCGTTTCACAATGTGGTTATCGCGTAAAGGGCGCGTCAAAGATTAGGTAAGGTAACGAACTACTTGCCGAACTTGTCGCCGGGAGGATCGATCCACCGGGCGCATTGAGGAGGGCCGCCCGCTGACTGTCCACACGCTCAATGAGCTGCTGCTGGTCTGCTCGCTCGTGCTGCTCGTCGCCGTGGCGGCGGTACGCATCTCGTCACGCAGCGGTCTTCCCAGCCTGCTCATCTACCTCGGCATAGGCATCGCGATAGGCCAGGACGGCATCGGCAACGTCGTGTTCGACAATGCCGAGCTGACCCAGGTCATCGGTTACGCGGCACTCGTCGTGATCCTCGCCGAGGGCGGTCTGGGCACCAAGTGGAAAGAGATCAAGCCGGCCCTGCCGGCCGCGGTCATGCTGTCCCTGGTGGGCGTCGCGGTGAGCGTGGGCGTGACGGCGGCGGGAGCGCACTATCTGGTCGGCCTGGAATGGCGCCAAGCCCTGCTGATCGGCGCGGTCGTCTCCTCGACCGACGCCGCGGCCGTCTTCTCCGTGCTGCGCAAGGTCCCGCTGCCCGCACGGATCACCGGCGTCCTGGAGGCCGAGTCCGGCTTCAACGACGCGCCCGTCGTGATCCTGGTGGTGGCCTTCTCGACCGTCGGCCCGGTGGACGAGTGGTACATCCTGATCGGCAAGATCGCCTTGGAGCTGGCCATCGGCGCCGCGATCGGCCTGACCGTGGGCTTCCTCGGCGCGTACGGGCTGCGACACGTCGCCCTGCCCGCCTCCGGCCTCTACCCGATCGCAGTGATGGCCATCGCCATCGTGGCGTACGCGGCCGGCGCCATCGCGCACGGCTCCGGCTTCCTCGCGGTGTACCTGGCGGCGATGGTGCTCGGGAACGCCAAGCTGCCGCACTGGCCGGCCACCCGGGGCTTCGCCGACGGACTCGGCTGGATCGCCCAGATCGGCATGTTCGTGCTGCTGGGCCTGCTGGTCACCCCGCACGAGCTGGTCCGCGACTTCTGGCCCGCCGTGATCATCGGGCTTGTGCTGACCATGGTGGCCCGGCCCCTGGAGGTCTTCATCAGCCTGCTGCCCTTCCGGCTCTCCTGGCAGGAGCAGGTGCTGATGTCGTGGGCGGGCCTGCGCGGGGCCGTGCCCATCATCCTGGCGACCATCCCGATGGTGTCCGGGATCGAGGGCAGCGACCGGGTCTTCAACATCGTCTTCGTGCTGGTCGTCGTCTACACCCTGGTGCAGGGTCCGACCCTGCCCTGGCTCGCGCGCAAGCTGAACCTCGGGAACGGGGAGGAAGGCGCCTTCGACCTCGGGATCGAGTCGGCGCCGCTGGAGAAGCTGCGCGGACACCTGTTGTCCTTCTCCATCCCGCCGGCCTCGCGGATGCACGGCGTGGAGGTGAGCGAGCTGCGGCTGCCGCCGGGGGCCTCGGTCACGCTGGTGGTCCGGGACGCGAAGAGTTTCGTACCGGCGCCGTCGACCGTGCTGCGCCGTGGGGACGAGCTGCTGGTGGTGGCCACGGACCCGGTCCGGGACGCGGCGGAGGCGCGGCTGCGGGCGGTGGCCCGGGGCGGCAAGCTCGCGGGATGGCTGGGCACCGGCGGACCCGTTTCGCGTTAGAGCATTGCTCAAAAGCGTTAGAGCGTCGTTCTAATTCCGCCAATTTAGCTGAGGTATGCCCGCATTTGCCTGCTTTTCCAGGCTCTTTACATGCGAAGCGGCCGTTAATCCCAGGTGAAGACACCCCTTGTCACCGAATTCACAGGGCGTGGTAGTGACTTTCCCTGTACGATGAAGGCACACCAGATCGAACCAACTCTGCCTGACGCAGAGCTGGCGCGACCGCAAAGCGGCCGTGGCACCACCCCGACGTGGGCGCCCAGGTATCACTCGGTTCTGCGCAAGAGGACAGCTCTCGGGGCTCCCACATGTACGGGTGCGGCCGCTCACAAGGCGAAGCACCGTCCGCAGACGGGGACGCTCTACCAGGCAGCGGAAAGGCAAGGCCGTGACATCCGCGGTCACGTCCGACACGTCCGCCCGCCCCGGCTACGGACAGCTCCTGCGCACTCCCGGCGCCCTCGGCTTCGTACTCCCCGGCTTCGCAGCACGACTCCCCTTCGGCATGCTGACGATCAGCATCCTGCTGCTGGTCCAGCACACCACCGGTTCCTACGGCAGCGCCGGCATCGTCGCCGCCGTCACCGGTATCTCCATGGCGCTGTCCGCCCCGCTCATGGGCATCTTCACCGACCGCTACGGCCAGACCGCCGTCCTGCTGCCCGTGGTCCTCGCACACTCCGTCGCCGTCACCGGCCTGGCCGCGCTCGCGCTGCTGGACGCCCCGCTGCTCGCGCTGGCCGCCGCCGCCGTACCGGCCGGCGCCTCGGTGCCGCAGGTCGGACCGATGGTCCGGGCGCGCTGGGCCGCCAAGCTGGAGGGCTCTGCGCTACTGCCGACGGCCGCCGCCTTCGAGTCCGTCACCGACGAGTTCACCTTCGTCGTCGGCCCGGTCCTGGCGACCGCGCTGTGCACCGGCGTCCACCCGGCGGCCGGCCTGGTCACCGAGGCCACGCTGACCCTGCTCGGCGGCCTGCTCTTCGCGGCCCGGCGCGCCGGCCAGCCCAAGACGCACGCCCCGTCGCAGACCGGTGAGAAGCGCGCCTTCGCGCTGTCCTTCCCGGGCCTGCGCGTCCTGATCTTCGCGTTCCTCGGGATCGGCGCCGTCTTCGGCGGCATGCAGGTCTCGCTCGCCGCCTTCTCCAGCGAGATCGGCAACCCCGGCGCCAACGGCCTGCTCTACGGCGTCTTCGCCGCGGGCAACATGATCGCCGGTATCGCCATGGGCGCCATCGCCTGGAAGATCGGCCCGCGTCGCCGGCTGATCCTGGGCTACATCGGCCTCACCGCCGCCGCGTCCGTCCTGTGGGCCGCGAACTCGATGATCCTGCTGGGCGCGCTCGGCCTGGTCGTCGGCCTGTTCATCGCCCCGGCGCTGATCACCGGCTACACGATGGTCGAGCAGCTGGTCCCCGCGAACGCCCGGACCGAGGCCTTCACCTGGCTGACCGGCTCGATCGCCTTCGGTCAGGCCGTCGCCGTCATCCTGGCCGGCCGCCTCACGGACGCGCACGGATCCTCGTTCGGATTCCTGGTGCCCATGGGCGCCACCGCGCTCGCGCTGGCCACCCTGCTGGCGCTGCGTTCGAGGCTCGCCCCGAAGGCTCCGAGCCGGATCGTGAACGCGTCCGCGCAGGAGTCCGCGCCCGCGGCCGCCACCGCGTCCGCCACCCCGGTGAACTCGCAGGTCACGGAGCGGGTGACGGTCCCGGCGACGGGTCGGACGACCACGCGCGCCACCGCCTCACCGGCCTCCCGTGACCGGGTGAACGAGCGTGGGATCGGTCACCGCGTGCCGGTGACGGTGGACTGATCCGCCGGAATACGTCACCATGGAGCGTCGTTAGCACTCATTGAGTCAGAGTGCCAGGAGGAAATTCGTGCCGACCTACCAGTACCAGTGCACCGAGTGCGGTGAGGGCCTTGAGGCCGTGCAGAAGTTCACCGATGACGCACTGACCGTGTGCCCGAGCTGCGACGGACGCCTGAAGAAGGTGTTCTCCGCGGTCGGCATCGTCTTCAAGGGCTCCGGTTTCTACCGGAACGACAGCCGTGGCGCGTCGTCGAGCAGCACCCCTGCCTCGAAGCCGTCGTCCAGCTCCTCGTCGTCCTCGACGTCGACCGCTGCCGCCGCTCCCGCCGCCTCGTCCTCCTCGACGTCGTCGAGCTCGTCGAGCAGCAGCAGCTCCACGTCGGCCGCCTGATCGCTTCGCCCGAAGGCCCCGCCGCCCCTACCGGCAGCGGGGCCTTCGGCATGCCCACGGCAGGGCCGTAGGGTGGACCGCATGGTGAACGCAGAGATCGGTGTCATCGGCGGCTCGGGCTTCTACTCCTTCCTGGAGGACGTCTCCGAGATCCAGGTGGAGACCCCGTACGGACCCCCGAGCGACTCCCTCTACCTGGGCGAGCTGGCCGGGCGCCAGGTGGCCTTCCTGCCCCGACACGGGCGCAGTCACACCGTCCCGCCGCACAAGATCAACTACCGGGCCAACCTGTGGGCCCTGCGCTCGGTCGGCGTCCGCCAGGTGCTGGGACCCTGCGCGGTCGGCGGTCTGCGGGCCGAGTACGGGCCGGGCACGCTGCTCGTTCCCGACCAGCTGGTCGACCGTACGAAGGCCCGTGCCCAGACCTTCTTCGACGGTGAGCCGCTGCCGGACGGGTCCGTCCCGAACGTCGTGCACACCACCTTCGCCGACCCGTACTGTCCGGTGGGCCGGTCCGTGGCGCTGGCGGCGGCCCGCGGGCGCGACTGGGAACCGGTGGACGGCGGCACCATGGTCGTCATCGAGGGACCGCGGTTCTCCACGCGCGCCGAGTCGCGGTGGCACGCGGCGGCGGGCTGGTCGGTGGTCGGCATGACCGGTCACCCGGAGGCGGTCCTCGCCCGTGAGCTGGGGCTCTGCTACACCTCGATGGCCCTGGTCACGGACCTGGACGCGGGCGCGGAGGCCGGTGAGGGCGTGTCCCACACGGAGGTCCTGAAGGTGTTCGGCGAGAACGTCGGACGGCTGCGCGAAGTGCTCTTCGACGCGGTGGCGGCCCTGCCGGCCACGGAGACCCGGGCCTGCCTGTGCACGCACGCGCACGACGGCTGGGACCTGGGCATCGAGCTGCCGTAGCCCCCTCCGGGGCCCTGGGGACGCTTCGGCCGCGTTGTCGGTGGCGTCACCTAGCCTGCGCGCATGGGAGATTCGGGTGGGATGGCCGTGGCGCGCGCCACGGTGACGGAGCTGCGTGAGTTCGCGGCGGAGGCCGGGGTCGAGGGCGTCGACGCCGACGCGGACCTGGGCGGTGGCTGGTCGGTCGTGTACTGCGCCGACCAGCCCGACGGCGTCGCGGCGGCGCTGGCCCGGCGCACCGGGGCGCCGGTGCTCGCGGTGGCCTTCCTCGACAGCGATGTCGGCTTCGTCGAGGGCGCCACCTTCGCGGGGGGCCGTTGGAAGGCGCTGCTCAACCGGGACACGGCCGAGGACTACGAGATACCCGTGGACCGGTTCCCCGTCGACGCGGCCCTCGCGGGCGCGCTCGACTGGGCGGCCGCGGGCGGACTGACGGCCGACCCGGAGGCGGTGCGGGCCGTCCTCACCGGCTCCGAGGCTTTCGCGGAGGACCTCGCGGAACGCCTCCTCGGCGCGCTGGGGATCGAATCCGCGGCACCGGGCGAGAACGACGCGTAGAGAGGACGACGCGCAGAAAAGGCCCGGCGGCTGTCACATCCACCGGGGCTGTCCGGTCCTCCTTGGTGACGGCGGAAACGAAGACCGCCCCGGCCAGGGAGATGACTGTCATGCCGCGTATCTCGCTCACCCCGCCCCGCACCCTGCTCCTGCGGATCGGGGCCTGGTACTCGCGCCGGACCTACGGCAAGGTGCTCGACCCCGGGCAGGCCTACGGGCACCACTCGCGCGTGCTCCTCTCCTACGTCCGGCTGGAGCGGAGCGTGGCGAAGTGGAACGCGCTCGACGCCGGGCTGAAGCACCTCGCCGTGATGGCGGCGGCGGCCCGGATCAACTGCTCGTGGTGCATGGACTTCGGCTACTGGGAGGGCCACGAGCTGGGCCTGCCGACGGAGAAGATCGAGCGGGTGCCGCGGTGGCGGGAGGCCCCCGAGGTGTTCACCGAGCTGGAACTGTTGGTCATGGAGTACGCCGAGGCCATGACGGAGACCGAGCCGACGGTCACGGACGAGCTCGCGCGGGAACTGATCGCGCGGCTCGGCGAGAAGGCGTTCGTCGAGCTCACCGCGATGGTCGCGCTGGAGAACTGGCGCTCGCGCGTCAACAGCGCCTTCGGCCTGACCGGTCAGGGATTCGCGGAGGCCTGCCAGGTCCCGGCCGAACGGTGACCTCGACAACGACGGCGTGAACCCCGACCTCCTCGCCGCGGAGGCCTGGGCGCTGCGCGGGCTGCTGCGCCCGGCCCGGCCGGCCGGGGGGCGGGCCTCGGCGGGTGCGGGCGGCCGCCGGCTGACTCGTGCGGGTGACCGGGTTGTCCACAAGCTGGGGATCGTCCACAGGCCTCGGCGGGATTCCCGGTGGGGCCGGATCCTGGGAGGTGTCCGGGCGCAGGGTCCGGGCACCGCTCCTCACTCGGTCTGGTGGTGTTCGTCATGTCCCGTACGTCCGCGACCCCTTCGGTCTGCTCCCCTCGCTCCGCCTCCGCCTCCCTCTCCTCCTCCGCTTCCCGCGCCTTCCCCGCGGCGCGGGCCGCGTGCGCGACGTCGTCCGCGTGTCCTCCGGCCCGCCCGGTCCCGGCGTTCCCGCCGCTTCGCGTGGGGCGGGGCGGGGACCGGTTGCGCCGGGCCGTACGGCGCAGGCGGCGGGCCGCCTCGGCCGCGCTGGCCGTGGTGGCGGCGGCCGTCGCGGTGGGCGGGACGGAGGCGCAGGCCTCGCGGGGCGCCGCCGCCCGGCCCGAGGTGCGGGCCTCCCAGGGTGCGGCGCCACCCGCCGCGGTGCGGATGGTGTCGGCTCCCGTGCGCATCGCGGACGCGGCGACGGTGGGGCTGCTGCGGCCCGGAGACCGGGTGGACGTGGTCGCGGCGGAGCGCACCGGACCGCCCGAGGTGGTTGCCGCTGGGGCGCTGGTCGCCGAAGTGCCCGATCCGGGCAAGGGTGTTGCGGACGGTGGGGCGCTGGTGGTGCTGTCCGTACCGCGGGAGACCGCGCGGGTTCTCGTCGGCACGGGCGCCACGACCCGACTGGCGGTGACGTTGTGCTGATTCGCACACACGGCCGGTCAATTCACCTCGGGAGGAGACCCGATTGGACACACCGCGCCCGGACTGCCGTAGCTTTCGGAACCGTTGACTCCGTGTTCGGCAGATGTGAAGAGAGGCTCAGTGGTGAGCGAGAAGAAGAAGGAGAGCGTGCTGGCAGGCTTCAAGGCCTTCCTGATGCGCGGCAACGTGGTCGACCTGGCGGTGGCCGTGGTCATCGGCGCCGCGTTCACGAACATCGTGAACTCGGTGGTCAAGGGGATCATCAGCCCGGTGATCGGCGCGGTCGGCACGCAGAGCCTGGACGGCTACAAGTCCTGCCTCAAGGCTCCTTGCGGCATCGGCGCGAACGGCCAGCCGACGGGTGTCGAGATCCTCTGGGGCTCGGTGCTGAACGCGACGCTGACCTTCGTCATCACCGCGGCGGTCGTGTACTTCCTGATGGTGCTGCCGATGTCGAAGTACCTCGCGCGGCAGGAGGCCCGGCGCAAGGCCCGCGAGGGCGTTCAGGAACTCGTCGAGATCACCGAGCTCGAGGTCCTCAAGGAGATCCGGGACGAGCTGGTCGCGCAGCGTTCGGGCGGCGGTGGACCGGCCGGTTCGCACGACCGGTTCTGACCGCTCCGGCCGCCTCGGGCGGTCAGACGTGGTGCGGGGGCTTCTCGTCGAGGAAGCGGGCCAGGTCGGCCGCGCTTCCGCCGGCGGGCGGCCGCTCGCCCCAGCCTCGGTCGGTGTCGTCCGAGGACTGCTGGTCCAGCGGGTCGTCGAAGACCAGCCGGGGCTTCGGCCGGGGCCGGTCGGCCTCGGGGGCGGTGCGCGAGGGCTGCGGGCCGGGTGCGGGGGTGCTGCTCATGCCTCCAGGGTACGGCCGCCCCCCGCGCCGCCCCGGCCGCCCGGTCCTCCGCCCCGGCCGCCGGGCGCGTGGCCCGGATTCCGGGGCGGGGCCCGTGACGGTGTCCGCCCGCGGGTCGGACCGCCTCGGGGCCGCGGACCGCGCCTCGCCTCCGCCCGGGGCACACGGGGCGCGCGAGCCGCGCGTCCGCCCTGCCGGAGGTCCCCGCCTCTGGTCTCCTGGCCGGTATGGCCTTCTCCCCCATGACCGCTCGCAGCCCCGACGAGCTCCACCGTGCCGCCACCCCGCTGGAGCTGTTCTTCGACCTCTGCTTCGTCGTCGCCATCGCCCAGGCCGGTGCCCGGCTGGTGCACTCGCTCGCGGAGGGTCATCCCGGTGCCGGGGTGGTCGGCTACTTCTTCGTCTTCTTCGGCGTGTGGTGGGCCTGGATGAACTTCACCTGGTTCGCCTCGGCGTACGACGTGGACGACGTCCCATACCGGGTCGCGACGCTCGTGCAGATCGCGGGTGTGCTCGTCTACGCGGCCGGGGTGAGCCGGGCCTTCGACGACAACGACTGGGCGGTCGCGGTCACCGGCTACATCATCATGCGCGTCGCCCTGACGGCGCAGTGGCTGCGCGCCGCCTCCGGGGAGGAGGGCGAGGCCCGGGCGGCGGCGCTGAAGTACGCGGCCGGACTGGTGATCTGCCAGCTGGGCTGGATCGGCCTGCTGTTCGTCCCCGACGACCTGAAGCGCTGGACGTTCCTCGTCCTGCTCGTCGCCGAGCTGGCGGTTCCGGTGATCGCGGAACGCGGGCACCGGACGCCCTGGCACGCGCACCACATCGTGGAGCGGTACGGCCTGTTCACCATCATCGTGCTCGGCGAGACGATCGCCGCGGCCACGGTGGCCGTGAAGTCCGCGATCGACGAGCACGAGGCGCTGGACCAGCTGCTGCCCATCGCGGCGGGCGGGCTGCTGATCGTCTTCGCCGCGTGGTGGATCTACTTCGCCGTGCCGATGCACGAGCACCTGACGTCCAACCGCGAGGCCATCCCGTGGGGTTACGGACACCTGCTGATCTTCCTCTCGGGTGCGGCGATCGGCGCCGGCATCGAGGTCGCGGTCGAGCACGCGGTCGGCAAGGCGCACATCTCCCAGGTCGCCGCGAACGCGGCGGTGATGGTCCCGAGCGCGCTGTTCCTGCTGATGGTGTGGCTGCTGCACTCCCGCCACTTCAAGCGCGGCCTCGCCCAGCAGCTGGTCCTGCCGGTGTCCGCCCTCGTGACGCTCGCCTGCACCTGGTCGGGTACGTACGCGGTCCTGTGGGCGGGCCTCGTCGGGGTGCTGACGGTGGCGGTCGGTCTGACCCTGTCCACGCGGGCCGGTGCGACCACCGGCGCCGCCGTCTGAGCCCCGGGCCGCCCCCGCCACCCGCGGCCGGGCCCGCGCCCCCGCGAACCGTCACTCCCGCGCCCCCGCCGCCGTTCTCCAGCGCAGAACGACGCGCACCGACTGGAGGCCCTGCCTTGACACTCCCGGCACAACGCCACGGCACCGACCCCGGCAGGGAGCTGGCCGAGCCAGGTTTCTGGCAGCAGCCCCCCGCCCACCGCCTCGCCGCCTTCGCCCGGCTGCGCGCGGCCGAGGGGCCGGTGTTCGTCCCCGAAGGGTCCGGGCCCGGCCACTGGGCCCTGGTCCGCCACGCCCAGGTGCAGGAGGCCAGCCGCCTCCCGAAGGTCTTCGCCAGTGCCCCCGGCGTGACCACCCCCGAGCCGGCCCGCTGGGTGCGGGCCCTGTTCGGGGACTCGATGGTCAATCTGGACGGCCCCGACCACGCCCAGCTGCGCAAGATCGTGCAGCGTGCCTTCACGCCCCGGCTACTGGCGGCCGCCGAGGCCGACATCCACGCCGTGGCCGCCCGCATCGTGGACGACGTACTGGCCGAGCGGCCCGACGAGTTCGTCTCGGCCGTGGCCTCCCGGCTCCCCCTGGAGGTCATCTGCAACATGATGGGCATCCCGGAGCACTACCGGGCCGAGATCGCCGACCGCGTCAACCACGCCTCCGAGAACATCGGTGTGGAACGGGGCCTGGCCTCCCGGCTGCGGATGCCGGGGCGCGGGCTGCGCGCGCTCGCCCGTATGCAGCGGATGGTGGCGGGCATCGGACGGGAGCGGCGCAAGCACCCCACCGACGACCTGATCTCGGCGCTGGTCCGTGCGAACGTCGACGGCCAGGCCCTCGGGGCCCGCCAGCTCGGCGCCTTCTTCTCCCTGTTGATGGTCGCCGGGGTGGAGACCACCCGGAACGCGATCACCCATGGGCTGACCCTGCTGACGGACCACCCCGACCAGCGGGACCTGCTGCTCTCGGACTTCGAGACGTACGCGGACGGCGCGGTGGACGAGATGATCCGGCACTCGACGCCCATCATCCAGTTCCGTAGGACCGTGGCCGCCGAGCACACCATGGACGGGCACGTGTTCCGGCCGGGCGACAAGGTGGTCCTGTACTACGCCTCCGCCAACCGCGACGAGGCGGTCTTCCCCGACCCGGACGCCTTCGTCATCACCCGCTCGCCCAATCCGCATCTGGGCTTCGGCGGCGGCGGGCCGCACTTCTGCCTGGGCGCGCACCTGGCCCGGGTGGAGATGAAGGCCCTCTTCCGGGAGTTGCTGACCCGGCCGGTCGGGTTGCGGGCGGTGGGTCTGCCGGACCTGGCGGGATCGAACTTCGACAACCGGGTCCGCTCGTTGAAGTTCGCCTTCGAACGGCCCTGACGCCGGCCCGGGGAAAAGCGGAACCGGCCACCGGGCAGGCTGGGAGCCCGGCGGCCGGAGCGGGGGTGGCGGCACCCGGTCGGTGGCTACCGCTGCACGCGCCGCACGGCGAGGACGCAGTGCGCGCTGCTGGTGAGCACCGACTCGTCGCCCGCGAAGGCCTGCAGGGTCTCCGGCGCGACCGGCTGCCCCGGGACCGCCTCCGGCCAGGCGCGGGTGGCGAAGAGGAAGTACGCCTGCCCGCTCTCGTCCGCCGCCGCGACCCACTCGTCGGGGGCGGTGCAGCGCGCGTTCATCCCGGGCAGGGTGAGCGCGATCTGGTTGCCCTCCAGCAGGATCTGCACCGGGAAGGTGGCCGCCTTGAGGGTGCCGTCCATGACCACGTCGCCGATGGGCAGGCCGATCTCCTCCAGCAGCCCGCGGGCGGCCGCCTCGCCCGCCTCCCGGCCCTTCGGTCCGTCGCCGAGGGTGTAGGCGAGGAGGTACGGGATGTCGTGCGCCTCTTCGGGGTCGCCGATCCAGGCGAGCACCGAAAGGGTGCCGAGCTGGGACCGGTCGATTTCGGCTTGAGTAGAAGTCATGCGCGCACCCTAGTGGTCTCTCCGCCGCGCCTTTCACGGCCCTTCACCCGGGCGGGCTAGACGGCCCAGAATCCCTCTCCGGAATTCGCCCGCATGTTCGCGTCCTGATACTGGAGCCGCACAATGCGCGCGCTTTCCGGAATTTCGAACACCACCCAGCCCTCGGCCCGCTCACCGACCTCCAGAGAATCGAAGAGGATCGGTTTGCCGGTCGTCAGCTCGCCGGTCTTCACCACCGGGTGACGCTGCCCCGCGCTGTCGTGCGCCCACATGCGTCCGAGCGCCCCGTACGAGGCTCCGCCCACGTTGACGAAGGACATCGAGGCGGCCACCCAGCGCTTCCCGGCGGGCGGGGCGAAGTTCTTGTCCACGCTGATCGCCGGGTCGACGAACGCCCCGAGTTCGACCTGGAGGTGTCGGCCGACCTGCTTGCCGTGCACCCGCGCGACGCCACCCACATGGGCGTTCTTCACGGCGGGCCGTGCGGGAGCCTCTGCCGCGCCCGGCGCCCCGTCGTCCACCAGGACCGCCGGCGCGGCGCCGGGCGCGAGCGCGTCCGATTCGGGGGCGCTCGCGCAGGCGGTGGCGCCGAACAGCAACAGCGGGAGCAGGACGAGGGCGGGCAGGGGGAGGGCGGACTGGCGCATGCAAGATCCCTTCGGGGGCGATTTCGGTCAGTTTCACGCGCCCGGGCAGGTAATTGCCCACAACGACACGAGCGCACGGATCACGTGCGTACGCCCAGCTGCCAGCACAATGCGTTCCGGCGGAATCCCGCCGTCCGACGTACCTGGAGGAATGAATGCGCAGCTCCGCCCGCCGAATGTCACTCGTGGCCTTCTCCGCGCTGGCCGCCACCACGCTTTTCACCGCTCCGGCCGGCGCCACCGTTTTCGAGCAGGGGATTTCCGTACGGGACGCGTACGTCGCCCACGACGGCGCCGTCACCCTTTCCGGGACGTACCACTGCGAGCAGGCGTCACCCATGGGGGCGATGCAGATCAAGGCGACCGTCGCACAGGAGGGTGGTGGCCGGCTGAGCGTCGGCGCGGAGCAGATCGTCTGCGACGGGCAGGAGCGCCGCTGGGTGGCGAACGCGCCGGGCGCCTACGCGAACGTGCGCCCGGGCCGTGCCGTGGTCACCGCGGAGCTCCAGGAGGTCCGGTTCTCGGGCCTGATGCCGAGGTCGGTCACCACCGTCGCCCAGGACTCGCGCGACGTCGAGGTCCACAGGCACTGAGCGGTGCGGGCCCGCGACCCGCGCCCGCGGCACGCGCCCCGGGGCACGATGCCCCGGGGCCGGTAGCCGCCGCTACCGGCAGTCGGGGGAGACGTCCGTCATCGACATGAAGGCCACCGACTGGCACGCGGGGTCCGCGTGCGGTCGCCCCGTCGCCCAGTCCACGACCGCCGGCACCCCGGCCACCAGCAGGAGCACGGCCAGGGCGCCCGTCACGGCGACCTTGGTCAGCCCGCGCACAACACGATCCGTTCCATGGCTCGCATCATCACCCCACCCCCGGCGGCCCACAACCCGGGGTGATCGCCCCGTCACCCCGCGCTCCGGGTCCTGCCCGCGGCGTCGAACTCGCACCACACCGCCTTGCCGTCGCCCCGGGACTCCACGCCCCAGTGCGTGGCCAGCGCGTCCACCAGCAGCAACCCGCGCCCCGTGGTGGCCGCCTCGCCCGGGGTGCGCCGGCGCGGCCACACGCTGGAGCGGTCCTTGACCCACAGCCGGATCCGCCGGACCGGCTCCGGCAGCACCTCCATCGTCAGCACCGCCCCGCCGTCGGTGTGCAGCAGGGCGTTGACCAGCAGCTCCCCGGCCGCGACCTCCACGTCGTCGGCGAGCTCCGGCATGCCCCAGTCGCGCAGGGCCTGACGCAGGGCGTAGCGGGCCTCCGAGAGGCCTTCCGGGTCGGCCTGGTGGACGTACTGGTGGATGCGTGGCGCCCGGTGGGTGCCCGGGTCGGGGGCCCGGCGCAGCACCAGCAGGGCCACGTCGTCCCCGGAGCCCCAGCGCTCCCAGAGCCGGTCGGAGAGGTGGTCGGCGAGCGCGGCGGCTCCCTGCGGGCCGCTGCGCACCGCCTGGGCCAGGGCGTCCATCCCGGCGGTGATGGTGGTGCCCGGCTCCTCCACCAGGCCGTCCGTGCACAGCACCAGGGTCTCTCCGGGGACCAGGTCCAGTCGGGTCTCGGGGAACTCCTCGTACTCGAAGAGCGAGGCCAGCCCGAGCGGTAGTCCGCCGCGCACCTTGGGCCAGCCCGTACGCCCGTCCGTGTGCCGGATCAGCGGTCCGAGGTGACCCGCGCGGACCGCCCGTACGCCGCCCGTCTCCAGATCCACCTGCGCGTACATGCACGTGGCGAAGCGTTCGGTGTCCAACTCGGCGAGGAAGCGCGAGGCCCGGGCCAGCACGGTGGACGGCGGATGGCCCTCCCCCGCGTACGCCCGCAGCGCGATCCGCAGCTGACCCATGATCGCCGCCGCGTGCGTGTCGTGGCCCTGCACGTCGCCCACCACCACGCCCACCCGGTCGCGGGGCAGCGAGATCACGTCGTACCAGTCCCCGCCGACCTCCCGCCCGCTCCAGGCCGCGTGGTAGCGGACCGCGATCTCCCCGCCGCTGATCTCGGGGATCCGGCGCGGCAGCATGGACGCCTGCAGGCCGGTCGCGAACTCGCGCTCCTGGTCGAACAGGAGCGCCCGTTGGAGTGACTGGGCCACGATGCCCGCCAGACCCAGGCACAGGTTGCGCTCCTCGGGGCTGAACTCGGTGCGCCGCCGGTAGAACAGGACCAGCCCGCCGATGGCCTTGGCCTGCGCGATCAGCGGCAGGTAGGCGGCGGCGTCGTACCGGATCCGGTTCAGGTAGTCCGCGAGGAGCGGGAACTCGTCGCCGAGCTCGGCGAGCGAGGTGACGAAACGTGCCTGCCGGGTGAGCACCGTGTGCGACAGCGGCAGCGAACCGTCCAGGCGGGTGAACCTGCGCTCGCCGAGGATCTCCAGGGACTCCCCGCTCAATGCGATGATCTTGACGCTGCCGCCCTCGACCAGCCCCAGGGCCAGCCCGTCCGCGCCGAGCCGCTCCAGCGCGCCCGCCCCGGTCAGCGCGGCCGTGACGTCGTCGACCGTCACCGCCCGCGACAGGGCCTCCGTGGTCCGCTGCACGATCGTGGTCTGCTGGGCGCGCGCCGCCTCCAGCTTGCGCAGCAGCGTCGCCTGGGCCAGCTCCGCGGTCGCGTCCCGGACGATCCCCACGATCCGCTCCGGCTGCCCCGAGTCGTCCCGGAGCACACGGCCCGCGGTGTGCGTCCACTGATCGCGTCCGTCGCGCCGGCGCACCGTGAAGTAGGCGCCGTACGTGTCCGAGCTGCCGGCCAGGACCCCCTCGACGATGTCCGTCAGCCGGAGCCCGTCCTCGGGCGGGACCCGCAGCCCGATACCGGCCACGGTGCCGTCGAAGTCCTGGGGTCCGAGGTCGAAGACCTCCATCGCGGCCTCGTCCAGCACCACCGTCCCGGCGACCAGGTCCCATTCGAGACTGCCCATGCCGTTGAGCGCGAACCGTTCCCCGGGCCCGGTCACGGGGGACCGTCGGACCGGCTCGGGTCCGTCCCGTTCCGCCGCTGCCACCTTTCCCACCACCTAACGGCCGGGCCAGCACGGCTGGGAGATCAGCCGCTCCCACTCCTCGTCAGGATGACCCGGCAGGGTGCGACCGGCCTCCCGCCAGCGCTTGACCATGGAGAGGTAGATCGTGGGCTGGTCGGCGGGCGAGGCCGTCACGTACGGGCCCGCGTACGGCCCCGCGTACGCGGTGCGGTCGTACCCGGCGGCCCTGGCCCGACCGGCGGGCTGTTCCCCACGACTGGCGGGGATGCGTACCCAGCCGCGGCCCTGCCCTCGCTCCGAGCTCATCACGGACCCCTCTCTCCGCGGATCTCACCGCAGATACGTCTTCGGATGCCCTGGGGGCACCCCCGGAACGTGCCCGGGGGTGGCAGCCCGGCCCTGCCGGGCGACACCGGGCGGACCCGGCCGCGGACCCCGGGCACCGAGGCGCTTGCGGACTCCTCTCACCAGTCTCCCCGCCGTGAAGCCCGCGCCGTGCACGAATCGCATGGAAGGGCCGAATGAGGGAGCCGTCAGCAGCCCCGCGAAGAACAGTCCGGGCCACGAGGACTCGAACCCGGCGCTCAGCTCCGGCGCCCGGCTCTCCCCCACGGTCTCCAGCGCCGCCCGCAGCCCCGCGTCGAGCAGCTCCAGCCGGTCCAGCTCCGGCAGGAAGCCGGTGGCCGCGATGACGTGGGCGGTGTCCAGCACCACCGATTCCCCCGCCCCGGTGGTCAGCCCGAGCCGGATCCGCTCGCCCACCGCCACCGCCCGGTGCAGCCGGTGCCCGAGCAGGACGGGGACGCGCCGCTCGAAGCGGTCCCGCAGCCACCAGGCGCCGGCCGGCCCCAGCGCCGTGGCCGCGATCCGCTCCCGGGTGGGCGCGGGCAGCCGGCGCACCGCCCCGGGCAGCTCCGACCAGACCCAGCTGCGCCAGCCGGTGCCGAGGCCGCTGTGGGGATCGCGCAGGGACCGCAGCGGGGACCGGTCCAGGGGCTGCGGGACGGTGTTCCAGTTCAGCCGGGTGCGCCGGGCCACCAGGGCGGGTCGGGCGCCCTGCTCGGCCAGCAGGGCGGCGGTCTCCAGGGCCGCCTGCCCGGCCCCGAGCACGGCGACCTCACGGCCCGCGAAGCCGCTCAGGTCCCGGTGGCCGCTGCTGTGCGAGTAGTGCGTGGGCGGAAGCTCCCGTAGCGCCTCGGGGTGGCGGACGAAGGGCATCACCCCGACCGCGAGGGCCACCGTACGGGCCAGGAGGGGCGGCCCCTCGGCGGTGCGGACGCGGAAGCCGTCGCCCTGCGGGGTCACCTCCAGGACGGTCACCTCCTCCACCTCGGGCGCGGCCTGCCGGGCGAACCACATCCCGTACGCGCTGAACGTCCCGATCGCCAGCGGAGTGCCGTGTTCCGCCGTCATGCCGACGGTGGCGCAGTAATCGGCCAGGGTGTGCCGCCCGTCCGGCGCGGACAGGTTGGACGACCAGGGCTCCGACTTCAGGTACATGCCGTCGGGCATGTGGTCGCGCCACGAGGCCATCGGCCGCCCCAGCAGCCGTACGTCGAGCCCCGCGGCCGCCGCATGGGCCGCGATCGACAGCCCGTACGGGCCCGCGCCGATCACCACGAGATCGTCGATCCGCGTCAACGCCGTTCCTCCAGCTCGATGGTCACCGGCCCGGCCCGTTCGCCGCGACGGTCCCGGTCAACGGGTCACCAACTCGTCCGGCTCGGCCGAGGCCCCGGGCGGAACGGGCCGCGAGGCCGATCCCGCGGCACCGGCGGAACCGGTGGAACCGGCCTCCGACTGGTTCCGACCGCGCTGCCGGGGCGCACGGACGACCGCGAGCGCCGTGCGACGGCCCTGCTCCGGCACCCCGCGCAGCGCCCGTACGCCCTTGCCCGCGCCCCGCCCCAGCAGGGCGCCCAGCATCGCCAGGAACGGCAGCAGGTCGTCGGCGGCGAACCAGGCCGTCTCCACCCGCCCCCGCTCGACGGCCCGCCTCGGGGCCCGCTTCGTCGCCGTCCCCCGGTCCGCGCCCGGGGCCGAGGACGCGGACGTCCCCGCCGACCCGGCCGGATCCGCCGGGACCACCGCCGGACGGCGCGGCATCGACCCGCCCCGGATCCGCGCCAGCAGCGCGTAGTTCTCGGCGACGAACACCCGGCCCGGCCCGCCCGAGGGCTGCGGAACCTGCTGGCCCGTCAGGTCCAGGTACATCGCCTGCACGACGTCCAGCCCGGCCGAGTCCGCGAAGAGCCGGAACTGCGCCCCCGGCCGCGGGTTGAAGTCCACCAGCCGGAAGCAGCCCGACTCGTCACGGCGGAAGTCCAGGTCCAGGATCCCCTGGTAGCCCAGCCGTTCGGCGAGCCGCAGCCCCGCCTCCTCCACCGCCGGATCCGGCAGCCAGCGCCCCACGGCCGTCAGCCCCGTCCGCACCGGCCAGGACAGCTCCTTGCGGCCCGAACCCGCGAGCAGCGGACGCCCGCCCCGCGCGAAGGCGCCGTGGAAGAACCAGTCGGTGTCCGCCCCGGCCGGCAGGAACCGCTGGAGCAGCAGCCGGCTCCCGGCCTCGGCGGAGCGTTCGTAGAGCCGGCGCGCCTCGGCGGTGGTGTGCAGGAGCACGGTGCTGCGCAGCCCGTCGGCCCCGGAGGGCAGCAGCCAGGGCCGGCTCCACTTGGCGATCACCGGCAGACCGAGCCGCCAGGCCGCCTCGGCCGCCTCGGCCCCGCTCGCCGGGATCACGGTCTCCGGGTGCGGGACGTCCCACCGCGCGCAGAGCCGCGACAGCTCGGCCTTGTCGGCCACCCGGGCCGGCAGGTTGTCGGGCTGATGGGGGATCCGGAAACGCTCGCGGAGCCTCGGCGCGACCCGGGACACGGCGATCGCGCTCAGGTCGTCCATGGCGATGAGCACGGCCGGGCGCCCGATCCGCTCCGAGACCTCGGTCAGACACTCCAGCAGCGCCTCGGGCGCCTCGGGGTCCAGCCCGCCCACCGGTCCCGGATGCACGGCGCGCAGGTATCGCGAACGCCCCATGGGACCTCCCCCGGCCTCGACGACGGCATGAACCTCCACGCCCTTGCGGCCAAGGGATCTGACGGCGCCGAGGGTTCCGTGGTGGAACGGATTGCGATCGAGTCTGAGCACAACGGCGGGCACATGGTTGAGATACGCGTGCATGGCAGCGGTGTCTTTCACCTAGTCGGACCAAGCGGGGGTGGTGCGCACCTGCTAATGGCCTACGCGGCAGTCACCGGACAGGCCATTCGTCAGATCTGATGCCTAACGTCTTTGGTAAGCAGACCGATTCAGGAAAGCTCGGGAGACGCCATGCCCAGACCACGCCGCCGACTGGCGAGCACCTGCATCGGTACGGTCACGGCCGGACTGCTGGCCACCGGCGCCGCCCTCGCGACGCCCGAGAACGACCGGCCCGAGGGCTCCGACATCGCCATGGGCGCCTATCTCGACTACGGGCCGCCCGGGGTGGCCCGGATCCCGCACCTGTCGAACTGGCTGGGCGGCAAGGACATCCGGGTCGGACACACCTACCTCCCCGGCGACAAGTGGGCCGGTATCGCGGGCGGTGTCTCGTTCCTGGAGGACTGGGCCGACTGGCGCCGGGCCGAGGACGACCGGATGTTCGTCCTCAACGTGCCCATGCAGGAGCGGAACGAGGACCGGGTGTCCGACCGGCAGGTGGCCCGGCTGATCAGGGCGGGCGCGGCGGGCCAGTACGACCAGCACTTCCGGCGGCTGGCCGAGCGGCTGGTGGAGCTGGGCGTGCCGGACACGGTGATCGTGCTCGGCTGGGAGATGAACGGCGTCACCTACACCCACCGGTGCGCACCGGACCCGGAGGGCTGGAAGGTGTACTGGAAGCGCATCGTCACGACGATGCGCGCCGTTCCCGGACAGAAGTTCAGGTTCGACTTCGCCCCGAACAGGGGTACGGACGCGATCGGCTGGACGAAGTGCTACCCCGGCGACGACGTGGTCGACGTCATCGGGATGGACTCGTACGACCAGGGTCCCGGCCAGACCTTCGACGACCAGATCACCCAGCCGTACGGACTCCAGCAGCAGGTCGACTTCGCGAAAGCACACGGCAAGCCGATCTCCTACCCGGAGTGGGGTCTGTTCCGGCGCGGGGACAACCCGGAGTACGTGCGGCGCATGCTGAAGTGGATCGCGCAGCACAAGCCGCTCTACCACACCATCACCGACTACTGTCCGCACGGCGTGTGGCAGTGCAAGGACAACCCGGACTCCGCGAAGGTCTTCCGCGACGCGCTGATGCCCGAGCGCCCGGGCCCGGTGGTCCCGACCCCGGTGGTGCCCACGCCGGTCGTGCCGACCCCGGCGGTCCCGACCCCCGTGGTGCCCACGCCGGTCGTGCCCACCCCTCAGGTCCCGACGCCCCAGGTCCCCACGCCTCAGGTCCCCGCGCCCACACCGGTGGTCCCTACGCCTCAGGTCCCCGCGCCCACGCCGGTGGTCCCGACGCCCGCGGTCCCCACACCCGTGGTCCCGACGCCCCAGGTCCCGTCGCCCACGCCGGTGGTCCCGAGCCCGCAGACCCCGCTGCCGGTCAGCCCGAGCCCGCTCGTCCCGACACCGGTCACCCCGGTGCCGGTCACTCCGAGCCCGGTGACCCCGAGCCCGGTGACCCCGAGCCCGGTCGCCCCGAGCCCGCAGGTCCCGGTGCCGGTCACGCCCAGCCCGGCCGTCCCGACACCCGAGGTCCCCGACCCCGACACCGACCCCGAGACCGACCCCACGCCCACGCCCACGCCCAAGCCCTCGCCGGCGGTCCCGACGCCGCAGGTCCCGGCGCCGGTCACGCCGAAGCCCGAGCCCACGCCGCCGAAGCCCCTGCCTCAGCCCACACCGCCGCCCGTCAACAGCAAGCACTGGTGCGTGCCGCTCAACTTCGGCGAGTGGCTCTCCAAGCTGGTCGGCACGCAGTCGGTCTGCATCAAGCTGGACTTCGGCAAGAACTCCGGCATCTGGCCCTTCTAGACGGGTCATCGCACCCGCAGTTCGTTGAGCCGCGCCCGCCAGTCCCTGGCGGCCGGCAGCGTCTCCCGTAGGACGTCCACCGCCCGCTCGCGCCCCGTCAGCTGCGACTCGTGCACCCGCAGCAGGGGCGCGAGTGCCGCCGTGGCCAGCAGGAACCGCTGGTTGACGACCGTCTCGGGCCGCCAGTGGTTCTTGTACGGCTCGTTGCCGCGCAGGAAGCTCACCACCGGGCGGCCCTCGGCGAGGGCCCGCCCGGCCTCGTAGCGCAGCAGCAGCGTCGCGATGTCCACCTTCCGCGTCCGCAGGTCCGGGTCGGCCCCGTACAGGTAGCCGCCGCTGAGCCCGGGCGACAGCAGCGTGACGTTGGCCGCCACCACCTTGCCGTCCAGCCGGAACTCCGTCAGCCGGCTCTCCCCGGCCCGCACCATCCGCCGGGTGGCCCGGGTCAGGTGCTCGGCGAAGCGGGGCCGCAGGTGCTCGGGCGTCACCCCGCGGCCGCGCCACTGCTTCTCGTGCAGCCGCAGCAGGGTCCGTACGGCGCGCGGCACCTCCTGCTCGGCGACCTCGTGCTCCTCGATGCCGGCCGCGTCGGTCTTGCGCAGTTTGGCCCGCACCCGCTGGCCGCCGGAGGCCGGCATCCGCTTGACCAGTTCGTCGAACGGCAGCGTGGGCAGCTCCATGCACGTGGAGTCGGCGAGCACGCTGGAGACACCGGGCCACTGCCGGTACAGCTGCTCGGCGGCGGCCCCGGGACGTACCTCCCGCAGGTCCACGACGGCGCCGCGGGCGGCCCGGTGCAGCCCGCGGGCCAGCGCCGGGACGACCTGGTCGGCGTACTCCGCCGCCACGAGCACGTCGAAGTAGTCGGTGATGGGTCCGCCGAGCGGCACCAGCAGCGGCATCGGCCGGTGTACGAGCATCAGGGCGGCCGCGCCGACCAGTTCCTCGCCGCGCCGGACGAGGACGATCCGGAGCCGGCCGTCCTTGCCGTACGACAGCCACCAGGAGTGCAGCCAGGCGTGGCTCTGGAAGGGGGTGGCGGTGGGGCAGCCACGGAAGAGCCTGTTCCAGGACTCCTCCAGCGCGGCGAACTGCCGGGGGTCGCGGCACAACGTCACCGACAGCCCCCCGGCGCAGCCCGAACTCATCGAACGGACTCCTTCTCCTTGGCCGAGGCCGGCTCACCCTGCGCGGGCAGCGAGGCGTACTCCTCGACGGGAGTCTCGACGGCGGCCTCCGCCGAGGACGCGGCCGAGGTACCGGCGGCGGACCCGGTCCGGGACCCCGTCGCACCGGCTTCGGAACGCCGCGCGCGGCCCGGCCGGGCGAGCAGCCACAGCCCGCCCAGCAGCCCGCCGGCGCACATGCCGACGGCGCCGCTGATGGCGGCGGAGGGGGAGGCGGGCTCGGACGGGGCGACGGCCTGGTTGAACAGCAGCAGCTGGACGCCGGTGTTCTTGGCGGCCTGATTGCTGCTCAGGGACAGGGCGTCGGCGACCGCGTTCGCGATGTCGGCGGCCTCGGCGGGGCTCTTCGAGGTACCGGTGACGGCGATCATCGGGGACTCGGGGGAGGTCTCGGCGCGTACCTGGGTACGCAGCTTCGCGGCGCTGATGCCGGCCCGCGGCTGGGCGTAGGCGAGGGTGGAACTGCTGGTCGCGATACGGGCGTAGGCCTGCGCGAAGCCGAGGGCGGTGGCCGGCTCGGTGGTGTCGTCGGGTACGGCCACGACATAGCTGGTGGCGGCGTACTCGGGGGCCTTGAGCACCCCGTAGGCCCCGCCCGCGGCGAGCCCCAGCAGGGCGCAGGCGGGCAGCGGCCACCACAGGGGCGCCGACAGCCTGCGGCGGCGCGGCCGCCGCTCGGAGCGGTGGTCGGGCTTCCGCTCGGACCTGCCCTCCGACCTGCTCTCCGCCTTCTTCTCGGACTTCTGCTCGGCGTTCTTCTCGGACGTGTCGGCCATGGACGTGCTCGCTTCCTGGGTGGAGGGGAGTTCCTTCGGGTCCCGTCGGGACCCCTTCGGGCAGGGATGGGATCAGCCGGTACCGGTCGGCTCCGCCGGTCCCGGCCCGACCGGCTCGCGCCGGGCACCGACGACCGCCGCGCCACCGGCGCCGGGCACCGGGTCGGCGGCGGCGCGGCCCCGGGCCGCCCCGGCGGCGCCCGGCGCGGCCGAGAGGGCGAGGTCGTACACGTCCAGCAGCTGCCGCGCGCTGCGGGCGATGTCGTAGCGGCGGACCACCGGCGGCGGGGGCAGCCGGCTCGCCCCCGCCTCCATGTGGCCCCGCAGCGCCGCGACCAGCTCCTCCGTGCCGGTGCCGATCCGCCGGGCCCCGGGAGCCTGCGCGGCGGGCAGGTCGTCGATGGCCGGGCAGGTCACGTGCAGGACGGGGAGTCCGGCGGCCAGGGCCTCCACGACGGCGAGGCCGAAGGCCTCCTCCCGCGACGGGGAGACGAAGACGTCCATGGCGGCCAGCAGCGCCGGAATGCCCGGGGTGCGGCCGTCCGCGCTGTCCCCCAGCGGGTCCCGCTCGCCCAGCAGGTGGATGCGGCTCTGCGCGCCGAGCTCGGCGGCCAGCCGGCGCAGTCCCGCCCGCTCCGGCCCGTCCCCGGCCAGCAGCAGGTGCGCCCCCGGCAGCGCGGCCACGGCCCGCACCAGGGCGTCGAACCGTTTGCCGGGGACCAGCCGGCCGACCCCGCCGACCACGAAGGCCCGTTCGGGCAGCCCGGTGCGGGCCCGGGTGGCCCGCCGGACGCCCTCGTCGAAGCGGAAGCGGACGGCCTCGATCCCGTTCGGTACGACGTGCACCCGCGCGGCCGGCACCCCCCACCCCTCCAGCCGGGCGGCCACGGTGTCGGAGACGGCCACCGTGGCCGCGCCCAGGCGTTCGCTGGCCAGGTAGAGCCGGCGCACTCCGCCCGACAGCGGCCTGCCCTCGATCTCCCCCTCGCCGAGGGAGTGTTCGGTGGCCACGGTCGCCGCGGTGCCCGCGAGCCGGGCGGCGAGGCGCCCGTAGACGCAGGCCCGGTACAGGTGCGTGTGCACGAGGTCGTAGCGGCCGCGCCGGATGAACTTCACCAGCCGGGGCAGTGCTCCCAGGTCCCGGTTGCCCCGCATACCGAGGTGGACGACCCGGACCCCGTCCGCGCGCAGCCCCTCGGCCACGGGCCCGGGGTTGGTCAGCGTCAGGACGTCGCACTGCATGGGCATGTGCCGTAGCAGCAGGCGCAGTTGCTGTTCGGCGCCGCCGACGCCGAGGCCGGTGATGATGTGCAGTGCCTTGACCGACCCGATCTCCTTCACCGCCGCACCCCGCGCCGCAGCTCGCGCACCTGGTGGCGGATCTGCTTGATCCGCAGTCGGGCACCGCCGTCGGCCTGGCTGACGTGCGTACGCGGCAGTGCGTGCGGGCCGGCGAGCCAGCCCGGGTCGATGGCGCAGGCGTAGCCGTATCCGGCGGCCCGGGTGGCGTCGACGACGCGGGCGTCGAGGTGCCCGTACGGGTAGCAGAACCCCTCGGGCAGGGTCCCGGTCAGCTCCCGCAACAGGTCGCGACTGCCCTGTAGTTCCTGCTGGAGCACGGCGTCGGCGGTCGCGGTGAGGTCCTGGTGGAGCAGCCCGTGCGAGCCGATCTCCTGGCCGGCGTCGGCGACTTCGCGGATGCCCTCGGCGGTGAGCAGGGATTTGCGCGGGCCGAGCGGGTCCCACACGTTGTCCACGCCGAGCCGCCCGGGCAGGACGAAGAGGGTGGAGGTGCAGTCGTAGCGGCTCAGCAGCGGGAGCGCGTGGGTCAGGAAGTCGGTGTAGCCGTCGTCGAAGGTCAGTCCGACCAGCCCGGCCCCGCGACCGGCCGCGCGGGCCCGCAGCAGTTCGCCGACGGACACCCCGCGCAGACCGCGGGAGCGCAGCCACCGTAGTTGGGCCTCCAGCGCGAGCGGGGTGACGGTGATCCCGTACGGGTCCTCCGCGGGATCGGTGAACTCGGCGACCGAGTGGTACATCAGGACCCACGGCGAAGCGGCCCGACGGGCGGGGACCACCACGGCGGCGGGGGCCGTGTCGGTGTCAGCGGACATTGCGGAACCTCTGCGTGAGCTGGGAGATCTGACCGGGCAGGGCGGTGACTTCGAGGGCGTGCATGGCCATGCCGGTGGCTCCGAACATGGCCGGGACCAACAGGCAGCCGAGGGCGGCGCTGAGCATCGGGTCGGGGATCATCGGGCCGGCGATCCAGCCGAGGGCGCCCGCGGCGACGGCGGCGACGCCGAGCCGGCCGATGCTCCCGGCGACCCGGCGGACCTGGATGGCGATGATCCGCGTGCCGAGGCCGGTGAGCAGCAGGACGGCGGTGGTGGAGATGCCGGCGGCGTTGGCGGCGGCGATGCCGTAGGTGCCCCACCAGCCGACGGCGAAGGCTCCGGCCACGACGTTGACGAGCAGCCCGGCACCCATCGCGAGCGCCGGGAACCAGGTGGGCCGGGCGGTCGAGAAGAAGGGCCGGGAGAGCGCGCCGACGAGGCAGTGGCCGAGGAGTCCGAGTGCGTAGACCCGCATGACGGAGGCGGTGGCGAGGGTGTCCTGGTGGGTGAAGGCGCCGCGTTCGAAGAGGACCTGGATGATCTGGGGCGCGTAGCCGACGACGAGTGCGGTGCCCATCAGGACGGCCAGCGCGGCCAGCGAGAGGTCCTGCTCCACCCGCCGCCGGGCCTTCTCCCGCTCTCCCCCGGCCATGGCCTGGGCGACGACGGGGAAGGTGACGGTGCAGATCATCAGCGAGAGCACCATCGGCATCTGCGCGACCTTCTGCGCGTAGTTGAGATGGGAGATCGCACCGGAGGGGAGCGAGGCGGCCAGGAACCGCTCGACGAGTACCTGCGACTGCCGGAAGACCGCGAAGAAGATCACCGGGGCGATGACCCCGAAGGCGATGAGGGTGGGACGGTCCCGGTCGCGCTGGCTGCGCGGGGCGCACCTCTTCGCGCGGGGCGTTCCGAAGCCCACGTTCCGGACGAAGGCGGGCAGCTGGACGAGCGCCATCAGCAGCCCGCCGACGGCGACGCCGGCAGCGGCGGCCCGGACGCCCCACACGGCGTGCAGGGCCACCATGGTGGCGATGATGCCGACGTTGTACGAGACGTAGATCGCGGCGGGCGGCAGGAAGGACCGATGCGCACGCAGCGCGGCGCTGAAGTATCCGGCGATGCCGAAGGAGAGCACCGTGAGCGCGGTGAGCCGGGTGCACTCGACGGCCAGTGCGGGGTCGGGCAGGCCGGGAGCGAGTACGGCGACGACGGCCGGCGCGGCCAGGACGAGCACGGAGGCGACGACGGCCAGGAGCACGACGAGACGCGGCAGGGTCGCCCCCACCAGGAGGCGTACGGGGTCCTGCGCGCGGGCCTCCCGGCGGGTGAGCCCGGCCCGGCCGGCGGCCCGCCGGGCCAGGGCCTGGCTGAAGGCGGGCACCATCAGCAACGCCATGGCGTCCTCGATCAGCAGCGTCGAGGCCATCTCGGGCACGGTCCAGGCGATCAGGAAGGCGTCGCTGTCGTGCCCGGCCCCGAAGAGGTGCGCGATGGTCTGGTCGCGCACCAGCCCGAACAGCGCCCCGGCGGCGGTCAGTCCGGCGGTGACGGCGGCGGCCTTGGCCAGGAACCTGCCGAGCGGCTGACTCCCACCGGGGGCGTTCACACCGGGTGCGTTCCCACCGGCGGACTCGGGCACACGGTCCTCGGGCCCGGCTCCGGAACCGCTCGCGCGGCGTGCCTGGCGCAGCCGGTTCCGTCCGCCCGGGACGGCGGTCGCGCCCTGGCTTCCGCCGGTGGTGGCGGCGGTGCCCGCGCGGCGCGCGGAGCGCGGCCGGCCCCTCCCGCCGACGGTGGCGGGCTCGGCCGGCTCGGCGGGGTCGCCCGACTCACCCGATCGGACGTCGGCGGAGCCGCTCGCGGTGCGCGCCGCCACCCGCACGCTGTGCCGGCCCGAGGCACCTCCCGGATACCCGGCGGAGCCGAACACCGGCCGGCGCGCCTCCGGTTCACCCCCCGGGAGCCCCCCGGCGACGAACCCGGGATCCGCCGGGCCCGGAGCACCGGATCCGCCGGGGGACGCGGCGAGGCCGGGGTCCGTCGGGACCCGCGAGGGACCGCGGTCGGGGGCGCCCGGGACACGGGCGTGGCCCGCCCCGGCCGGGGGGCCGGAGGCGGGCCGCCAAGGCGTGGTGTCCGTCACGGGCGAGCCGCAACCCCGGGGGCCCTACCCCGTGAACCGACTCCGGCGAAGGCCTCCGTGCCCGCGGCCGCACCGCGCGGTGGACCGGCCTCCCGGGAGGGCAGCGCCCACCAGGCCGCCAGGCCGATGATCACTCCGGTCAGCACCGTGGACGGCCCCCCGATGTCGGCGTAGAGGAAGTCGGTCAGCTGCCACACGAACAGCCCGATCGCGATCAGCCCGCAGTCCCGGACTCCCCCGCCGGAGGCGAGCCGGCGCAGCCCCGCCACCAGCAGGGCCGCCCAACCGCCCACGAGGGCGACCAGCCCGATCAGGCCCTGCTCGCTCAGGATCAGCAGGTACATGTTGTGCGGGGAGAGCAGCGGCTGGCGCAGGTAGGCCTGGCCGGCGCCCGCGGTGTCGCTGCCGGAGGACAGGCCCAGCGAGGCGTGCCCGTCCCGGTTGGCCGGGAAGCCCTTGAGCCCCACCCCGACCGCCGGCCGCTCGCGCCACATCGACTCGGCGGCGGCCCACATCGTGTAGCGGTCGGTCACCGACTGGTCGGGGGCGCTGGAGACCTGGGTGATGGAGGTGAGCCGCTCGGCGACCATCTCCGAACCGACCCCGAACCCGCCGACCAGGACCACCCCGGCGGCCACCAGCGCGGCGACCACCGTCAGGGCCCGCCGGATCCCGGCCAGGGCCATCACCAGCACCGCCGCGCCGAAGGTGGCGATCCACGCGCCCCGGCTGAAGGACAGCACCAGCGGGAGCACCAGCACGAGCGCGCAGCCGGCGGCGATCCGCCGCAGGCGGCGCGGCAGGCCCGGAGCGAGCCCGGCGGCGGTCGCCACGATCAGCCCGTACGCCACGACGGTGGCCATGCCCATGACGTCACCGGGGCCGAAGGTGCCGACGGCCCGGACGTCCTCGCCCTGGTACGAGGCCCCGGTGTGGGTGGCGTACTGCACGACCCCCACCGCGCCCTGCACCAGCGCCAGGACCACGAAGCACCCGGCGGCCAGCCGGAATTCCGCCGCGTCGCGCACCAGCAGCACCACGGCCGCCGGGACCAGGACGAAGACCTGCAGGTAGCGCACGAAGCCGGGCAGGGCGGCGTACGGATCCCCCGCGGTCATCGTGGCGACCGCGAGACCCACGGCCGGTGCCCCGAGCACGAGCACGCCCAGCGGGCTCAGCTCCCGCACCCGGCCGCGCAGTGCCTGCACCGCGCAGACGAGGACCAGCAGCAGGGAGGCCGCGTCGGCCGGGCCGACCTTCCCGGAGGCGGTGGCGTCCCCCGCCGGGAGCGGGGCGAGCAGGAACAGCACGGTCGCGGCGAGCGGCAGCAGCGGCCAGTGCCGGCGCAGCAGACCCGGCACGTCGGGCCGGACCCACCGGCCCGGTAGGGCGAGACTCATCAGCTGCCCCCCAGCCGGAAGCGGAAGAAGGAGGCCGCGGTGCGGGCGAGGATCCACAGGTCCTGCCACAGCGACCAGGTGTCGATGTAGTGGTTGTCGAAGCGGGCCCGGTCCTCGATGGAGGTGTCCCCGCGCAGGCCGTTGATCTGGGCGAGGCCGGTGATGCCGACGGGCATCCGGTGCCGGGCCTCGTAGCCGGGGTGGACGGTGGAGAACTTGGCGACGAAGAAGGGCCGTTCGGGGCGCGGGCCGACCAGGGCCATGTCTCCGCGTACGACGTTCCACAGCTGGGGGAGCTCGTCCAGCGAGGACTTGCGCAGGAAGGAGCCGACCGGGCTCATCCCGCGGTCACCGGCGACGGTCCAGCGGGTGGCGGCCTCGTGCGCGTCGGCGCGCAGGGTACGGAACTTCAGCAGGGTGAAGGGACGCCCGTACAGGCCGACCCGCTCCTGCCGGAAGATCACCCCGGGCCCGTCCCAGACCCGTACGGCCAGCGCGCACGCCCCCATCACGGGTGCGGCGGCGAGCAGGGCGATCAGGGCGAGCACGGTGTCGATGCCCCGCTTGGCCCAGCGCTCCAAGGGCCGCGCCGGACGCGGCAGCAGCGGCTGTACGGCGTACCCCCACAGCTGGTCGGTGGGGTGCGCCACCCGCATGCCGGTGATCTTGGCGGTGCCGGCCGGGTCGGCGAGCCACAGCCGGCAGCCGTGGTCGTGGAAGAGGCGGACCAGGGAGGCGGTGCGCTCGTCGGCCTCCGGGGGGCGGGTGAACACCGCGTGCCCGACGGAGTTCTGGATGACCGCGCGCCGGATGTCCTCGTGGGTGGCGAGCAGCGGCAGGGCGCCGCCGTCGCCCTCGGCGGGTGCCTGCGTGTCGGCGAGTCCGACCGGGCGCAGCCCGAATTCGGGGCGGCCGTGCAGGGCGGCGGCCACCGCGCTCGCCCCGGCGCCGGGTCCGACGACGAGGGCGGAGGAGGGACGGCGTACGGCCGAGCGGCGGTGGAGCTGGTTGACGAGGCCGCGGCCGGCGCAGGCCAGTACGGCCTGCAGGCAGACGGCGGTGAGCAGGGCGCTCCAGCCCATGGCCCGGGCGGGGGCGGCGGCGGCCGTCACGGCGGCGACCGAGCACCACAGCACGGCGGACCGCGCGGCCAGCACGGGCAGTTCGAGGAGCGCGGAGGGGGCGAGCCGCGGCCGGTAGAGCCCGGCCTGCGCGTGCAGCGCGGTGAGCAGGAGGGGCGCCGCGTACAGGACGGCAGGCGCCGTCGCGGGCAGGGTCGTCGCGGTGAGTACGGCGGCCAGCGCGTCGGCGGTGAGCAGCGGGAGCACGCGGCCGCGACGGCGGACGCGCCGGGGGCGTACGGCGGAGCGGGCCTGCGCGGCCCGGGGCCTGCGCGGGGGGTGGATGGCGGTCGCCGAACGGCGGGCCGCCGCGGGGTGCGCGGGCGCGAGGGCGCCTGCGCCGGTCGGCCCCGTGCCGCCCTGCCCGGTGTGCCGGGCGGGTGCGCTGTCCATCGTCATCGGCTGATGCGCTCCTGGTTCAAGGGCCGGGGCCTGCCCAGCAGTTCGTGGTACAGGCCGGTGACCGCGTCCGTGGTCCGCCGCACGTCGAAGTCGGTCCGGGCGTGCTGCCGGGCCTGCTCCCCGAGTTCGGCGAGCAGCCGCGGCTCGGCGAGCAGCCGGCCCAGGGCCTCGGCCAGGGCCGTCGGGTCCTCCGGCGGCACCAGGCACAGGCGCCCCTGGCCCGGCGGCAGGCTTTCCCTGGCACCGCTGACGTCGGAGACCAGGACCGGGCGGCCACAGGCCATGGCTTCGAGCGGGGCGAGCGCCATGCCTTCCCACCGCGACGGCAGTACAACGAGATCGGCGGCCCGAAGCCACGGTCGGATGTCGGCGGCGGCGCCCGCGAAGTGCACGTCGGGTGGGGCGATGCGGCGCAGCCGTTCGGTGTCGGGGCCGTCCCCGACGAGGGCGAGGCGGGCTCCGGGGACGGTGGCGAGCAGCTCGGGCCAGGCCTTCAGCAGGACGTCCTGCCCCTTCTGGTGGCAGATCCGGCCGACGCAGACGGCGAGCGGTCCGTCGGCCGGGAAGCCCGCGGGCAGGGGCAGTTCGGCGCGGGCCAGGGCCCGGTCCCGGTCGGGGTCGGGTCCGCCGGGGCGGAAGTGGTCCAGGTCCACGCCGTTGCGGATCACCGACCAGCGGGCGGTGATCCCCTCGGTCTCGCCCGCGCGGCGTTCGGCGTCGCTGACGCAGAGCACCCGGTCGGCCCAGCGGGCCCCGTACCGCTCCCAGCGCAGCGCGAGCGCGCCGGTGGCCCCGCCGACCGCGTCGAAGGACCAGGCGTGGGGTTGGAAGACGGTGGGCAGGCTCCCGCGTGCGGCGAGTCGGCCGGCGAGGCCGGCCTTGGCGCTGTGGGCGTGCAGGAGGTCGGGGCGTACCCGGTGGAGGACCTGCCGGGCGCCGATGATCTCGGCGGGCAGTCCGGGCCCGGGGGCCCGCCCGGCGCGCCAGGTGAGCACTTCGGCCCCGGCGGCGCGGGCGGTGTCGGGGAGCGTGCCGCCGGGCGGACACCCGACGACGGTGCGCAGCCCTTCGGCGGTCTGCGCGCGGACGAGGTCGGTGACGACCCTGGCCACACCGCCGTCGACGGGTTGTACGAGGTGGAGGACGGTCGTGGGTTGTGCCGACCGAGGTTGACTGGGCACGTGGAGTGGTCTCCTACGTTCAGCGGCGCGCGTCTGTCTGAACGAAGAGCACACCGAGGAAATGACCCTGACTTTCACCCGTGAACCTGAAGTTCAGACTGCGGGCGCCATCGGACAGTGCGGGGCTCAGGTCGAACACGTCCGCGTCATATCCGAGATTGTTCATATGTTCGGGCTGTCGCACGAACGACTGATCGCCGAATTCCGTGATCGTGGAATTCATAACATCATTAAAAGGATTTTCTCCATCACTGAGACTCACCCGGCGGCCACTGTCGGCCGTCACGGTGAGTGAATCCCCGAGGGTGCCGCGGTCCCCGTCGTACCCGACCATCCCGACCCGACCCGCGGAGCCGGCCGGCGCGTCCAGCCCCTCGATCTCGACGATCGCGTCCCCGGCGCGGGCGGCGAGCGGCTCGAAGCCGTCCCACAGCGAGATCCGGCGCACCGGCTCCTGCGGGTGCTCGTAGGCGACGACCAGCGTCCAGCCGCCCCAGGCCCCCACCTCGGAGTGGCCCATCGCGATGTTGAGCTGGGCCACCGTCCACATACCGGCCCCGCCCTTGCGGACCAGCGGGGTCACGTCGGCGGAAGCCTGGTAGGCGTCGCTGCCGGCGTCCGTGCGGTGGCCCATCACCGTGTCGGCGAGGACCTCCTTGTACGCGCCGCCGGGTTCGGCGACCAGCACCCGGCCGTCGTCCTGCGGCGGCTTCTGCTCGCCCACCCGCAGGTTCCCGCCCCAGTAGAGCCGGGCGTACGAGACCTTCGCGCCCTGCGGGACCTTGAGCTCGGCCCGGGTGGAGTTGTAGGTGTCCGGGTCCTTGTCGACCTCGCTGTAGAACATCTCGAAGTCGCTGTTGACCCCCGCCGCGCCCTTCTTGACCTCGGCGCACGGCTCGGCCTGCGGGGAGTGTTCCTTGCGGCAGCTGATGCCGGAGTTGGAGGCACGCACCAGCCCGCCGTGCTGCACGGCCTGGTAACGCTGGGTGAAGGGGATCCGGGGCAGCTCCTTGGGAGCGGGAACCGCCGCCCCCGCCGTCTGGGCGTTCACGGAAAGAGTGAGGCAGGACAGCAGACCGAGCGCGCCGAGGATTCTGCGGGAGGAACCCATGACCCTGTCTCCATTTTCGATCAAGGGGACAAAACAGGAGTGAACTTTGTCAGAACTCGGGCCGGAAATCACGTCGGACTCGCTCGTACGGCCTTTTGGGCGATAACACGCACCCTCGCAACGGGCGGGTCGTTATGGGTTGCACCATTGTTCGAACCGAAAGGAAATACGGAGATGAAGAAGAGGCTGGTGCGCGGCACCACCATCGCCGTCGCGAGCGCCGCCGCGCTGATCGGCGGCGCGGGCCTCGCCTCCGCGCACGGCGGGGACGGCGCGACGGCTCACGGCGTCACGGCGGGGTCCCCCGGCGTCCTGAGCGGCAACCTGCTCCAGGTGCCCGTCGACGTCCCGGTCAACGCCTGCGGCCTCACGGTGAACGTGATCGCCCTGCTGAACCCCTCGTTCGGCAACACCTGCATCAACGCCTGACGTCAACCGTGCCGCCCGAAACGCCCGCATCCGGGTGAAGCCACGCAACCCACACCGGGGCGGCGGCGTTGATCCGGGTGCTCCACTACCGGGCAATCCTGCAAAAAAGGGACGACAATGATCAAGAAGATGATGGCCTCGGCCGCGGTTGCCGCCTCGGTCGTGGGCATCGGCGCCGCCATGGCTCCGCAGGCGATGGCGATCGGCAACGACAACGGCGTCAACACCGTCCAGGGCAACGGCGCCGCGCAGATCTACGGCAACCAGGCCACCTACGGCAACATGAGCCCGCAGATGGCGCTGATCCAGGGCTCCTTCAACAAGCCCTGCATCGCCCTCCCCGCGAAGGCCAACGTGCAGTCCGTGCTGGCGCTGGTCAACGTCGGCGTCCAGGACATCCCGGTCCTGTCCAGCCCGCAGAACCAGCAGTGCACCGAGAACTCCACCCAGGCCAAGGGCGACGAGGCCCTCTCGCACATCCTGGACAACATCCCGATCCTCTCCGGCAACGTCTCGAACGGCAGCTGACCGAGGCCCCGCCCGCGAGGCCGTCGCACCCACCGGGTCGCGGCGGCCTCGCCGCATGCGGGGCCGGAAAACTTACCGGCCCCCGAAATTGTCGATATGAATCCATCGACTCCCGGAATTCGATCCGAACAGCGGACCGGGCATCGGGGTGAATTACCGACAGGCCACCGAGAATCTGCGGTTTCTTTTTCCCCGACCGCTCGTTGTTATTTCTGCAGTGGACACGCCTCTGCGGGAAGGAAAGAAATCAAAATGACGTACAAGAAGGCAGTGGTGCTGGCCGCCGGCGCTCTCATGCTCGCCGGTGCCGCCTCCCCCGCCATGGCCGACTCGACCGCCCACGGCGTGGCCGCGGGTTCCCCCGGCGTCCTGTCCGGCAACCTGCTCCAGGTTCCGGTCCACGTCCCGGTCAACGTCTGCGGCAACACCGTGAACATCATCGCGCTGCTCAACCCGGCGTTCGGCAACACCTGCGTCAACGCCTGACGAAGCGCTTCCGCCCGCGAGGGCAAGCCTCCTCGGGGTGGCCTCGGAGTGCACGGCGGTGCACTCCGAGGCCACCTCCGATTCCACACCGGCCATGGCGCCGGTAGACAGGGAAGGACCCATGCGACAGGTACTGAGCCGACAGGTACTGGGCAAGGGGATGCTCACGGCGGCAGCCGCGTCGAGTCTGCTGTCGATCGCGACCGGCGCGGCCTACGCGCACCCCGGAGCGAGTGCCGAGGCCTCGCACTCACCGGGCGTGCTGGCCGGCAACAGCGTCTCGGTACCGATCACCTTCGCACCGAACGTGTGCGGCAACAGCGTGGACGGCGGTGCGGCGCTCAACCCTGCGATGGGGAACACGTGCGTCACCGACACCGGTTCGCACGCGGACGACGGCTACGACTACGGGCGCTACCTCAGCCCCGAGAACGCCCAGGCCTTCGAGCGCTACCTCGACGAGCGCGAGGGCCGGCACGTGGTGCCGGAGCAGCGCCACGGATCGCCGCGCCACGCGGGCGGACCGGAGCAGCCGCGGCACGAGCAGGCCCGCCACGAGCAGCCCCGACAGGACGGACCGCGGCACGCGAAGCCGCGCCAGGAGGAGCCGCGTCACGAGGGTGGCTACGGCGGCCCCGGTGAGCAGCGGGGCAAGGAGGAGTGCGACGACCACCCCGAGTCGTCACCGCCGCCCCCGCCGGCGCACCACGCTCCCCCCGCGCCCGAGCGGCCGCACCCCATGCCGGAACCGGTGGAGGAGCACCCGGCCCCGCTGCCCACCCCGGAGCCGGTCCAGGAGGCCCCCGCGCCCCCGGCCGAGGAGTCGCCGCACACGCTGCCCGCCCCGGAGCCCGCCCCGGCCCCCGTCGAGGAGGCTCCGCACCCGCTGCCGGCCCCCGCGCCCGGCCCGGCTCCCGTGGTGGAGGAGGGGCCCCCCTCCGGGCCGCCGCACGGCAGCCTGCCCGTGGAACACCCGGCGCCGGCCCCGGCGCCCGCGCCCGAGGTGGTACCTCCCGCGGACCAGCCGCCGGCCGCCCCCGGCGGTGACACCCCGGTCACCCTTCCCCCGGCGCCGGCCCCGGCCCCCGCCCCGGCCCCGGCCCCGGCGCCCCTCCCCGCGCCCGCTCCCGTACAGCCGTCGGCCCCCGCTCCGGCGCACGTGACCGGGCCGGTGCTGGCCGAGACCGGCGCGGGGCAGCCCGCGGCCGCGGCGGCCCTCGCCACCGCCCTGATCCTGGGCGGCGCCATTCTGTACCGGCGGTCGCGCGTCTCCTGACCGGCAATACCGGTAATCGGAATAAACATCGGCCGGAGAATCCCTCGTCGGATTCTCCGGCCGCTGTCATGCCCGCACCACATAACCGCGCGCGTTCGCGTTTCCGTAGCGACGGGGAATCGTTACCCAGGGTGAAAGTGGCGCGACGGTCGCCACTGACGCCTCTGTCCACGAAAGAAGAGGATTTCGATAATGAAGCTCACGAAGGTCGCCGCTGTCGTCGTCGGCTCCGTCGCCGCCCTCGGCGCCTCCGCCACCGCCTTCGCCGCCGAGCCCGCGGCCGCGATGCCCCCCATGAGCCTGACCGGCGGGGTGACCGAGACGCTGAACGCCGTCGGGCCCGTCTCGGAGTCCCTTCCGCAGACGGTCGGCAACGGGCTGGCCGAGCAGGGCGACACCGTCAACAAGGTCGTGGGGACCGCCCAGAAGGTCAACAAGGTGCGCAACGACGTGCCCGGCACCGTGCTCGGCCTCGCGAACGGCGCCACCCAGGCGTCCCCGATGCTCGGCGGCGTGAAGCTCAACGGCGGTCAGTGAACCGTCCCGGTCGGCCACGTGCCGACACGACTGTGGGCGCCACCGGCGAGGCCGGGGCGCCCACAGTCGTTCGTGCGAACGTCAGTTGTTGACGCAGACGTTGCCGAACGCCGGGTTCAGCAGGCCGACGACGTTCACGGTGTTGCCGCAGACGTTGACCGGGATGTGCACCGGCACCTGGGCCAGGTTGCCGGACAGGACGCCGGGGGAACCCACGGCCGCGCCCTCGGCCGACGAGTCGGCGGCGGCGGAGCCGGCGGCACCGGCCGCAGCGAGACCAGCGGTGGCCAGGACCAGGGCGGCCTTCTTGGCAGAGTTCATGGGAAGTGCACCTTCTGTTCGATGTTCTGCCCCTAACCGGGGCTCACACCGAGCGAAACGGTCCAGCTTCCCAGACGACACGGCCTCGCGCACGATGAGACCTGTTCGGCTCAATTGTCGTAACCATCCGACGGGTTACCGGTCCGTACCGGCCCTACGGGACGGCCGGAATGTCCGGAACCGTGGGAATCACGGGGATGTCCGGGATCGCCGGGGTGGTCGGGACCTCGGGCAGGGCGTCCACCGGCGGCAGCTGCGGGATGAGGCCGGACAGGTCGGGCAGTTCGGGGAGCTTGATGTCCGGCAGCTGCGGCAGCTCGATCGGCGGCAGCGTCACCCCGTCGGGCAGCAGACCCCCGACCGTCGCGAGAAGACCTTCGAGGGTCTTGGTGAGGCCCGCCAGGAGGTCGTCGATGGGGCCGGCGGCCGCCGCGCGCCGCTCGATCTTCTCGACCTGCTTCTTGACGGAGGCCACTCGATCGGTGAGGGCCGCGGAGCCGTCACCCTCCGCGGCGACCGCGGGGGCAGCCGCGCCCGACAGTATGACGAGGGCGAGGGCCGACGGGACGAGGAGGCGGGCGCGGGACGGCTTCGTGCGGTGCATGGATGTTCCTTCGTGGTGGGGACACGAGAGCGGACCCGATCGATCCGCTTCCTCACCCACCGTGCGAACACCTCGCACGGAGCGCAACCGGAACCCGGATCGGTGCCGGCCGCGTACGGGCTTCGCGCAGGCGTCCGGAGCCCACTCACCCGGGGTGGGGAAAACCTCGGGTGACGCGGGCCGTTCGAGTGAAGCAGCGGAACCGACCCGCAGGTCGGGCAGTTGACCAGGGCGCTCCATCAGCGGGCACTCGTGCGACAGAAGGATCAAGATGTTCAAGAAGTTCATGACTGCCGCCGCGGTCTCCGCCGTTGCGATCGGCGCGGGCGCTGCCGCCGCGGCCCCGGCCATGGCCATCGGTAACGACAACGGGGTCAACACCGTCAACGGCAACGGTGCCCAGCAGATCTACGGCAACCAGAAGACCCACGGCGACATGAGCCCGCAGCTCAGCCTGGTCCAGGGCACCCTCAACAAGCCCTGCATCGGCCTGCCGGCGAAGGTCAACGCCCAGTCGCTGATCGCCGCGCTCAACATCGGTGTCCAGGACATCAACGTCCTGTCCAACCCGCAGAACCAGCAGTGCACCGAGAACTCCACCCAGGCCAAGGGCGACGAGCCGCTCTCGCACATCCTGGACAACATCCCGGTCCTCTCCGGCAACCTCTCGGCCGGCAGCTGATCTGCGGTTCCTCCGCCCTTCGGGTGATCGCGGGCCGCTGAGCCTGTGGAGTGAACGACGAGGGCCCCGGCGGCGTCCAGCCGCCGGGGCCCTCGTCGTGTTCCGCCCCCCGGCGGTCAGCCGGTCCAGAAGTCCCACCAGCGGGTGAGGATCAGCATGCCGATCACTCCGAGGTGCAGGGCGGGCGGGGCCCAGCCGAATTCGGTGAAGAAGCCCCGCAGCGGGCCGGGGGCGGGCAGGACGCGCGTACGGACGTTGTGCGCGGTCACCGCCCAGAACATCAGCAGCGTCGCGACCCAGGCGAGGCAGCACCACAGGCAGAGCGCGTTGATCTCGTAGAGCGACTGGACCATCAGCCAACCGCAGAAGCCGGTGCCGAAGAGCGTGCCGGCGTTCAGTCCGAGCCAGAACCAGCCGCGGTAGCGGGCGCCCGCCAGCAAACCCGCGCCGACGCAGACCACGACGGCGTACGCGACGAGCCCCAGCATCGGATTGGGGAAGCCGAAGGCGGCCGCCTGCTCGCTCGTCATCACGCTGCCGCAGGAGACCACCGGGTTGAGACTGCACGCGGGCTTGAAGTCCGGGTCCTCCAGCAGGAGGAACTTGTCGAGGGTGATCACCCACGAGGCCAGCAGGCCGGCCGCCCCGGTGACGGCCAGCAGCCAGGCCAACCCCTTCGGAGCGGCGCTCTGTTCGCCCTCGTGTCCACTGCGGGGCCGTACCTGCTGGCGCGGGAGGCCCACTGTATTCGTTGCCATGTGGCCCATACTCCCGCGCTTCCCCTCAGATCGGGCCCAACCGTGCGCATCCGTACGCAAGTTGACCTGAAGGTGTGGCGGGAACCTCCGATGCTTCCCGGACGTTTTACCGAACCCCGGACGTGATGTCAGAACCAGGGGTTACGTTGAGCTTCCGCGAAGTGACAAGCTGCGACGGCCTGGAGACCCACCTTGAGCGATCCGTACGAGACAACCGAGGCGCACCTCGAACGACTCCTCGGCCGCGCCCTCAACTCCTTCGACCTGCCGGACCGGCTGGTCGAGCGCCTCGGCACGGCGCTCGCCCACAGCTCTTCGCTCTACACCACCCACCACAGCCCGGAGGCGGGCATCTGGCGGGAGACCCACCGGCACACCTATCTGCTGACCGACGGCGGTTCGGTCTCGCTGTGGGAGCTGACCTACCGGCTGGAGGGCGACCGGTCCCCGCGGCACGAGGTCTTCGCGAGCAAGGCGGAGACCTGCCTGGCCGTGACCCGGCTGTTCGGCGAGGCCTCGGCCGGGGCGTCCCCGGATCCGTCGCCGATGCCGGGTGAGGACGAGCCGGAGGGCGACGTGGCGCTGCTGAGCGCGCTGTACGCGGCCCGGAGCCCGATGCGTCGGCACCGGGAGTACGCGGTGGAGGACTCCGCCGACCACGCCCGGCGGGTGCTGCGCCGCGCGGAGAACGCCGACCGGCCGGGCGAGCCGGTGACGACGCTGCTGCGGTCGGCGTACGCGCACCAGATCACGCAGGCGTTCGGCGCGCGGCACTCCTTCGCGGACGGGCGGGGCGCGGGTTTCAGCCTGTACGAGCACGCCTTCGTGCTGCTGGACGGGACCGAGGTCAGCCTGTGGGAGGTCGAGCACACGGCGACGCCCGACGGGCGGCACATGTGCGAGGTGTACGAGAGCGAGGCGGCCGCCCGCGGAGCGATGGAACTGCGCTCCCGCGTACGGTGATCCGCCCCGGCGAGCGATCCGCTACGGCGTACCGGGGTCGGTGAGCTGGAGGTCCAGGGGTGGGTCCTCGGTGACACGGACCCGGTCGGGGCGCAGGTCCGCCGGGGTCGGCATGGCGCTGCCCGGCAGTTGGACGGCGGCCGCGCCGTGGGCCAGGGCCGAGGCGAGGGCGCCCGGTCCGGCGCCGCCCGCGATCAGGAAGCCGGCCAGCGAGGCGTCGCCCGCCCCTACGGTGCTGCGCACCAGCGGGGCCGGAGCGGTGCCGTAGTAGGTGCCCTCCGCCGAGACCAGGAGTTGGCCGTCCCCGCCGAGGGAGGCCAGTACGGCCCCCGCGCCCCGATCGCGGAGCTCCTCGGCGGCCTTGACCACGTCCCCCAGGGTGGGCAGCGGGCGCCCCACCGCGGTCGCCAGCTCGGACGCGTTGGGCTTGATCACCTCCGGCCGGGCCGCGGTCAGCTCCGGCGGTACGGAGCCCGAGGGGTCCAGGGCGACACGGGCGCCGGCCGCGTGCGCCCGGGCGACCAGGTCGGCGTACCAGTCGGGTCCGACGCCGCGCGGGAGGCTGCCGCAGCAGGCGACCCAGGTGGCTTCGGTGGCGGCGGAGCGGACGGTGTCGAGGAGGAGGGCGGATTCCTCCGGGGAGAGCGCCGGGCCGGGCGAGTTGATTTTGGTGAGGGTGCCGTCGGGTTCGGTGAGCGCGACGTTCGAGCGGGTCTGACCGGTGATCGAGACGGCCGTGACGTCCACGCCCTGCGCGCCGAGGAGTTCGGCGAGCAGGATGCCGGGGGCGCCGCCGAGCGGGAGGACCGCCGTCGTACGGACACCCGCGGCGGCCACGGCGCGGGAGACGTTGACGCCCTTGCCCCCGGGGTCGACCCGTTCGCCGCCGGCGCGCAGCACTCGGCCGCGGTCCAGCGGGGGGACCTCGTAGGCCCGGTCGAGGGAGGGGTTGGGAGTGACGGTGAGGATCATGCGAGCACAACTTCCGTACCGCGGCCTCGATCAAGGCCTTGTCGGCGGGGGCGAGCCCCGTGTCCGTGATGAGTGGGTCGCGTGCGGCGGGCCGCCTCGGCGAGGTCGGGCGCGGTCGGTCGGGCGCGGGTCAGGCCGCCTGCGGCCGTGAGACGGCCGGCCGGGCGATGGCGCTGCCGCTGCCGCCCGCGATGCCGCCCGCCTCGCGGGCGGTCAGCGGGATCTCGGGGCGTCGCTCCGGTGCGCACATCTGGATACACGTCCGTTTCGTTCACTAATCAGCGGATTCGCACCACTGTACGCAAGGGTGCGGAGGGAAACAAAAAAGAACGGACATGCCACCCCGGAGGGCAGGCATGTCCGCTCGACGACGCGTGGGGGTCGACTCAGGCGACCGGGACCTTCTCGGGGGTGCGGCCCGCGTGCTCGGCGGCACCCTCGCGCTCCTCCATCGGAAGGGCCCTGCGCGGCAGTACGAACATCACCGCGAAGATCACGACCATGACGGCCACGATCCACCACAGCGCGCCGCGGAAGGCCTCCACGTACGACGGGCCGAAGACCATGTCGTCGTCGATCAACCCGAAGAAGACGACGGAGGTCAGCGCCAGACCCAGCGCGTTGCCCATCTGCCCGGTGGTGTTGATCAGACCCGAGGCGGATCCGGCGTGCTCGCGCGGCACCTCGGAGAGCACGGTGTCGTTCAGCGGGGCCACGATCAGGCCCATGCCGACGCCCATGACCATCAGCGGGGCGGCCATCTGCCAGGAGGCGATCTCCATCCCGTAGTGCTGCGACTCCCAGATGTAGAGGAGCACACCGGCGGCCATGACCAGCGCGCCGGCCTGGAGCACCTTGCGGCCGAAGCGGGGGACGAGCTTCTCGACCGAGAGGCCGGCGGCGACCGAGACCGCGATGGAGAACGGGATGCCGGTCAGACCCGCGCGCAGCACGCTCCAGCCGAGACCCATCTGCATGTACATCGTCCAGACCAGGAAGAAGATGCCGGTCGCGATGCCGAAGGTCAGCTGGACGGCGATACCACCGGCGAAGCTCTTGACCTTGAAGAGGGAGAGTTCGACGAGCGGGGAACCATCCTTCTTGATCTTGAACTTCTCGTAGGCGATGAAGGCGGCGAAGACGAACGGCGCCGCGCCCATGCAGACGAAGCCCCACGTCGGCCAGTCGTTCTCGTGGCCGTGGGTCAGCGGGAAGATCAGCAGGACCAGGGCGAGGGTGGCGAGGACGACGCCGACCAGGTCCAGCCGCAGCGCCTTGGGGGCCTTGGACTCGGCGATGAACTTGCGGCCCAGGATCACGCCCATGATGCCGACGGGCAGGTTGATCAGGAAGATCGGGCGCCAGCCGAGACCGAAGAGGTCCCACTCGATGAGCAGCGCGCCGAGCAGCGGACCCGAGACGGCGGCGAGGCCCACGATCGCGCCGAACATGCCGAAGACCTTGCCGCGCTCCTGCGGCGGGAAGGTGACGTGGATGATCGCCAGGACCTGCGGCACCATCAGAGCGGCCATACCGCCCTGGAGGAGGCGGGCCACGACGAGGATGTCCGGGTTCGCGGCGATGCCGCAGAGCAGCGAGGCCACGGTGAACCCGGCGATGCCGATGAGGAAGACGCGCTTGCGGCCGTAGATGTCACCGAGACGGCCGCCGGTGATCAGGCCTGCGGCGAAGGCGAGGGCATAGCCCGCGGTGATCCACTGGATCGCGCTGGTGGAGGCGCCGAAGTCCTCACGCATGGTGCGGATGGCTATGTTGACGATCGTGACGTCGACCAGGTCCATGAAGGCCGCGGTCATCACGATGGCGAGCGCCAGCCAGCGGCGGCGGTCGGCGGGCGAGCTGGGTGCGTCGTGGGCTACGTCGTTCCGCTCTTCTTGTACGGGCCCGTTCTCTCTTTCGGGCGATGTCTTGGACGTCTCGGTGCTCATGAGGAGAAACTTAGACGGCGTCTAGGTCAGTCCGTGTCCTATTCCGCCGGCAGCCTGGATTCATGACCGACACACCCGGACGACTGCTGTCCCTGCTGTCCCTCCTGCAGACCCCGCGGGAATGGCCGGGGAGCGAGCTGGCACAGCGGCTGCACGTGAGCCCCCGAACCATCCGGCGCGACATCGAGCGGCTACGGGACCTCGGCTACCCGGTGGAGGCCACCTTGGGCTCCGAGGGCGGATACCGGCTGGTGGCGGGGGCGGCGATGCCCCCGCTGCTGCTGGACGACGAGGAGGCGGTGGCGATCGCGGTGGGCCTGCGGGCGGGGGCCGGCCATGCGATCGAGGGGGTCGAGGAGGCCTCCGTACGGGCCCTGGCGAAGCTGGAGCAGGTCCTGCCGTCGCGGCTGCGGCACCGGGTGAGCGCGCTCCAGTCGGCGACGATCGCGCTGTCCCGCGGCGACGGGGCGAGCGTCGACCCGCGGACGCTGACCACGATGGCGGCGGCGGTGGCGGGGCCGGAGCGGCTGCGGTTCGCGTACCGGGCGCGCGACGGGGCCGAGTCGCGGCGGCTGGTGGAGCCGTACCGGCTGGTGAGCACCGGGAGCCGGTGGTACCTGGTCGCCTACGACCTGGAGCGGGAGGACTGGCGGACCTTCCGGGTGGACCGGGTCGACGAGGCCTTCGCGACGGGGGCCCGGTTCGCGCGGCGGGACCTGCCGATGGAGGCGGAGGAGTTCGTCCGGCGGGGGCTGCGGGGCGGGGAGAAGCAGCCGTACCGGGTGGAGGTCGACTTCGCGGCGGACCCCGCGGAGCTGCCGGCCTGGCTACGGGCCGCGGCCCTGCCGGGGGACGGGACACGGACCTCGGTGAGCTTCGAGAGCGCGGACGCACCGGAGTGGACGGTCGCCCGGCTGGCCCTGACGGGGCTGGCGTTCACCGTGCGGGAGCCTGCGGCACTTCGGGACGCGGCCGGTGCGCTGGCCGCGCGGCTCACGTCGGCGACGGGCGCACCGTAGGGGCCGGGTCGTGCGGGGCAGGAGAGAGCCCCGGCGCCTGGGGGGGGATAGGCACCGGGGCTCGTACAGGGGGCTTCGCCGCGGGCCGCGCTAGGCCACGGCGTCGAAGCCGGTGTCGCGCGCCATCCGCTTCAGTTCCAGCAGCGCGTGCTTCTCGATCTGGCGGATCCGCTCACGGGTCAGGCCGTGCTGCTTGCCGACCTCCGTCAGGGTCCGCTCGCGGCCGTCGTCGATGCCGTACCGCATCTTGATGATCGACGCCGTGCGCTGGTCGAGCTTGCCCAGCAGGTCCTCCAGCTCCTCGCTGCGCAGCAGGGAGAGCACGGACTGCTCGGGCGAGATCGCCGAGGTGTCCTCCAGGAGGTCACCGAACTGCGTGTCGCCGTCGTCGTCGACCGACATGTTGAGGCTGACCGGGTCGCGGGCCCAGTCCAGCACGTCACCGACGCGCTTCTCCGTCGAGTCCAGCTCGGCGGCGATCTCGGCGTGCTCCGGCTCGCGGCCGTTCTCGCGGTTGAACTCACGCTGGACGCGGCGGATCCGGCCGAGCTCCTCGACGAGGTGGACGGGGAGGCGGATGGTGCGGGACTGGTCCGCGATGGACCGGGTGATCGCCTGCCGGATCCACCACGTGGCGTACGTGGAGAACTTGAAGCCCTTGGCGTAGTCGAACTTCTCGACGGCACGGACCAGGCCCGCGTTACCCTCCTGGATCAGGTCGAGGAGGGGCAGGCCGCTGCGCGGATAGCGGCGGGCGACGGCCACGACGAGGCGGAGGTTCGAGCGGATGAAGACTTCCTTGGCCCGCTCGCCCTCGGCGGCCAGCGCCTCCAGCTCCTCGCGGGCCGGGGTGTCCCCGTCGCGTTCTATCGCGCCGTCGAGGATCTGCTGGGCGTAGACGCCCGCCTCGATGATCTGGGAGAGCTCCACCTCTTTGGCGGCGTCGAGCAGCGGGGTGCGCGCGATCTCGTCCAGGTACATGCCGACCAGGTCGCGGTCTGCGATCTCCCCGCCCACAGCGCGGGCGCTGCTCGTGGACTGACGACGGGCGACGGCGCGGGTTGCCATGCGTGCTCCCTTGCGAAGTGTTCGGTCGCGGTGCGGCTGGTGGACGCCGCCGGGACGGCTGCCGACCGGTCCGGTGCGTCACGGACACTCTCCCGAGTGCCCGCTTCCGAAGGAAACAACGACTGGAATCGGGACAGAATTCCCACGCTGCTCCCTCGTTTTCGAGATCTTGCAGTATCCTGCCCCGTCGCGCCGCACCCACCGGGGAGCCGGAACGCCGTAAGAGCTCGAAGGAGTGCAGGTCAGGCCCGGGATGAGGGGTGGATCGGGAACCCCTTGCGGGTCTTTACCTCCACCAAACCTCTGAGACCACCGTCACCCTTGACACGGCCCCGTTCACCCCGGAAGAGCGCCGACCTCGGCTGCACTCCGCTCCTGAAGACGACCCTCACCGGCATCCGGTTGCCTGGACTGACGATCGAACGGCCGGATACACCCCAAGAGCACCGTTCCGGACGAAAGGGTTACTTCGCGGACAAGGCCTGGCCGAACTGGAGGGAGCGCTTCGAGAGGCCCATCCAGAAGCCGTCCACCGGGGTGCGGGCGGCGGTCAGGTCGGATTCGGCCGCGCCGAGGGCGACGAAGAGCGGGGCGAAGTGTTCCGTACGGGGGTGGGCCAGGCGGCCCGCCGGGGACTTGTGCTCGAAGTCCAGCAGGGCGTCCACGTCGGCCGCGGCCAGGGCCTCGGCGCCCCACGCGTCGAACTCCGCCGACCAGCCGGGGACGCCCGGGCCCGTGTGGCGCAGCGCCGCCAGGTTGTGGGTGAAGAAGCCGCTGCCCACGATCAGCACGCCCTCGTCGCGCAGCGGGGCGAGCTTGCGGCCGATGTCCATCAGGCCGGCCGGGTCCAGCGTGGGCAGGGAGATCTGGAGGACCGGGATGTCGGCCTCCGGGTACATCTCCACCAGGGGGACGTACGCGCCGTGGTCCAGGCCGCGGTCGGGGATGTCCTGGACGGGGGTGCCGGGGGCCCGCAGCAGCTTGCGGACCGAGGCGGCCAGCTCCGGGGCGCCGGGGGCGTCGTAGCGGACCCGGTAGTAGTGCTCGGGGAAGCCCCAGAAGTCGTACACGAGCGGGACGCGCTCCGTGGCACCGAGGGCGAGCGGGGCCTCCTCCCAGTGGGCGGAGACCATGAGGATCGCCCGGGGGCGCGGCAGGTCGGCGGACCAGGCGGCGAGCTCGCCGGGCCAGATCGGGTCGTCGGCCAGCGGGGGTGCGCCGTGGCTCAGGTACAGGGCCGGTATGCGGGTCACAGCGGGCGCTCCTCCGCGTAGTTGAAATGCGTACCGAAACAGACTAACCCCGTCTCGTTCAAATTTGAACGAGACGGGGTCATCAGTCATTCCCGTGGGCCCTCGGCCCCGATCAGTGGACGATCACCGGGACCTTGAGCTCGGCCTCCTCGCCGGAACCGGAGGCCACCGGGCCGCCCGCACCCGGACGGCCGGTGTTGATCAGCGTCAGCGCGATGACCGAGCTGGCGACCAGGATGCCGACCGCCCACCAGATGGCGGACGCGTAGCCCTCGACCATGGCCTGCGCCTGGATCAGCTGCGCCGCCGGGCCGCCCGCCGCGGCCTCGGCCGCGTGGTCGGTCAGGTAGGCGGTGGTCGCCGAGGCGGCGATGGTGTTCAGCAGCGCGGTGCCGATGGCGCCGCCGACCTGCTGCGAGGTGTTGACCATGGCGGAGGCGACACCGGCGTCGGCCGGGTTCACCCCGTGCGTGGCCAGGGACATCGCCGGCATGAACGCCGTACCCATGCCGAGGCCGAGCAGCAGCTGCGCCGGCAGGATCAGCGCCGGGTACGAGGACCCGACCTCCAGCTGGGTGAGCAGCAGCATGCCGAGGCCGGCGACCATGAAGCCCGGGCCCATCAGCAGGCGCGGCGGGACGCGGGTCATCAGGCGGGCGCCGATCTGGGTGGAGCCCGTGATCATGCCCGCGATCATCGGCAGGAAGGCGAAGCCGGTCTTGACGGGCGAGAAGCCCTTCACGACCTGCAGGTAGTAGGTGAGGAAGAGGAACAGGCCGAACATCGAGATGACGGCGAGGCCGAGCGAGAGGTATACACCGCCGCGGTTGCGCTCCAGCAGGACGCGCAGCGGCAGCAGCGGGGACTTCACCTTGGACTCGACGAGGACGAAGGCGGCCAGCAGCAGCGCCGAGGAGACGAACATCGTGACCGTCAGGGCGTCCGACCAGCCGGCGGACTCGGCGCGGGTGAAGCCGTACACGAGGGCGACGAGACCGGTGGTGGAAAGGATCACGCCCGGGATGTCGAGGGGCGCGCGGTTTCGGGACCCGGCGGGCTCACGGATGACCATCCAAGCACCCACGGCCGCGACGATCGCGAAGGGGATGTTGACGAAGAAGGTCCAGCGCCAGTTCAGGTACTCGGTCAGGAAGCCACCGAGGATCAGGCCGACGGCGCCGCCGCCGCCCGCGATGGCTCCGTAGATGCCGAAGGCCTTGGCCCGCTCCTTGGCGTCGGTGAACATGACGGCGAGCAGCGACAGGGCCGCCGGTGCGAGCAGCGCGCCGAAGGCACCCTGCAGCGCGCGGGCGCCGAGCATCATGGCCTCGCCGTTCGCGGCGCCGCCGAGCGCGGAGGCCAGGGCGAAGCCGACGAGACCGACGACGAAGGCGTTCTTACGGCCCCACTTGTCGGCGATGCGACCACCGAAGAGGAGCAGTCCGCCGAAGGCCAGCGCGTACGCGGTGATGACCCACTGACGGTTGCCGTCCGAGATGCCGAGGTCGGTCTGCGCGGAGGGCAGGGCGATGTTCACGATGGTCGCGTCGAGAACGACCATCAGCTGGGCCAGGGCTATGAAGACGAGTGCCTTCCAGCGGCTGGGATCGGCAGCCGGCGCGAGGCTCGCGGCTGTTTTTGACATGGGGATACCCACTTCACTGTGCGGAATGACTGAAAAAGGCTATTTCGTAAGCTTTGTGCGTGTCACATGGTTTTCTGCCGCAGGTCGTCCAAGGTCGTTGCCGAACCGGGGAGTTCGGAGCGGGCCGGGGCCCGCAACCCGTCGAGGAAGAGCTGCAGATGGCGGTGGGCGAAGCGGTCGGTGTCGAGGCACGCCGTGCCCGGGAGCGGGCGGCTGAGCTGGGACAGCGCGACCATCAGGTCGCCGACCCCGATGTCGGTGCGGACCAGCCCGGCGTCCTGGCCCGCGGTCAACAGGGTGACGACGGCCTCCTCCAACGCGGTGCGCGCCGCGAGCAGTTCGGGGTGCTCGCCGTCGAACCCGTCGGCGAGCATCGGACACAGGGCGCCGATCCGCTCGTCCGCGGCGGCGTGTGTGAACCGGCACAGGGCGGCGAAGGCGTCGGACTCCTCGGCGAGGGAGGCCTCGGCCGAGGCCGTCACCCGGCCCATCGTGAAGAGCACGACGTGGTGGACGAGGGTGGGGCGGTCGGGGAAGTGCCGGTAGAGCGTGGCGTTGCCGATGCCGGCCCGGCGGGCCACCTCGTCGAAGGGAGCCCCGGAGCCGGATTCGACGAAGGCCTCGCGGGCCGCCGCCAGGATCCGCTCGCGGTTGCGGACGGCGTCGGCGCGCGGACGCGGAACACCGGCCGCGGACCCCTGCGCCTGCCCTTGCGCCGACCCTTGCGCCTGCGCCAGGTCCGGGGTGAGCCGGGGCGCCGGGGCGGTGCTGGTGGAGCTCTTCATTCCGGGGCCTCCCTGGCGCGGACTCGCGGGCTCGTGGACTCGTGGTGCGAACTGCGCGACCACCCCACCCAAACGGGGAGTCGCTCCCCGCTTGGCGGGACTCACGTACAAACGGGGATCCGGTCCCCGGTTATTTCACTCCCTCGTGTGACCTGAGTCACCGGCGTGTCCACGTTCGGCCTCTCCCGACGCGCGGGCGCGCCGCGCCCGGCGGAGGGTGATCGAACAGAGCGCAGACCGGGCAGGGCCGGCTGCCGCGGACCCGAAGGCGATCTCCATGTCGCAGACCCGCCACCGGATACGCAGACCACGTCGCACCAGCGCGTACATCGGCCTGACCGCGCTGGCCCTCGGCGTCACGGCAACGGCGAGCACGGGCATATCCGGTCGCGGCAACTCGGCGGCCGGAGCGGTGGCCACGACCGTCGAATCGGCTCTCGCGCCCTGCCGGATCGCGGGGACCATGGGTGTGCAGATGTCCGAGGGCATGCCGACCCCGCCCGGCTACTCGCGCTCCACCGGCGAGATCCGGGCCCTGAACCTGATGATCGACTTCCCTGACGCCAAGGGCGAGGGCACGGCGGCGGACCGGATGGCGGAGTTCTTCCCCCAGACGGCCGAATGGTTCCGCGTCAGTTCCTACGGCCGGCTGGCCTACCGGGCCGAAGCGCCGATAAAGGGCTGGCTGCGGATGCCGATGCCCTTCGCGGCGTACGGGATCGAGCGCGGGTCCGCGTACGAGCCGGGCTACCGGCAGCTCGTCGAGCACATAGCGAAGGCCGCCGACCCCGAGGTGGACTTCACCCGGTACGACCTGATCAACATCCTGGTCACGCCGAATGCCGGGCCGTCCGCCCTGGACACCGTCCTGTCGGTGACCTTCTCGGGCAACGGCGAGGCTCCGGTCGCCGACGGCGTGCCGCTGGCCAACACGTCCTTCGTCTACAGCCGGCAGGACGACGGCTCCGGCACCTACCAGGAGACCGGCTACCGGGTGCTCCCGCACGAGAACGGGCACGTCTTCGGGCTGCCCGACCTCTACACCGCGGACGGCGGGAGCACGGTCGGGCACTGGGACATCATGAGCGAGGACTGGGGTGCCAACAACGACCTGATGGGCTGGCACAAGTGGAAGCTGGGCTGGCTGGACAGTACGCAGATCAGCTGCGCGGCCAAGTCGGGCACCAGCGACCACACCCTGTCCCCGCTGGGGATACGGGGCGGCACCAAGCTGGCCTTCATCCCGCTGTCGGAGAGCGCCGGGTACGCGGTGGAGGTGCGGACCCGGGCCGGGAACGACGAGGCCGTCTGCAAGCCGGGCGTCCTGATCTACAAGGTGGACTCCGACGTGGACACCGGGCACGGCCCGATCACCGTGTCGGACAGCGCGAGCACGAGCGGCGGCTGCACCCGGCGGCCCAATGTGCACGCGGAGCTCTCGGACGCGCCGTTCCGGCCGGGCGAGACCTTCACCGACGAGAAGGCGGGCATCAGCGTGTCCGTCGTGGGTGAACTGCGCAACGGCAGTTACCAGGTCCGCATCATCCGGCCGTGATCTCCGGCCGGTCCCGTCCGACGGGGACCGGCCGCGGGCCGGGGTCACGCGCCACGTGACTCCGGCCCCTTCCGCGCGCCCGCGCGCGTGGCCGCACGGGCGCCCGGGCGCGTGGCCGCACGGCCCCGTGGGTGGTCCTTCGGTCAGCCGTCCGTGAGTGCCCGGTGCAGCACGTCCACGACCGTGGGGCGGTGCGCCTCGGCCAGCAGGAAGAAATGGTCGCCTTCGAAGCGGAGCACCTGGCACGCCCCGGTCGTGTGGTCGGCCCAACCGTCGAGCGGTTCGTGCGGGATCAGGGGGTCCGCCGTGCCGCCCAGCACGTGCAGGGGCACGTCGAGCCGTACGTCCTCGAACCCCGTCGCGGATTCCCGGCTGAGTTCGATGTCCGCCCGCAGGACGCGCGTCACGTGCGCCAGCATCTCCGGATCGTCCAGCACCCACTGCGGGGTGCCGCCGCCCTCCCTCAGCAGCCGGACGACGTCCTCGTCGGTGCTGGTGCCGTGGGCCCGGCGCGGGGTCCGGCCGGGGGCCTGCCCGCTGACGACGGCAGCCCGGCAGTACGGGCCGAGCAGGCGCGCCGCGCGGGTGGCGAGGAGCGCGCCGAGGCTGTGTCCGAAGACCACCGTGGGCAGCGGGTCCAGGCCGAGCACCTCGTCGGCCACGGAGTCCAGTACCTGGTCGAGCCGGCAGCCCGGGGGCTCGTCGAACCGGCGCTCCCGCCCGGGCAGCGAGAGTCCGAGCACCTCCACATCGTCGGGCAGCGGGCGGACCAGGGGGAACAGCGTGTTGGGGCCGGCCCCGGAATGCGGGAACACCAGCAGCCGCGCCCGGGGAGCGGTCGTCGCCTCCCGCAGCAGCGGCCACCACGGCACGCGCGGGGAATTCCGCGTCGTCGATCCGTCGGCGCCGGTCACGGGCAGTTGATGATCTGGCCGGCGTAGGACAGGCCCCCGCCGAACGCGAAGAGGAGTACGGGCGATCCCTTCTCGATCTCACCCCGTTCGACGAGCTTGGACAGCGCCAGCGGGATGCTCGCGGCCGAGGTGTTGCCCGAGTCGACGACGTCCTTGGCCACGACGGCGTTGACCGCGCCTATCTTGCGCGCCAGGGGTTCGATGATCCGCAGGTTGGCCTGGTGGAGGACGACGCCGCCCAGCTCCTCGGGCTTCACGCCGGCCCGCTCGCAGACCTGGAGGGCGACCTCGGGAAGCGCCGTGGTGGCCCAGCGGTAGACCGACTGCCCTTCCTGGGCGAAGGTGTTGGTCGGCGCCTCGATGCGTACGGCCCCGCCCATCTCGGGTACGGACCCCCACACGACCGGGCTGATCTCCGGCTCCTCGGAAGCGACGACGACGGCCGCGCCCGCCCCGTCGCCGACGAGCACACAGGTGGTGCGGTCGGTCCAGTCGGCGAAGTCGGTGAGCTTCTCCACGCCGATGACCAGGGCCTTCGTGGCGGAACCCGTCCGTATGCTCTGGTCGGCCAGTGCCATGGCGTGCGGGAATCCGGAGCAGGCCGTGTTCACGTCGATGGCGGCGGGAGTCCTCGCCCCGACCGCGGCCGCCACCCGGGACGCCATGTTGGGCGAGCGGTCGAGTGCCGTGCAGGTGGCGACGATGACGAAGTCGATGTCGGCGCCGGTGAGTCCGGCGTTGGCCAGTGCGTGCTCGGCGGCCTTCGTCGCCATGTCCGAGACCGACTCGTCCTCGGCGGCGACATGGCGCGTCGCGATTCCGACCCGGCTGCGGATCCACTCGTCGGTGGTGTCGACCATCTGCTCGAGATCGGCATTGGTCAAGATTTTCGACGGCTGATAGTGCCCGAGGGCAAGGACACGCGACCCGACCATCAGTGTTTCTCCTCGCTCCGTGGACCCCCGGTACGGATCCCGATCGACCGATGATCAGACTATGCGGCGGTCCGGCCGGACTCATCGCTTCAGCAGACCGATTTCCGCCGGCGCCACCTGCATTCAGGCCGATTTCGATCGACGCGCCACCGGTGCACGCGCGCGTACGCGTCCGGGCGGGGCCGGGCGCGGCCGTTTGTATCGGCCGTGTATCGACGGGCGCTCGGCCGCCGATCGAATCGCGCACCCGGCTCCGACCTCGGCCGCCGCGTCCGATGCCTCCCGTATCGTTCCTTGCGGGCCGCCGGCCGCGTGGGGGTTCACGCCCGAGCGGCGCTTCGCCCGACCCGTACGAACAGGAGTCCCGCCCGTGCCCTCACCCGCCCCGGCGCCGGAACCTCCGCCTCCGGTCCGTGTGCTGCTGGTCGAGGACGACGAGCTGATGCGCCGGTCCTTCACCGTCGCCCTCGAACGCTACGGCTACCGGGTCACGGCCGCGGCCGACGGACTGACCGGGCTGGAGTCCTTCCGCGACGACGAGGCCTTCGACCTGCTGATCCTCGACGTGATGCTGCCCGGCCTCGACGGGATCGGGCTGTGCCGCCGGGTCCGCGAGACCAGCCTGGTGCCGGTGCTGATGATGTCCGCCCGCGGCGACGGCCTCGATGTCGTCGCCGGTCTGGAGGCCGGGGCCGACGACTACGTGGTCAAGCCGGTGGAGACGAACGTCCTCGTGGCCCGCATCCGCTCGCTGCTGCGTCGGGCCTCCTACGCGCCCGCCCCGGGCGGCGAGCCCGCCGCCGGCCGGGAGGAGGACGTACTGGTCTTCGGCGATCTGACCGTCGACACCGGCGGGATGGAGGTGTTCGTCGGCAAAAGCCCGGTGGCACTCACCCCCACCGAGTTGAAGCTGCTGCTGGAGTTCGCGGCCCACCCGGGCATCGTGCTGGAACGCCACACCCTGCTCCGCAACGTCTGGGAGTACGGCTGGGACGGCGACAGCCGGGTTGTGGACCTGGCCGTCCAGCGGCTGCGCAAGAAACTGGGCCGGGAGCGGATCGAGACGGTCCGCGGCTTCGGCTACAAGCTCAGGCGCTGAGGCCGGTGCGTCCCCCGCACCGGCCGTGGTGGCCGGCCCGTGTGCCCCTACGTTGGAAGATCGCCGCGCTGGCGGCCGCCACGGCCTGTCTGGTCGCCCTGGCGGTGGGCGTCCTCGTCCACGTGTGGACCGCGATGGACATCCGCAGCCGGGCCGAGATGGACGCCACCAACACGGTGTACTCCGCCATGGAGGTCTACCGCCGTACCGGAACGCCGGCGGGCGGCGCCGAGCTCGATCCGGCCGAACTGCCCACCGCCCTGCGCCACCCGGCCGGCGCCGACCGGCGGGTGGCCTACGACGGGCGCGTGGAGGGGAACCTCGGGCCGAGCGTCTGGGGCGCCCAGCGGGTCGGCGGCCCGGGCAGCCCCGTGCTGGCCGTCCGGATCAACATGAGCCCGCAACTCCACGACCTGCGCCGCCTCGACGCGAGCATGGCGGTGGCCTCGCTCGTCTCGCTCGCCGCCGCGCTGCCCCTGGCGGTCTACGGGGCCGCTCTGGTCGCCCGCCGGCTGCGGCGGGTCGCCGAGACCGCGGCCCGGATCTCCGGCGGGGACCTCGACGCCCGTAACGGCCCCGCCCTGGGCCGCGCCAGGGGCCGCGACGAGGTGACCGACATCGCCGCCACCGTCGACCTCATGGCCGACAGTCTCGGCCGACGGCTGCGCATCGAGCGGCAGTTCACGGCGGACGTGGCCCACGAGCTGCGCACCCCCGTCGGCGGCCTGCTGGCCGCCACCGACCTGTTGCCGCCCGGCGAGACGGAGGACCTGCTGCGGGCCCGCGTACGGGACCTGCGCGGCCTGGTCGAGGACCTGCTGGAGATCTCCCGGCTGGACGCGGGCGCGGAGGCGCCGGTGCGCGCCCGGGTCCCGCTGGCCGCGGTGGTCGCCGAGGCGGTGGCCCGTACCGGCCTGGACACGGAGGTCACCGTCACCGGGTCACCGGCCGCGGAGCACGTGGATCACGCGGAGCACGCAGCGGCTTCGGAGCCGGTGGCGGCCGCGGAGGACGGGGTGGCCGCTGAGCACGTGGAGACCGACCCGCGCCGCCTGGAGCGGATCGTCGGCAACCTCGTCACCAACGCGCACCGGCACGGACGTACCCCGGTGCGGGTCACCGTCGAGGGCCTGACCGTCGTCGTCCGCGACCACGGCCCCGGCTTCCCCGCCGACCTGCTGCTCGACGGCCCGAGCCGCTTCCGTACGGGCGCCGCGGAACGGGGCGCGGGACACGGCCTCGGCCTGACCATCGCGCTGGGACAGGCCCGGGTGCTCGGCGCCGAACTGCGCCTGGACAACGCCGCGGACGGCGGCGCGATCGCCACCCTGCGGCTCCCGCCCCCACCGACCGACACACGACCGCCGCACGACGGCGCCGAGGCCGATACACGGCGGCCCCGACCCTGATACGTCCCCCCGACACCCTTCGGCGTGCACCCCTTTCCCACCGCCCGAAGTGGAGTCCCTGTGACCACCGACCCGTTCTCCCCCCGCCCGACGCCCGGTATCGCGGCCTCCACCACCGAGCTGTCGAAGGTCTACGGCAGCGGCGACACGCGGGTGGTGGCACTGGACCGCGTCAGCGTCTCCTTCCGGGAGGCCGAGTTCACCGCGATCATGGGTCCCTCCGGCTGCGGAAAATCCACCCTCATGCACTGCGCCGCGGGCCTCGACTCCGTCAGCTCGGGCTCCGTCCGCGTCGGCACCACCGAGCTGGGCACGCTGGGCGACCGGCAGCTCACCGAGCTGCGCCGGGACCGGATCGGCTTCATCTTCCAGGCGTTCAACCTGCTGCCCACCCTGACGGCGCTGGAAAACATCGTCCTGCCGCTGTCCATCGCCGGCCGCCGCCCGGACCGGGAGTGGCTGGACCGGGTGGTATCCATGGTGGGCCTGGGCGGGCGCCTCGGCCACCGGCCCGGACAGCTCTCCGGCGGGCAGCAGCAGCGCGTCGCGGTGGCCCGGGCGCTGATCACCCGGCCCGCGATCGTCTTCGGCGACGAGCCCACCGGCAACCTCGACTCCCGTGCCGGGGCCGAGGTCCTCGGCTTCCTGCGCGACTCCGTACGCGAACTGGGCCGAACCGTGGTGATGGTGACCCACGACCCGGTCGCCGCCGGCTTCGCCGACCGCGTCGTCTTCCTCTCCGACGGCCGGCTGGTCGACGAGATGCCGCAGCCCACCCCGGACCGGGTGCTGGACCGGATGAAGCAGCTCGACACCCGCGCACGCACGAGCTGATCCTCCCCCGCCCGGCCGCCTCGCCGCCTCGCCGCCCGTAGGCCCCACGGCCCACGCCCCACGTCTTCGGAAGCCACTCACCCATGCTGAAAACAGCCCTGCGCAACGTCCTGGCGCACAAGGCCCGGCTGCTGATGACGGTGCTCGCCGTCACCCTCGGCGTCGCCTTCGTCTCCGGCACCCTCGTCTTCGCGGACTCCTCCACCGCCGCCCACCGGGCCGCCGTGTCGAAGGACTACGCCGACATCGCGGTCACCGTGACCCCGAAAGACCCCCCGCCCGGCGCCCCCGGCACCCCCGGGTCCGTCGCGGACGCGCACGCCACCGTGCTCGACGACGAACTCGCCCGCAAGCTGGCCGGATTGCCCGGCGTCTTTGCCGTACGGCCGGCCGCGGACGGCCTGGCCACCCTGAACGCGTCGGACGGCTCCCCGCTGCGCACCGGCCGCGTCTGGGCGCACCGGGCGGCCGCCTACGTCCCCGGCGCCGACGGCAAGGACAGCCGCCTTCCGCTGACCGAGGGCCGGGCACCGCGCGACGGTACGGAGATCGCCGTGGACAGCGGCACCGCCGCCGCCGGCCGGTTCCGGATCGGCGACGCGATCACCCTGGCGACGGACGGCCCGGTCATGACGAAGCGGCTCGTCGGCATCGTCACCACCCGGGACACCCGGGTGACGGCCGGCGGCACCCTCGCCGTCTTCGACAAGGCCACCGCACAACAGCTGTTCGTCTCCCCGGGCCGCTACACCTCGATCGACCTGTCCGCCGTACCCGGCACCGACGAGGCCGAACTCTCCCGCCGGGTCGCCGCCCTGCTCCCCGCCGACCGGGCCGAGGCCACCACCGGCACCGCCCAGGCCGCCCAGCAGGCCGTCCTCGTCGACACGCTCACCCGAGGCAACGAGAAACTGTCGCTGGTCTTCGCCGGAGTCGCCCTTTTCATCGGGTCGTTCCTCATCGTCAACACCTTCACCATGCTCGTCGCCCGGCGCACCCGTGAGATCGCCCTGCTGCGCGCGATCGGTGCCACGCGCCGCCAGGTCGTCCGCTCGCTCCTCTGGGAGGCCGTCCTCCTCGGCCTCGCCGCCTCGGGCCTCGGTTTCCTCGCGGGCCTCGGGATCGCCTCCGTACTGCCGCGGATCCTGAACATCACCGGGGAGGCGCTGCCCCGCGGCCCCCTGGTGATCGGGCCGCTCCCGGTGGTGGCCGCGCTCGCCGTCGGAGTGGGGATCACCGTGCTCGCCGCGTGGCTGCCGGCCCGCAAGGCCGCCCGGATCGCACCGGTCGAGGCCATGCGCACGGCCGAACAGCCGCCCACCGTCGCCGCGTCCCGGGTCCGCGGCGCGGCCGGTGCCCTCCTGCTCGCCCTCGGCGCCGGACTGCTGCTGTCGCTCGCGGGTGTGAAGGACGCCTCCGAGGAGAACCTGCGGAGCGCGATGTTCGGCTGCGCCCTCCTGGTCGTCGCCGTGATCGTGTTGGCGCCGCTGCTCGCCGTCCCCGTACTGCGACTGTCCGGCCGGCTGACCGGCCGCCTCGGGATCACCGGCCACCTCGCCCACCGCAACGCGCTGCGCGACCCGCGGCGCACCGCCGCCACCGCCTCCGCGTTGATGGTCAGTACGGCCCTGGTCGCCGGGCTCTCCGTCATCGGCCACTCCACCGGGCAGGCCCTCGACCGCCAGGCCGCCGCGGGACTCGGCGCCGACTACGTGATCAGCACCCACACCTCGTCGGCCGGCATCGACCCGGCCGCCCTGCAGCGGGTGTCCGCCACCCCCGGCGTGCGGACGGCGACCGGCGTCTGCGACTCCACGCTGTTCATCGGCGGTGGCGTCCGCCAGATCTCCGGGGTCGACCCGGCCGCCGCCCCGTCCGTCATGAAGCCGGTCTTCGTCAGCGGCTCCCTGAAGGACCTCGGTCCGGGCCGCATCGCCCTCTCCCGCACGCTCGCCCGCGAGAACGGTGTGAGCGCCGGCGACCGGATCGACGCCCGGATCGGCGGGCCCGGCACGGACGTCACCTCGTACACGGTCGTCGGCGTCTACGAGGACAATCCCACCGCCCAGGACGCCCTGGGTGCCCGCGCCGAGGTCCAGGAGAAGGCCCTCGCCCCCGGATCCGTCCAGCGCGTCCTCGTCCGCGTGGACAGCGGTTCCGACGGCGGGGCCACGAAGGACCGTCTGCGGACCGCCACCGGCAACAACCCGCTGCTCCAGGTCCAGGACCGGCAGGAACTGATCCGGGCGGCCGCCGGTTCCCTGGGCACCCTGCTGACCCTGACGTACGGCCTGCTCGCCATCGGCGGCGTGATCGCCGCCCTCGGCATCATGAACACGCTCGCCATGTCGGTGTCGGACCGCACCCGCGAGATCGGCGTCCTGCGCGCCATCGGCATGGACCGCGCCGGCATCCGCCGGATGATCCGCGTCGAATCCCTGGCCGTGGCCGCCTTCGGCACCCTGCTGGGACTGACGACCGGCCTGTTCGGGGCCTGGACGGTCGGCGCCCTGACCAACGGCGCGCTCAAGGACTACTCCCTGGCCCTCCCCTGGGGCACGCTGCTCCTCGTCTGCCTGATCTCCCTCGCCACGGGCGTGGTGGCGGCAGCCCTCCCGGCCCGCCACGCGTCGGCCCTGAGCCCCTTGGAGGCCGTCGCCGAGCTGTAGGGCTCAGGCCTGGGCCCACGGCACGGGCTCCGGCCGCCGGTACCACCGGCCGGAACAACCACCAGAGGTGAGATGTTGACGGACCCTCAGCACACGCGTTCCCGGCCGTCCGGGCCTCAGCGCCAGTTCGCCGAGGGGGCGCGCAGCGCGAGCGCGGCGGCGTAGTCCTCGGGGGCCGGCAGGTCGGTGAGGGACCAGTGCGGGCGGACGAAGTCGGCGCCCGGACCGGTCCCCAGGTAGGTCCGGTGACCGTCGTGCCCGAGCCCCGCTCCGGTGCCCTTGAGGTAGGCCTCCTTGCGCGTCCACAGGCGGGCGAACGCCGCGAGGCGCTCGGCCTCGGGAAGCGCGACCAGTTCGGCGCCCTCGTCGGGGTGGAAGAACTCCCCGCTCTGCGCCACCACGTGCGGCGCCGGCAGCGCCTCCACGTCCACCCCGACCGGTGCCGAGGCACAGGCCACGAAGACCGCGTCACGGCTGTGCGACAGGGAGAAGTGGGCGCGGCCGCCGACGAGGACCGGCCGCCCGTCCGGGCCGCCGCACTCGGGGCAGGCGTCGCGGGTCATCGCCAGAGCCTGCGGATCGGTGTCGAGGAGGGATCCCAACAGCAGCCTCAGTGCCACGTGCGCGACGAGATACGAGCCGCGGTCCTGGGGGCGGACGAACCGGTCGGCCCGGCGGCGCTCGGCCGCGTCGAGCACGTCGGGCGCGAGGCGCTCCGCGAAGGGGGCCTGCGTCGCGGCGTCCACGAACCGCACCAGCGCCTCACCGGGAGCGGGCATCCGCTGCGCCCCGACGGGCCGGTCGAGCCGCAACGCGGCGGAACTGAGGCCTGCGGGTGTGGTCATCCGGAAATCCTATCCAAGGCCCCCTCGGTGCCGGCGGTGCGGCGCCGCCGGCACCGCGGCAGGCAGGCGCATCGCCCGGATTCCGCCGGTCCCGCGACGGCACCCGCTCCCCCGAGAACTGAGCCGCGGAGCCTCTGCCTGATCCGCTAGGCTGTCCCTGGGTTGCCCTCGTGGCAGCCCTGGACCTTGCGCGCAAGGCCCGCCTTCGTAGCTCAGGGGATAGAGCACGGCTCTCCTAAAGCCGGTGTCGCAGGTTCGAATCCTGCCGAGGGCACGGACGAGGCCCCGCGGTCGATATCGATCGCGGGGCCTCTTCGCGTTGTGATTACATGGCGCACGTGTCGCGTGACGCCGCCTACTGAGATGTGGGCCGGGCGGTGGTTGGGCAGGCACCTGGTGTCGAAGGACCGGGCCCATGGGCATGTATGCCACCGGCTACGGGTGATCTCTCTCGGTTGTTCCGCTGCTCTCGCACGCACACACACCGTGAGGATTCAACACTCCGTGTCATCGTTCAATCACGCCGTCATCGAAGAGTTCAGGGCGAACGCCGGCCAGGTCGGCGGGCCCTTCGAAGGTTCCGAGCTGATCCTGCTCACCACCACCGGCGCCAGGTCCGGGAAGCCGCACACCGTGCCGCTCGGGTGCGCCCGGGGCGACGGGGAGCTGCTCGTCGTGGCGTCCGCCGCCGGGGCCGACCGGCATCCCGCCTGGTATCACAACCTGCTCGCACTGCCCCTCGTCCAGGTCGAGACCGGGGCCGAGGAGTACGAGGCCGTCGCCGTCCCCGCCGAAGGGGCCCGGCGGGACGCGTTGTTCGCGCGGATCGTCCGCGCGGAGCCCGGGTACGGCGAGTACCAGGCGCGCACCCGGCGGGTGATCCCCGTCGTCGCGCTCCAGCGCACGCACGAGGTCCCGTCCCAGGAGGGCGGGATCGCCGGGAAGTTGCTCGACGTGCACGGTTGGCTGCGGGCTCAGCTGGCCCTCGTACGGGAACTCGCGCGCGAGGAGCCGAGCGGCGTCGGGGCGGCCTCGCTCGGGCTGCAACTGCGCCAGCACTGCCTCGCGTTCTGTCATTCACTGGAGTTCCACCACCGGAGCGAGGACGCCAGCCTCTTCCCGTACCTGGAGCAACAGCATCCGCACATGCGGGAGTTCTTCCGCCGGATCGGCGCCGAGCACCGCGTCATCGCACGGCTCCAGGAGGAGTTGGTACGGGCCCTGGACGCGCCCGGCGCCGGGTTCAGCGAGCGGGTGGAGCGGATGAGCCGGGAGTTGGAGGCCCATCTCGACGGTGAGGAGGCGCAGTTGCTGCCGGTGCTACGGGCCCTGGGAGCGTGACGCGGGCCTCGGCGCCGCCCGCCTCCCGGTTGCGGAAGGTCAGGGTGGCGCCGAGGACCCGGGCCTGACCGGCGGCGATGGTCAGGCCCAGCCCGTGGCCCTTGCTCGTGCCCTCGGTACGGAACCGCTGCGGGCCGCCGGTCAGCAGGTAGTCCGGATAGCCGGGGCCGGAGTCCGTCACGGTCAGGGTCAGGGTCCGGCCGTCGACCGTGAGCGTGACGGGGGCCGCGCCGTGGTGGTGCGCGTTGGCCACGAGGTTGCCGAGGATCCGCTCAAGGCGCCGGCGGTCCGTCTCCACCCGCTGGAAATCGCGCGCGCCCCGCACCTCCAGGGCCGTGTCGGTGCCCGAGGCGCGGATCGTGTGCGCCGCCAGGTCGGCCAGGTCGTGCGCGTCCAGTTCCAGGCGTTCGCCGCGCGTCTCCAGCCGGGAGATCTCCAGCAGGTCCTCGGTCAGCGCGCGCATCGCCCGCACCCGGTCCCGTACGAGTTCGGCCGGGCGGCCCGGCGGCAGGAGCTCGGCGGCCGCGTTCAGGCCGGTCAGCGGGGTGCGGAGCTCGTGGGCGACATCGGCGGTGAACCGCTGTTCCGCTTCCAGCTTGACCTGCAGTGACGAGGCCATGGTGTCCAGGGCCCGGGAGACCGCCGCCACCTCGTCCTTGCTGCGCGTGCTGTCGGCGACGCGCGCGTCCAGGTCGCCGGCGCTGATCCGGCGGGCCACCTGCGCGGTCAGGTGCAGCCGCCGGGTGATCCGGGTGACGACGAACGCGCCGATGAGGAGGGTGCCGCCGATGGCGAGCCCCGAGGAGCCGAGGATGGCCCGGTCCAGTTCGACGATGGTCCGCTCGCCGGCGCGGAAGTCCACGGAGACGGCTATCGCGCCGCCGTGGGCGGCGGGCCCGGCCGCCCACATCACGGGCCGACCCCGGTGCGTGCCGACGACCGTGCCGCGCCGGCCGCCGACGGCCAGGGCGCGCAGTTCCGGGGGCAGGCCCGGCGGGTCGATGCCCTCGCCGCGCGGCATGCGCGCGCCGGCCTCGTAGGCCTCGATGGTGCGTTCCAGCCGGGTCAGCGCCTTCTCCCGGGCCGCGCCCACGGTCTGGCGGGTCATGGCGCCGTGCACGAGGCAGCCCAGCAGTGCCGCGAGCCCGCAGCACATGAGGGTGATGAAGACCGTGGCCTTCCAGGTCAGGGTGGAGGTCCAGGCCGGCAGCCGCGGCGGGCGCGGCCGCAGCCGCTCGTCGCGCCGCGTGTCGTTCATGGTCACGTCACGGTAATGCGCGAGACCCGGTGGGTGACCGGCGGGATCCGGCCGGATCGCACCGGTTCAGGCCGGATAGCGACGGAGTGCACGAAGCCCTTCCGGCGCGGGCCGGAAGGGCTGTGCCATCACGGTCAGCTCAGGCCACTGCTGCGTTCGCCGATACGGTCGCCCTGCGGAGTGCCGGCGCGCTTGAGCGCGGCCTTCGTGTGCAGGCCGCCCTTGACCTTGCTCCGTACCGGACCGCTGAAGCCGTGTCCTGGAGCGCGCGGCGGTTGCGCCTGCTCCTGTGCCTTCGCGATGGCCGCCCGGACATCCCGCTTCTGCTCTTTGTTCATCCCGTCGTCAACTCCTTCGGGAAGCACCCAATCGGACTACTGGGATCGTATGCACATATACGGACCAACGCACCCGGACCGGCGGGTAAAGAATGCCGATCACAGGTGTCGATCACAGGTGTCGATCACGGGTGTCGGTCACGGACGCGGCGGAGCCGGGCGCTTCGGCTGGCCGAGCGTCTGGTGCACCAGGTCCTCCGGGCAGGGCGTCCCCCGCGGCAGCTGGTACTTCGCCGCCACCCGGTACTCCCCCGGCGCCGGCGCCAGCAGTTCCGTCCACACGTCGCCGGTGTCGTCCGGAGCGGCCTTGAAGAGGCATCCCGCCGTGTTCGCGTACTGCTTGCGCAGCGCGCCGCCGTCCCCGCTCCCGCCCCGCGCCTTGGAGGCGAAGGTCTCCTGCGGCGGCGGTACGGGCTTGCCCGCCGCGTCCACCAGCCCCAGCCACGGCGAGTGCGGGATCCGCACGAGCACCCGTCCGGGCTGCTTCACGTCGACGACCAGCTGGTCGGCGCTCGCCCGCACCACGGTCGCCGGCCCGGCCACCAGGTCGGTGGGGCCGTCGACCTTGAAGAGCTGCCAGTTCGCGTCGCCCCACACCTGCTGGAGGTACGGGAGTCCCGCGCGCACCAGCTTCGCCTCGTCCTCCCCACCCGAGTCGGGTTTGTCGGCGGGCAGCACCACGTAGTGCACGGCCCAGCGCTCCAGCCAGGCGCGGTAGCTGTCGGCGGTGAGGGTGTCGTCGTAGAAGAGCGGGTTGCGCTCCAGGTCCGCCTGCCGGTTCCAGCCGCGCGCGAGGTTCACGTACGAGGGGAAGGCGGAGGACTCCCGGTGGCTGCTGGCCGGGACCACCTCGACCCGGCCCCGGTCGGCGCCCGCCTTCTGCAGCTGGTCGACGAGCGGGGCCAGCTCCCGGCTCCAGGCGGCCAGCGGGGTGGTGCGGACGATGTCGGTGACGCTGTTGGTGGTGATCCAGGCGTTCAGCCCGACGAAGGCCAGCAGCACCGCGTACCAGCGGCGCGAGCGCGGCAGCTCGTACGGGAGGGCGGCGAGCAGCGCGACCCCGCCGAACAGCATCACCAGGCGGGTGACGTTCGAGCCGACCTGGGAGTCGATCACCCAGGTGAGGAAGACCCCGAGGGCGTAGACGGCCGAGGCGATCCGGACGGTCTTCCACCGCCTCGGTACGAGGAACACGATCAGCAGCCCGAACACGAACGGCAGCCCGGCCGAACCGATCTTCATCGGCTGGGTCCCCGAGAACGGGAACAGCCACGCCGACAGCCCCACCACGGCCACCGGGGCCAGTCCCAGCGCGTACGCGCCCGGGCGCCGTCCGCTCAGGAACAGCGCGGCCGCGATCACCCCGAGGAAGAGCCCGGCGACGGGGCTGGCGGCGGTCGCGAGGCCGGCCAGCGGGGCCGCGACCGCGGCCTTGGCCCAGCGCCGCTCCGCCCATTTGCGGGGCCAGCAGAAGACGGCGGCGACGGCGCCGAGCGCGAACATCACGCCGAGGCCGAAGGTGACGCGGCCCGAGAGGGCGTTGCAGAACAGCCCGTAGACACCGGCGAGCGCGGGCCACAGGGGCTCGCGCACGGCCCCGCGGCAGCGGGTCAGGATCAGCGCGAGCAGGCCGGCCGAGACCGTGCCGGCGATCATCATCGTGGTCCGGACGCCGAGCATGTGCATGAGGTACGGCGAGACCACGCTGTACGAGACGGGGTGCATGCCGCCGTACCAGGCGAGGTTGTACGCCGAGTCGGGATGGCGGCCGACGAACTCGGCCCAGGCGTCCTGCGCGGCCAGGTCGCCGCCGCTGTTGGCGAAGCAGAAGAACCAGACGACGTGCAGCAGCCCGGCGAGGACGGTGGCGACGGCCACCGGGTGGCGCCGGGCCGCGTCGAGCCCGCCCGCGAGCGGGCCGCGGGGCGCCCGTATGCCCTCGGGCCCGGACCCTGGCCGGGACGCGGACCCGGGCCCGGACGCGGGCTCGGACCCGGGCTCGGCGGCGGGCTCGGACGCGGGCGCCGTTCTCGGCGCCGGCGCGGAGAGTACGGCCGACCCTGCGCCCGCGGCGGGCGCGTCGGGCACGTCGGCCGTCGGGATGGCCTCCGGGCGCCGGCCCTGCTGCTCAGCGGTGGTCACTGCCGCACTCCCCAACCCATGAGTCACGAACTTCCCGGGGGCCAAGACGCGGCCCGGCGCCCCGGGGTTGCCCGGGGCGCCGGATCCACGTTCCCACCGGAGGTCAGCCGACGCGCGTCAGCTTGCTGCCGATGCCCGGCGCGGCCAGGTCGGTCTTCAGGGCCACCGGCACCTTGACCTGGCTGGCCCCCTCGCCGACGGTCAGCAGGCCGACCTCGGTACCGGCCGCCGCGGTCTGCGGCAGCTTGCCGCCTCCGTTCGCGAGCTTCACCTCGACGGTCAGACCGGACCAGCCGACCGCCTGCACGTCGGCGGTGGCCACGACCGGCGTGCGGCCGCCGAGCCCGTCGTCGACGTAGCCCACGACATCGCCCTTCTTCACGACGGTCGCGCCGTCGAGGGACTTCTGCGTGGCGAGCATCAGTTGCTTGCTGGCGGCGAGCACGCTGTCGATGATCGGCGGCTTGTGCTGGCCGAGTACGGCCCCGACGATCAGCTGGTTGGTGTTGCCGACCTTCTTCTGCGCGGCGAAGAGGAGGTTTCCGCCGGCCTTGGTCGTCGTACCGGTCTTGATGCCGAGCGAGTCGTTGTACGGGACCAGGCCGTTCCAGTTCCGCCATTCCTTGCCGGACGGGTCGACCCACTTGGGCTTCTTGGTGATGTCCAGCAGCGTCTCGATCTCGACGAGCTTCAGGCCCAGCTTCACCTGGTCCTCGGCGGTGCTCACCGTGGTCGCGTCCAGACCCGAGGGGTCCGTGTACGTGGTGTTCTTCATGCCGAGTTCCTTGGCGGTGTCGTTCATCTTCTTGACGAACGCCTCCTGGGAACCGGAGTCCCAGCGCGCGAGGAGCCGCGCGATGTTGTTGGCCGACGGGATCATGAGGGCGGCGATCGCGTCGTACTCCGAGATCTTGTCGCCCGCCTTGACCGTGTCGAGGGTGGACTCGTTGTCGGTCGAGTTGTTCTTCTTGCCCTCGGTCTCGGCCGTCTGGTCGATGTCGATCATCGCGCCCTGATCACCCTTTTTGATCGGGTGGTCACGCAGGATGATGTACGCCGTCATCGACTTGGTGACGCTCGCGATCGGCACGGGCTTCTGCTCGCCGGACTGACCGAGCGTGCCGAGACCGGCGGCCGCCATGTACGCCTGGCCCTCGGTGGGCCACGGCAGCTGGGGCTTGGCGCCCTCGAAGGTGTACGAGGACTTCGCCGTCATGACGAGCGTCGGCTCGGGCAGCGGGCGCACCAGCTGTACGACGGCCAGGATGACCGCCAGCAGCACGACGAGCGGCGCGTAGATCTTGACCCGCCGGACGGCGGTGCGCATCGGGCTCGGCGGCGGGGGCGGGTTGTTCGTGAGGTCCGCCAGCATGTCGAGCGGCGGCTTGGGCGGCAGCGGCTGCTGCGTGGTCCGCTCGGAGTGGTCGAACCGCGCGGCGGCGGGCGGAACCGGAGCCTTCGGCCGCTGCCCGGCCGCGGGCGTCGGCGCGATGCCCTCGGGACGCAGCGGTACGAAGGTGCTGCCCTTGGGCGGCTCGGCCGCGGGCCCGGCCTCGGCGGGCTTGGCTTCGGTCGGCTTGGCTTCGGTCGCCTTGGCGGCGGCGGGCTTGGGCTCGGCCTGCTTCGGCTCGGCGGGCTTCGGCTCGGCGGGCTTGGGCTCGGCGGGCTTGGCAACGGCCCGGGCCTCGTTCGGCTTGGCCAGGGTCAGCGGCTTGGCAGGGGCCCGCTTCGGGGTCTCCGTCTCGGCCGCGTCCACCTTCGGGACGCGGAAGACCGCGGTGCGCTCGCTGTCCACGGGCTTCTCGGCCGCGGCGGCCGCCGGCTTCGCCTCCGCGGCGGGAGCCGAAGCGGAACCGGGCTTCACGGCGCGGAACACGGCGGTGCGTTCGCTGTCCGCCGGCCCGTCGACCTTCGGCTTCTCTGCCGCGGGCTCGGGTCGCTCCGCCGCGGGGGGCGAAGCGGAATCCGATTTGAAGGCGCGGAACACGGCAGTGCGCTCACTGTCCGCAGGCTGATCGGCCTTCTCGGCCTCTTCGACCTTCGGCTTCTCGACCGCGGGCTTCGCCTTGACGGGCGTGAACGCCCTGAACACGGCGGTGCGCTCGCCGTCCGCGGGCTCCTCCGCCTTCGGCTCCTCGGCCGCGGGCTTCGCCTCGACGACCGGAGCCGGAGCATCGGAGGAGCCCGAGGCGGAATCCGAAGCGGAATCTGAATCGGGGGCAGGGCCGGAGCCTGCGTCGGAGTCCGTCGCTTCGGTACGGGCATCCGGCGTGTCGGCCCCGTCGACCTCGGGCTCGACCGCGCCCGCCGTGTCGTCCGCCGAAGCGGAATCCTCGGCTTCGCCCGTTGCGGCGTCGCCGTCGGAATCGGCGGCATCGACATCGGCATCGGTGTCGTCGTCGGCGTCGGCGTCGGCAGAGGCGACCCACGCCGCCACCGCGTCCCGCAGCGGGTCCCGCCCGCCGGCGCCGGATGCGGACCCGGATGCGGATTCGGTGCCGGACTCGGCTCCGGCTTCGACTTCGGCTTCCGGCTCGACGTCGGCTTCAGCATCGGCTTCGGCTTCGGCATCGGTCTGGACATCGACGTCGACACCGGCACCGGTGCCGGCAGCAGCCGCGGCCCCGCCGCTCTCGGGATCCCGCGGCCGGAACACCGACAGCCTCGGATCACGCTCCGCGGACGACTCCGCCGCCCCCGGCGCTCCTTCATCTACCGACTTGTCGGGGGACTCGCCCGCCACCGTTCCTCCTCCATCGCCGCCATGTCCGGCTGTCCGAATGTCTAACAGTGTCCCGTCTCGGGAGCATCGCCCCCGTGCGAGACGAGAACGACATAGCTGCGGGTTCCCCCACAAAGCGACCACGCGCTCTCGACAGATGAATGTGAGAGGCGTCACCCTGTCACTCATCCACGCGGGGAGGCATGGATGGGCAGGAGCCGCAGAACAATTCCGGAGGAGCTTCTGCTGCTCGCCTTGGACCCGGCCACGGGTACCACGGCGCAGCCGCAGTCGCTCGACCTCGGCCTGGCCGGGGCACAGCTAGTGGAGCTGGCTCTGGCAGGACGGATAGCCCCTGATGGGGATCGTATCGCCGTGGTGATGCCACGGCCGACAGGAGATCCGACTCTGGACTCCGCACTGGAACTGCTGCGCAGGCGCGGCAGCCCGGTACGGGCCGTCCACTGGATCGGTGGACCCCGGCTGGGGCTCCGCCAGATTTACCTCGCTCATCTGGAGCGTTGCGGCATGGTCCATGCCGTCGCGGGACAGATGTGCGGAGTGCTTCCGACGACTCGCTACCAGGCGACGGACACGGAGATCAGCCGGGAGATCCGAGCCCGGCTCGACAGTGCGATCCGCACCGGCGTACCGCCGGACCCGCGGACCGCGGCGCTCGCCGCACTGGCCCACGCGGTCGGACTCGGCAAGCACCTGTACCCCGGCAACGAGGGGCGGTCGTCCAGGTCCCGACTGCGGGACCTGATCCGGCACGACCCGATGGGCGGACTCGTGGCGCATGCCGTGATGGACGTCCAGAACGGTGTGGCCGCACAGCCACGCCGTGACCGCGCACCCGCACCGCCGGCCCGTGCCACGGCGAGCAGCGTTCCGCTGCAGCCGCGCCGGACGGGCGCGATGGCCCGCGCGGCCGCGCACTGATCCACCCCGTTCCACCCGTTGCAACCGTTGCACCCGCTTCACCCGATCACCCGCTTCATCGCACCACCATCGCAACGCCACCGCCCAGACCGACGTCCGCGAGGACCCGGTCGGTTCGGGAGCCGCCAGCGCGCGGGGTGGCGGGGCCGGTTCGCCGACCCCGCCACCCCGCGCGTCTGTGTTTCCCGGCGTTCCCCAGCGGCGCCGACCGCTTCGGTGGCAGTCTGCTCAACACCAGATACGCAGAGAGACAGCTGCAACGACAGAAGAAGGCGGAGGTGCCGTTCACGTGGCGTCCAATGTCAATCCCACCGTCCGACGCCGCCGACTGGGCATGGAGTTGCGCAAGCTCCGTGAGGACAAGGGCATGACGGCCGAACAGGTCGCCGAGCGCCTCCTCGTCTCCCAGTCGAAGATCAGCCGACTGGAGAACGGCCGCCGCTCCATCAGCCAGCGCGATGTCCGCGACCTGTGCGACGTCTACGAGGTCGAGGACCGCCGCCTCATCGACTCGCTCATGCAGATGGCCAAGGACTCCCGCCAGCAGGGCTGGTGGCACGCCTTCGGTGACATTCCGTACAGCGTCTACATCGGCCTGGAGACGGACGCCGCCAGCCTGCGCACGTACGAGCCCCTGGTGATCCCGGGGCTGCTCCAGACGACGGAGTACGCCCAGTCCCTCGTCCGCGGCGCGTGGCCGGAGACCGCCCCCGCCGACGTCGACAAGCGCGTCCAGGTCCGGATGCACCGCCAGAAGCGGCTCTCCGAGACGGAGAACAACAACCCGGACCTCGGCCCGCTGCGCCTGTGGGCGGTGATCGACGAGGCCGCGCTGCGCCGGCGCGTGGGCGACGCGCAGTTGATGATCCGGCAGCTCGAATACTTGATAGAGCAGTCGGAGCAGCCGCACGTCACGGTGCAGGTGATGCCCTTCGAGCTGGGCGCGCACCCCGGCGTGAACGGCCAGTACGCGATTCTGGAGTTCCCGGACGCGTCCGACTCGACCGTCGTCTACATCGAGGGCGTGACGAGCGACCTGTACCTGGAGAAGGCCAACGACGTCCAGAAGTACAGCGTGATGTACGAGCACCTGCGCGCGCAGGCGCTGAATGTCGACCAGACCAGGGACTTCATCTCGGGGATCATCAACCAATATGCCGACAAGGGGGCATAGGGGCGGGATTCGACCGAGATCCACCGTGCGTGTGGCGAGCGGGTCGGTACCGTACACCGTCACTCCCCAGCCACAACAGGCTTGAATGGAATATGCCACCCGGTCGGGTGAATGGTCCCTTCACCCGTCAGGAGCTGCCGGTAGCGTCGATCAGGTCAGCCGGGAAATTGGCCGACAGGACATCGGAACCACCGAAACTACTCGCTCACCGGAGAGAAACATGGCTATTCGTCAGGGCGCCACGGCCAACTGGATCAAGTCCTCCTACTCCGCCAACGGCGCCTGCGTCGAGGTCAAGTCCCCTGTCATGGAGGCCATCGCCGTCCGCGACTCGAAGGCGCAGGACGGACCGTCCCTCACCTTCGCGCCCGACTCCTGGACCTCGTTCGTCACCGGCGTCACCGAGGGCCGGCTGGGACGCCTCGCCTGAGCAGCACGGCGCGTCCCAACCGGTCTCGCTGTCCGTACCGCCCCTACCGTTCGGTCCCCGCGTTCGACACCAGCGGGCCCGGCTGCTCCACCACTCGCAGCACCTGCACCACACGCATCACCCGCAGTACCCGCGTCACTGACTGGAGCCCTCTCGACCGACCCGCCGTCTTGGCCGAGGGGGCTCGGCCATGCCCCGGGCCGCGGCGGCTCCCTCAGCGCAGCTGATCGACGTAACGATCGGTCCCCGGCACCGTCGGGACGAACGGCGCCACCAGCTCCACCCGCCCCAACCCCGCCTCCGCGACCTCCGTGTCGAGCCCCTGGAAGCGGTCCCAGCAGGTACGGGGGTCCTGCTGGAGGAACCACAGCAGCGTGAGGCGGGTGTCGACGCCCTCCACCTGCTTGACGTACGTCATCCGGTCACCCGGCAGCGGGGTGGGGCGGAAGATCGTCACCATCGCGGCCGGGCCGCCGTGCAGCCGCTTGGGCAGGGCGCGTGAGCGCAGCCACTCCAGCAACTCGGCCCTCCGCTCCGGCCCGTCGGCGTCGACGACCTGGACGACGAGCCCCTCGTACGGGTGGTCCAGGGCGTGGAAGTCCCGCGGGCCGGCGGCGCCGTCGCGGTAGACGGTGGCCGCGTGGTCCTGGAAGGACGTGAAGACGTGGGTGCGGTCCTGGTAGACCCGCCCGTCGCGGTTGAGGCGCTTGTTGATGCCGACGGTCCACTTCATGTGCTCGTCGTAGCGGCCCTGGGTGACCCAGTACGTCGATATGTAGCAGCCCGCGGTGACGGGTTGGGCGACGGCCGACTTCTCCGGGTAGCGCAGCTCCTGCAGTTCACGGGTGGCCACCCAGCGGCGGCCCGCGTACATCCAGGGCATGGCCATGGCGCCGGCGTAGTAGTGGTCGTCCTCGTACCAGCGGTTGTACGCGTACTCGTGGCCCGGGTGCGGTTCCACCATGGTGATCAGCGCGTGGCCGGGGTGGACGCCGTAGGGGCCGACGGCCGCGAGCTCGGCGTAGTCCTCGACGCGGGTGTCCTGCTGCGGGTCCTGCTCTCCTGTCGTCATGGGAACGGTCTAGCTGATGTGGCGTCAGATGGGGAGGGGTCGGGGGTCGGGGGTCCTTGGCGGCCGGTCCACCCCCTGATACATACGTGTCGTCTACAACTTTCCCTCGTTACGATGCGCGCACCCGCCTCCTGAAGGAGCTGCCCGTGCCTGCCGCCGTGCCCGCCACCGCCGCCGCCTCGACCTTCCCCTCCTCCGCGCCGCCGCCCGCGTTCGCCGCCCGCGCCGCCTCCGTGGAGGGGTCCCCCGTACGCGAGATCCTCGCGCTCACCGAACGCCCCGGGATCATCTCCCTCGCCGGCGGCCTCCCCGCGCCCGAACTGTTCGACACCGAGGGCCTGCGGGCCGCGTACGACGCCGCCCTCGCGGGGTCCGCGCGGCGCGCGCTCCAGTACTCGACCACCGAGGGCGCACCCGAGCTCCGCGAGGCCGTCGCCGCCCGGGCGACCGCGCGCGGGCTGCCGACCGGCCCGGACGACGTACTCATCACCTCCGGTTCCCAGCAGGCCCTGACGCTCATCACCGCCACCCTCGTCGAACCCGGCGACGTGGTGCTGGTCGAGAACCCCACCTACCTCGCGGCCCTCCAGTGCTTCCGCCTGGCGGGGGCCCGGGTGGTGGCCGTGCCCTGCGACGCGCAGGGCATCCTCCCGGACGCGCTGGCGGACGTCGTCGCGCGCGAACGGCCGAAGCTGCTGTACACCGTCCCGACCTTCCAGAACCCGACGGGACGCACCCTCCCGGCCGACCGTCGTGCGGCGATCGCGCGGACGGCGGCCCGGCTCGGGCTCTGGCTGGTGGAGGACGACCCGTACGGGGAACTGCGCTACGAGGGCTCCGACCTCCCGTGGCTCGCCGCGCACCCGGGCGCGGAGGACCGTACGGCCCTGCTCGGCAGCTTCTCGAAGGTCATGGCCCCCGGGCTGCGCCTCGGCTGGCTCCGGGCCCCGGCGGCGCTGCGGCGGGCCGCGGTGGTCGCCAAGCAGGCGGCGGACCTCCACACCTCCACCGTCGACCAGCTGGCCGCGGCGCACTACCTCGCGGCCGTCGACCTCGACGCGCACATAGCGGCGGTCCGGGCGGCCTACCGGGAGCGCCGCGACGCCCTGCACGGCGCCCTGGCCCGGAGCCTGCCGGGCGACTGCGCGTGGAACCTGCCCGAGGGCGGCATGTTCCTCTGGGCCCGCCTACCGGCGGACCACGACGCGACGGACCTGCTCAGGACGGCCGTCACGCACGGCGTCGCCTTCGTCCCGGGCGCCCCCTTCCACGCCACCGCCCCGGATCCCCGCACCCTGCGACTGTCCTTCACGACGCACACGCCGGCCGAGATCGCCGAGGGCGTCGGCCGGCTGCGCGCGGCACTGGCGGAGTACGGAGGAAAGCAGTCCTTCAGTGTTGGAGGGCGACCTTGAGCAGCACGATGAGCAGCCCGAGGAAGAGGTTGATCGCGCCGGCCAGCATCATCATCCGGCGCGAGGCGCCGGCGCGGCTGGCGGCCACGGCGGCCCAGCCGACCTGGCCGACGAGGGCGACCGCGAGCGCCAGCCAGGCGATGCCCTGGGGCCCCAGGCCGAGCCACGGGGCGATGAGGGCGGCGACGGCCGGTGGGACGGCCGCCTTGATGATCGGCCGCTCCTCCTTGGCCGTACTGCGGATCACGCCCCAGCTCAGGTGGTGCACCATGCGGGCCCCGAAGAGGCGGGCGAAGACGTGCGCGGCCCAGAACACGACGCCGGTACCCAGGAGCAGCACGGCGAGTTCCAGCCGCGGGTACTTGCCGAGTGTCCCGGCCCCGACCACGACGGAGGCGGCGAGCAGGGAGCCGTAGACGGCGCCGCTGTAGTCGCCGCGCCCGGCCTCCCCCCGCGGGACCGTCTCCGGGCCGTCCGGGGGCGCTGTCACGCGGCCCCGGCCTGCCTGGTGGGCCACTTGAGCTCGATCTCCATCTCGATCTCCCCGTCGCCGACCTCGACCTCGATCTCGGTGCGGAGCTCGTCGGGGACGCGCAGGCTCATCTTCCCGGGTCCGAGTTCCAGTTCGGCGTTGCCGCCGTGGCGTAGTGCCTCGGCGAGCGCCGAGAGCTGATCGGCGGCCTCGAGGCGGGAAAGGGAACTCTTCTGCTCGAACTTGAGGTCCTTCACGGATGTCTCCAATCCGCTACGAGCACCGGGTAAGGCCCATTGTGCGGCCGCCCCGGAGGTCGGGCATCCCGGGCTTCAGTCGGCCGTGCCCGCCGCGCCGGTCGTGCCCGCCCCGGGCCGGTCGAAGGCCAGGGCGAGGACCTCGCTCCATTGCATGGGCGGGGCGGCCGCCGGGGCTCCGGGGCGGAGCCTGGGCACCCGTACGCGCAGGGCGCCGGGGCGGACGGAGCAGGTCACGGGGGTGGGCATGGTCAGCGCCTCGCCGTCCACGGCGACGGCGATGCGTTCGGCGGCCGATGCGATGACGACCTGGCGGGAGGTGAGCACGTGGAGGCCCGCCGCTCTGGCTCCGCGCAGCGCGACCTCGGCCGCCTGGGCCGCGTTGTTCACCCGGATGCCGAGGACGCCCAGCTCCCCGCGGTCGAGGCGGGCCCTGCGGGCACCCATCGGTTCGGAGGACGTGTAGGGGTTGTTGCTGACCAGCAGCGCCTGCTGGGCCTCCAGCCGCTTCTCGTCGGTCACCGCGTCGAGGGTGGTACCGGCGTACCCGAGGAGGAGGTCGGGGAGCGCGGCCAGGGCCGAGTCGGCCTTGGCGTCCCGGTACTCCGGGCGCTGCACGATCTCCGCGTAGACGCCGAACGAAGCCGTGTTGACGAAGGCGTGGCCGCCGACGACCCCCAGGTCGACCCTGAGCTCCTCCCCGTCGGTCAGCGCGTCCAGGCATCGGGCCGGGTCCTCGCGGTCCAACCCGAGGTCCATGGCGAAGTGGTTCCGGGTGCCGGCGGAGATCACGAGGAAGGGCAGGTCGTACTCGGCGGCCACCTCGGCGACCCGAGCCTGGGTGCCGTCGCCGCCGGCCACCCCGAGCAGGTCCGCCCCGTCGGCCACCGCCTGCCGGGCGAGGGCGGCGACGTCCGTGACGACCTCCGGGTCCAGCAGCACCACCCGGGCGCCGAGCGCCTCGCCCTTCTCGACGAGGCCGAAGCGCCCGACCTTGCCGCCGCCGGACTTCGGATTCATGATCAGCACCGGGCTCCGGGGGGCGTCGGTCCGTACGGTGGCGCGCATCCCCTCGGGCCGGCGGGCGGCGCGCAGCGCGGTCCGCGCACAGGCCACGGCGGCCGCCCACAGCGCGATGGCGAGCAGCGCCGTGGGCCACAGATCGGCCTGGGCGTAGATGAGCAGGATGGCCACGGGCGCGCCCACCATCAGCAGGGTGCCGACCAGCCGGACGGCCCCGCGATGGGAGACCACCCACCAGGTGCCCATGGCCGTGAGCGCCGCCCCGGCGATCCCGACGACGAGGACGAGGAGCCCCCCGACGATGCCCTCGGCCACCAGGGTCACGGCCGCGAGCACGGCGCACCCGAGCGCCAGCAGGGCCCACAGCCGAGCCCGCCGGGGCGGGCCGGAAGCATCCGGAAGTGCCATGCCCTCACGTCCTCGCCTCGTACCGCGGGGTCATCTCCGATCATCTCCCGAAGCGGATCGGCCGTCGACGCGAACGCGAACCCGCCCAGGACGCGGTGCGGCACCATCCATCGCTCCTGCAACGACGGATCGACCGGAGACCTCAGGGTCAACTCGACACACCTGGCAGGATATGCGCCCTACCAAACAGTAAATTTTGCCCACTCATCCCGCCATGCAAAAGTACGTTCGATCAGGAGCAAAGGGCAGCGGTGGGGGAGTTCCAGGTGGGGTTCGACGAGGAGTGGGGGCGGCTCCGGGCTGCTGCCGTGGATGCCGGCGGCCGACCGCCGGCGGTGGATCCGGTGGCACGGGCTCGGGAAGCGGCACTGGAGCGGCTGGCGGACTTCTGCAGCCGGACGGTCCTGGTGCCGCTGGACGCACAGGGCGGCCTGTGGACGGCCGAACTCGGCGGCCTGGACTGGATCTGCGTGTTCTCCGACGAGGAGGCGCTGGGCCGCTTCGCCCAAGCGCGGGACGAGGCCGCGCAGGAGTGGACGTACCGGCGGGTGATCGGTGCGCGGCTGCTCGACGAGCTGGTGCCGGCGCTCGATTTTCCCTGCGGCGTCGCATGGAACGCGGCAGGGCCGGACGGAGTGGTGTACCCGCCGATCCGCGGGATCGTGCCGGATGCGGCAGCGCTTGACGGAGAGGCGGCAGCGTGAGCGGGGACGGGGCGGATCTCGATGTGTCGAAGCCGGCACTGGCTCAGATCGCGAAGGGGATCACTGACAGCTTGGCGGAGTTGAAGGAAGTCGGTTCGGTGGGCTCGGCGAGTATGGGGGGCGGCTTCACCGCCCTGGCTCTCTCTGGGATGGAGACCGGGCATGAGGGTCTGGCGTCCACGCTGGGCACGTTCTGCGAACGCTGGGGCTGGGGCGTCCGCTCGCTGGTGCAGCAAGGGAACGCCTTCGCCATGAAGGTAGGGCTCTCGGCGGGCGCGATGTACGAACAGGACCAGTACATCCAGGGGAGCTTCAAGGTCGTGGCGAACGCGGCACTGGGCAACCCGTATGCCGAGGAGAAGGACATCATCGCCAAGGACTGGGGCGGGGTCCTCTCCGACAACCCGATCACACAGATCCGGGACGCCGACTACAGCCGCGAGTCCTTCGACCGGGCCACGGAGAACGGCAGCGAGGCGTGGAAGAGCGCTGTCCGGGACGTGAACAGTTCCGACATCCTGCTGTCCAACCAGCTCGCCGATGCGGTCGGACTGCGGGACGAGATGGACGCAGTGGTCGAGGGCACGGTCGGCCCGGCACCCGAGGCACAGCCTGGCGGTGAGGGCTGATGACGGACTTGGGCGGTCTGATCGACAAGGGTCTCGACAAGATCGATGAGAAGGTCGATTCGGCCAAGAAGGTCATCGGCCACGGCGTGGACCGGGCCACCGACGAGATCGGTGGCGCCCTCGACCGGGCCGGCGCGCACGGCTGGGCGGACAAGGTCGAGGACTTCGGTGACAACGCCGCGTCCCGTCTGGGGGCCACCGTACGGGAACAGCAGCTCGGCGAAAGCGAGCAGGCCGACGAACTGATCCACGGCAGGTCGTCGACGCTCCGGGAGTCGGCCAAGCACTTCACGGACTTCCAGGCGGCCTTCGACCGGGTCGGCCAGGGCATGAAGGCCCTCGACTCGGACCAGTGGAAGGGGCAGGCGGCCGAAGCGTTCCGGGCGAAGTTCGCGATGCATCCCACCGACTGGCTGCGCGCCTCCGACGCGTGCGAGTCGGCGAGCGGTGCGCTCAGCCGGTACGCGGAAACGGTGGAGTGGGCGCAGAAGCAGGCCCAGACGGCCATCGACCTGCACAAGGCCGCGGTGAAGGCGACGAAGGAAGCCCACGACGCCCACCTCAAGAACAAGGACGCCTACGAGGCCGCTGCGAAGGCCGGCCACGATCCGGGCCCGGTCCCGGTCGAGGGCGCGGACCCGGGAGACGCAGCCCGCAAACGGGCCAAGGAGATCCTGGACGAAGCCCGCAGGCAGCGCGACGAGGCAGCCACGACGGCCGAACGCGCCCTCAAAGCGGCCATGGAGCACGCCCCGGCCAAGCCCCCGGCGACGGACCGGCTGCTGGCCGACATCGTCGACTACGCGGGCTCGGAGTCGGTCGAACTCAGCCACGTCGTGGGTGGCGCGCTCAAGGGCACGGCGGGGACCCTGAATTTCGCCCGCGGCCTGAACCCCCTCGACGTGTACAACCTGACGCACCCGGCCGATTTCCACCAGAACCTCAGCATGACGCTGGCCGGTCTCGTCTCCACCGCGTCCCACCCCGAACGCATCCCCGGCCCGATGATCGACAGCTACATGGCTGACCCCGACGAATTCAAGGGGCGCCTCCTCCCCGACCTCATCGGCACGAAGGGCTTGCCCACGATCCGGTCCGGAATGCGCTTCGCCGAGGACGCGGCGGAGAGCGCGGCCCGCAGGGAAGCCGCCCGGATGGGTGAGCATGCGGCACCCAGCGGTACGTCCGCCGGGCCACCCAAGGAGCGCGGTCTTCTGATGCGTCAGGATGACGACTTCTACAGCGAACTCAACAGCAGGGGACAGCGAAAGTCCCACCTGAATGAGAACGGCGATCTTGTCCCAGCCAATCCGGACGGCCAGGCAAGTATTGTCGACCACGTGGTCGGACGAGACCCTAAGAAATCAGACAGTCCTTACACGTCCTTGAGCAGTGATGGAGCTGACGCCAAGGACTTTGGTAACGGGAAAATAAAAATCGACCTACCACGCCTGGAACAGGACATAGCAAGCGGCCGCGTCCAAGGCGTGAGCATCCACTCCCCCGAGGATGTCCAATCGGCAATTCAAGCGAGCGCGAACGAGATCGCAGGCAGACATGTCGATCTCACGGTGCCGCCTGACAGCACTCGTCCCGCGATCGAAGAAGCGGCACGTGAACTGGGGCTCAGCAACACGAAGACCAAGCGGATCGCCCAGCGGATGGTCGACATGATGAACACACGACGCGATCAGGAATGGCTGATCAAAGGTATCGTTCCCAGCGACTACATCTCGGGACCACAGTGAGACAGGGCAGCAGAATGACCCGATTCGAAGACCTCCTTGGAACCGACTTCGAAGGAAATCCGACCGACGACGTGGATGATGTCATCTACGGCGGCTACGACCACCCCGAGCATCGCGAGCGTGTTGCTGACCTCATCCGGCTCCTCGATGACACGTCAGCCGGCGACCAGCATCGGTATCTCGCCTGCTTGACTCTTGCGGCCTGGGGGGAAGCGGAAGGGTACGAAGCAGTTCGACAAGCGACTTCGAACCCGCGCGCCGTTCCTTGGTACGACCTCGTGATGGACCGGAAGTTCTCGGTGGACTGCAGCTACGGACAGTTTTCCGCCGCCGTGGCGGACAGCCGTGAGCTCGCCGAAGAGAAGAACAACTCGGGTCTCAGACTGGAAACGTTCCGCTCCCTGATCCACATTGCGGACCGCGAGTACTTCGAGGAAAAGCTCGGGGACTACCTGGACGAAGCGGTCGTGCGTGCCTGCCTCCCTGACATCCATGACGTCGTCAGCCGGGGCCTGACGTCGCTCGCCGAAGGGGAGCAGCCACGGTTCGACCTACCTACTCAGCTGGTCGACCTCGCCAATTCGGTTGTCACCGTCGCCGAGGAGACAGGGGTGCAGATGGTTCTGCAGATCCTGCGAGCAGCCCCCTCGGGGCGCACCATGGCGCACGCCGTCGCCGCGGTGCACCGAGCTGTCGGACCCAGCAAGAACGCACTGGCCGACCACCTCTACCTCAACGGCAGCGCGCACGTACGGAGGCTGCTCGCCGATCGTGGGTGAACGCCGGGCCGGGCCATTCCCGCCCTCCCGGCATCGCGGAGCCCCTTCACACCGCCGCGCCCGCGTCGTAGCCTGACGCACCGTCAGATCAACCGTGCCCGGAGGTCCGTCATGCTGCTGCGAGGGAAGACCGTCATCGTCTCCGGGGTCGGGGCCGGGCTCGGGCATCAGGTGGCCGCCACCGTCGTGCGCGACGGCGGGAACGCCGTGCTCGGGGCCCGGACCGAGGCGAATCTCGCCAAGTCCGCCGCCGAGATCGACCCCGACGGAGCGCACACCGCCCACCGCGCCACCGACATCACCGACGAGACGCAGTGCGCGGCCCTGGCCGAGCTCGCGCTCAGCCGTTTCGGCCGGATCGACGCCGTCGTGCACGTCGCCGCCTGGGACTCTTACTTCGGGGGCCTGGAGGACGCCGACTTCGGGACCTGGCAGCAGATCATCGACGTCAATCTGCTGGGGACGCTGAAGATGACCCGTGCGTGCGTGCCCGCGCTCAAGGAGCGCGGCGGGTCCGTGGTGATCATCGGGACGCAGTCGGCCGTGGCCGCGCCCAACGAGGTGCAGCAGGCCGCCTACGCCGCCTCCAAGGGGGCCCTGACCTCCGCCATGTACTCCATGGCCCGCGAGCTCGGACCGCACCGGATCCGCGTCAACACCGTGCTGCCCGGCTGGATGTGGGGGCCGCCCGTGCAGGCCTTCGTCACCTTCTCCGCGCACACCGAGGGCGTCCCCGAGGCCGAGGTGCACGCCCGCCTCACCCAGCGGATGGCGCTGCCCGATCTGGCCACCGACGGGGACGTCGCCGACTCCGTCGCCTTCCTCGCCTCCGACCGGGCTCGGGCGATAACCGGCCAGTCGCTGCTGGTCAACGCGGGTGAGCTGATGAGATGAGCCACTTCACAGCCGCCCCACCACCGGATCACCGGATCGTATGCTCGGCCCATGACCACTCCGAGTGACGCACCGACCGAAAACGCGATGCGCCGCGCGCTCCGGCGGGCCCGCGACGGCGTCGCGCTCGACGCGACCGAGGCGGCCGTACTCCTCCAGGCGCGCGGCGAGCACCTGAAGGACCTCGCCGCCTCCGCCGCGCGCGTGAGGGACGCCGGGCTCGCCGCCGCCGGGCGGCCCGGTGTCATCACCTACTCCCGCAAGGTCTTCATCCCCCTCACCCGTCTCTGTCGCGACCGGTGCCACTACTGCACCTTCGTCACCGTCCCCGGAAAGCTCCGCAAGAGCGGCCACGGGATGTACCTGTCCCCCGACGAGGTCCTCGACATCGCCCGCCAGGGGGCGGCGATGGGCTGCAAGGAAGCGCTCTTCACCCTCGGCGACCGCCCCGAGGACCGCTGGCCCGAGGCCCGCGAGTGGCTCGACGCGCACGGCTACGACGACACCCTCGCCTACGTGCGCGCCATGGCGATCCGGGTCCTGGAGGAGACCGGACTGCTGCCGCACCTCAACCCCGGTGTCCTGTCCTGGTCCGACCTCCAGCGGCTCAAGCCGGTCGCGCCGAGCATGGGCATGATGCTGGAGACCACGGCCACCCGTCTGTGGTCCGAGCCGGGCGGCCCCCACCACGGCTCCCCCGACAAGGACCCGGCCGTGCGGCTGCGCGTGCTGGAGGACGCGGGGCGCTCCAACGTCCCCTTCACCTCCGGCGTCCTCATCGGTATCGGCGAGTCCTACGAGGAGCGCGCGGACGCCTTCTTCGAGCTCCGCCGGATCCAGCGCGCCTACCACGGCATCCAGGAGGTCATCGTCCAGAACTTCCGCGCCAAGCCGGACACCGCCATGCGCGGTATGCCGGACGCGGAGTTGGAGGAGCTGGCCGCCGCCATCGCCGTCGCCCGGCACATCCTGGGACCGAGCGCCCGCATCCAGGCCCCGCCGAATCTGGTGGACGCCGAGTACGCGCTGCTCATCGGCGCCGGCATCGACGACTGGGGCGGGGTCTCCCCGCTGACCCCGGACCACGTCAACCCGGAGCGTCCCTGGCCGCACATCGAGGAGCTGGCCGAGCGGACCGCCGCCGCCGGCTTCGAGCTGCGCGAACGCCTCACGATCTACCCGGAGTTCCTGCAGCGCGGCGAGCCCTGGCTGGACCCGCGCCTGCTGCCGCACGTACGGGCGCTGGCCGACCCGGAGTCCGGGCTGGCCGACGAGGGTGCCGTGGTCGTGGGCCGGCCGTGGCAGGAGCCGGACGAGGGCTTCACCGCGTACGGGCGCACCGACCTGCACGCCACCATCGACACCGAGGGCCGCACCGGCGACCGCCGCGACGACTTCGACGACGTGTACGGGGACTGGGAGGCGCTGCGGGAGGCGGCCGCGCCCGGGATGGTGGCCGAGCGCATCGACACCGACGTACGGGGCGCCCTGGCGCAGGCCGCCGACGATCCGACGAAGCTGACGGACGCGCAGGCGCTGGCGCTGCTGCACGCGGACGGGCCGGCGCTCGACGCCCTGTGCCGCATCGCCGACGACCTCCGTCGGTCGGTGGTCGGCGACGAGGTCACCTACATCGTCACGCGGAACATCAACTTCACCAACGTCTGCTACACCGGCTGCCGTTTCTGCGCGTTCGCGCAGCGCCGCACGGACGCCGACGCCTACACCCTCTCCCTCGACCAGGTCGCCGACCGGGCCGCCCAGGCCTGGGACGTGGGCGCGGTCGAGGTGTGCATGCAGGGCGGCATCCACCCGGACCTGCCCGGGACGGCCTACTTCGACATCGCGCGCGCGGTGAAGCAGCGGGTGCCGGGCATGCACGTGCACGCCTTCTCGCCGATGGAGGTGGTCAACGGGGCGACCCGCACGGGGATGTCCGTACGGGATTGGCTGACGGCGGCCAAGGAGGCGGGTCTGGACTCGATCCCGGGTACGGCGGCGGAGATCCTGGACGACGAGGTCCGCTGGGTGCTGACGAAGGGCAAGCTGCCGACGGCGGACTGGATCGATGTCGTCACCACCGCGCACGAGCTCGGGATCCGCTCCTCCTCCACGATGATGTACGGGCACGTGGACCAACCGCGGCACTGGTTGGGCCACTTCCGCACGCTGTCGCGCATCCAACAGCAGACCGGCGGGTTCACCGAGTTCGTCACGCTCCCCTTCATCCACACCAACGCGCCCGTGTACCTGGCGGGCATCGCACGGCCGGGCCCCACGGTCCGCGACAACCGCGCGGTGACGGCGATGGCCCGGATCCTGCTGCACCCGCACATCCCCAACATCCAGACGAGTTGGGTGAAGCTGGGGGCGGAGGGCGCGGCCGAGATGCTCCGGTCCGGGGCGAACGACCTGGGCGGGACGCTGATGGAGGAGACCATCTCGCGGATGGCCGGGTCGAGTTACGGCTCGTACAAGTCGGTACAGGACCTGATCGCGGTGGCCGAGGCGGCCGGGCGGCCCGCGAAGGCCCGTACGACGCTGTACGGGGAGGTGTCGCGGGAGCGGCAGGAGGCGGCCCGCGCCTCGGACGGGCACCTGCCGGAGCTGCTGCCCGTACTGGACTGAGCGCGAGGGAAGCACCGCGGAAGGGGATCCCGGCCGCCTGGCCGGGATCCCCTTCCCTCGTCGGCGCGGAGCCGGATCAGCCGACCAGGAGGTCCTTCTTCAGCTCCTTGAGCTCGTGGGCGTCGATGCCGAGCCCGTCCTTGAGGTAGCGGTCGAAGGAGCCGTACGTCGCCTCGACCTCGTCGTAGCCCGCGTTCAGGTACTCGGGGCGCACGTCGAGCAGCGGCTTGTAGACGGCGGCCTGCTGGGCGGGCAGGTGGGAGAGGATCGCGTCGTTGGCGGCCTTGCGGTAGTCGTTGCTGGCCAGGTAGTCGGCCTCGACGGTCTCGCGGGGCACGCCGAGGGCGGTCAGCAGGGCGGCGCCCGCCCAGCCGGTGCGGTCCTTGCCGGCGGTGCAGTGGAAGAGGACGGAGCGGCCGCGGTCGCGGTCGATGCCGTCGAAGACCTGGGTGTACGCCTTCTTGCCGCCGGCGCCGGAGACCATCGCCCGCTCCGCGTCGACCATGGCCTTGACGGCCTCGTCGGGGGTGCGGGGCATGGTTTGGAAGGAGCCGGAGCCCGCGAAGACGTCGGCGACGACGTAGGTGGCGCCCGTGGGCACCTTGTCGGCGGCCTTGGTGCGCTCGTCCTCCGTGCGGAGGTCGAAGACCGTCCTGACGCGCAGGCGCCGGAGCTTGGCCAGGTCGTTCTCGGTCAGCTTGTCGAGGGCGTCCGAGCGGTAGATCTCGCCCATCCTGACCCACTGGCCGGTGCTGGTGCGGTAGCCGCCGGCGTCGCGGAAGTTGGCGGTGCCGTCCAGCTCGATCAGGCGGTCGGCCAGGCGCAGGCCCTGGCCGCGGCCGGGCTCGAAGTCGAACCACTGGCGGTCGGCGGCGGGCAGGCCCTTGACCACGGCGGTGCCCTGGGAGCCGCCCTTCGCGACGACCTTGCCGTTCGCCTCGATCTCGACCCGGTCGGTGCCACGGGCCTTCCACCGCAGGGTGAAGGAGCCGTCGGCACCGGCGGTGACGGTGGCTTCGGTGAACGGGACGGCGGACCGGTCGTGCCGGTCCCGGCCGGTGGCGGAGGCGAGCGGGGCCGCGACCAGGGAGGCGGCGAGTACGGAGGCGACGACGGTCGCGGCGAGGAGAGCCTTCTTCATGGCTCCGAGGCTGGGCGGCCACGGAGAACGTCCGATGAACGAGGCGTGACCGAAAACGACCGACTCGAAGGCAAGTGGCAAAACGTGCCACCACCCAAGTGGCGGCCTGAAGTGTTCGGATTCTGGCCGATCTGCGCTGACCGACCGGTCCGGTGGCCGACCACTTCCGGTTTCGACCGTTCGTGTCCACTACAGTGCGGGTTCGCGTGCGTGGCGGGTACGGGTAGGGACGCCGGGCATCGAGTGGACTGGTCGGCGGGGGGCGCGGTGCCGGGGATGGACGCGGGGATGGACGCAGTGAACGCGACGAACGACACGGGCTCCACGACGGGCCCCGGCCCGGTCCCGGGCGGCCCCCGCCCGGCAACCACCACTGCCGGTGCCGGTGCCGGTGCGCAAGCCGCCCCCGGGCCGAACGAGGACCCGACCGCCGCCGGCGCCCCCGCCCTCTCCCTGCACGCCCCCGCTCCCGCCGGCACCGGCAAGGCCGGCGGCACGACCCCCGCCCCCGCCGGGGCGAACCGCACGCTCGGCCGCGGCATCGCCACCGGCCTGTGGGGTCGCGTCGAGCAGCAGGACTTCCGCAGCCGGGTCCGCGGCACCCTCGTCGGCTCCGCCCTCGGCGACGCCCTCGGCGCACCCGCCGCCGGACTCTCCCTCGCCGCCCTGCGCGAGGCCCACGGCCCGGACGGCCTGACCGGTCCGGCCCCCGCCCTCGGACGCCGCGGCCGGGTCACCGCCGCCACCCAGCTCACGCTCTTCACCGTGGACGGGCTGATACGGGCCCACGTACGCCGCGACACCGGCGCCTGGCATCCGCCCACCGACCTGCACCGCGCGTACCTGCGGTGGGCCGCCACCCAGCGCGACTGGGGCCCCGACGAGCGCCGCAAGGACAACGGCTGGCTCGCGCAGGAGGAGTGGCTCTACGCCCGCCGCGCCCCGCACCGCGCCTGCCTGACCGGCTTCGCCGACGACGTCCTCGGCACCCTGGACCGGCCGAAGAACCCCACCGCCCGCGACGCGGCCGCCGCCTCCCGCTCGGCCCCCTTCGGTCTGTTGGTCGGCTGGGAGCCCGCCCTCGTCCTCCAACTGTCCGTGGAATGCGCCGCGCAGAGCCACGGCCACCCCACCGCCCACCTGTCGGCCGGAGCCGTCGCCGTCATCGTCCACGGCCTGGTCCGCGGCGACTCCCTCGACGCCGCCGTCCAGCGCGCCCTGGGCCTGCTCGGTGCCCGCCCCGGCCACCGGCCCGTCACGGACGCCCTCCAGCGAGCCCTGGCCGCCGTCACCCAGGGCTCGCCCGGCCCCGACGCCGTCGAGGCCCTCGCCGCCGACGAGGCGGGGGACGGATGCGACGCCGCCGACGCGCTCGCCACCGCCGTCTACTGCGCCCTGGTCGCCGAGGACGTCCCGCAGGGCCTGCGCCTCGCCGTCAACCACGGCGGCGACTCCATCGCCGCCGGCACGCTGTGCGGGGCCCTGTTGGGTGCCCTGCACGGCGAGACGGCCCTCCCGGCCGCCTGGCTCGCCGAACTCGAAGGCCGTGCCGCGCTGCTGGAACTCGCCGACGACTTCGCCCTGGAGATGACCCAGGGGCCGAGCCTGCACAGCCCCACCACCGCCTCCCCCGGCTGGCTGGCCCGCTACCCGCGCGGCTGAACCGCGCCCCCGGCACCTGACGCCCCCTCAACATTCGAGGGCCCAGCCCGTACCGTGGCGGGTCCCACGTCTCGGAGGTGCCAGAACACATGCGGATCGCCACGACCATCTTCCTCACCGACCGCACCATCTCCCCCGTCCGGCTGGCCCACAGCCTCGAAGAGCGCGGCTTCTCCGGCCTCTACCTCCCGGAGCACACCCACATCCCGGTCAGCCGTGAGACCGCCGCCCCGATGGGCGGCGAACTCCCCGAGATGTACGGGCGCACCCTCGACCCCTTCGTCGCCCTCGGCCAGGCCGCCGCCGTCACCGAGCGGCTGCACCTCGGCACCGGCATCACCCTGGTCGCCCAGCACGACCCGATCGACCTCGCGAAGCAGGTCGCCACCCTGGACCACCTCTCCCACGGCCGTCTCACCCTCGGCATCGGCTACGGCTGGAACGTCGAGGAGGCCGCCGACCACGGCGTCGAGTGGCGCACCCGCCGCGACCTGGTCCGCGACCGGATGGCACTGATGCGCGCCCTGTGGTCCCCCGAGCCCACCGCCTACGTGGGCCAGTACTGCTCCGTCCAGGCCAGCACCGCCTACCCGAAGCCGGTCCAGGCCCCGCGCGAACTCGCCCCCGGCGCCCCCCTGCACGGCCCGCGCACCCTGATCGGCGGCGCCGCCGGCCCCAAGCTGTTCGCCGCGATCGCCGACCACGCCGACGGCTGGCTCCCCATCGGCGGCGGCGGTCTCGGCGAGTCCCTCCCGGTGCTGCGCCGGATCTGGGAGACCGCCGGACGCGATCCGAAGTCCCTCCAGGTGGTCCCGTACGCCGTCCGGCCCACCCCCGGCAAGATGAGCCACTACGCCGACCTCGGCATCGAGGAGGTCGTCCTGCAGCTCCCCTCGGCCGCGAAGCCGGAAGTCCTGCGCACCCTGGACGAGTTCGCCCAGTACCTCTGACGGGCCGGCGAAATCCCCTCGACGCGGAACGCCACCGCGCCGATCATGACGCCATGACGAACCGAGGGGCGGCCGGCGTGGACCAGGACATCGAGAACCGGTGGGTGGCGCTCCCGGCGGGGATCCGCACCCAGGTCGACGGATTCGTCCTCCAGGACCGCCTCATGCAGGCGATCAAGCTGGTGTGGGACGCGGGCCGCGTCCAGGGCATCGGCCTGCGCGAGGCACAGGAGATGGTGCACCTGCGCTATCTGCACTTCGGCGACCGGGTGGCCCGCACCCCCGACGACCCCATCGACCTGGACTCGCTCGCCACCCTCGCCCACGGCATCCCGGGCCGGGTGGTGGCGATCGAGGCGGTCTGGGACGGGGACACCGTGCACGACTGGTTCGTGAACCTGCTGGCCATCACGGACGAACCCGTCGGGCAGAAGGGCCTCGCCACGATCCCCTGGGGTGCGGCGGAACGCGCCCTGGACGGCGCCGACACCGGCGGCCTGCACCCTTCGGCGGCGGCCGCCACCCGCGCGGGCACCGAGCTGGCCGCGCACCTCGGCGTGCCGTTCCACTTCGCCAGTCCCGACACCCCGGACGACGAAGCGCCCCGCTGGCGCCCCTGACGGTGGCACGCGCCCCGGACGCGCCCCTCTCGCACTACAGAGGGTGACCGCCATTGGGGTGAAGCACCGTTTCCAGTGAACTCTCCGTGATGTTGAGCTGGTCGCGTGCCGTCTGTCCGGCGCGTCGAACGAGATCCTAGGAGAGTGTCATGCGTATTCGCTCTGCCCTGACGGCGTCCGTCCTGGCTGCCGGCATCCTGATGGGCGGCGCCGGCGCGGCCCTGGCCAACGACGGCGTCGACATCGACTACTTCTCCGGCGGCCACAAGGCCTTCGCCTCCACCTGCTCCTCCTTCGCCGGCATTCCGGCCAAGATCGGCCCCCTGTACGCCGACAACTGCGAGAAGACCGGCGAGAAGGAGTGGGCCGAGGCCGCCCACCTGGGCGCCTGACGTCCGGTGCTCGTCGGCCGGGGGTCCACCCCACAGGGGCCCCGGCCGACGGGTCGGCCGTGCACCGGTCGGCCGAACCGCCCCTGCCCGCAGGGGGTTTCGTACGCTGGACACCATGATCGATTCACATGCTCATGTCCGCGTCGCCCGGCCCTCGCTCGACCTCGCGGCCGCCGAGCGGTTCTACGTCGACGGTCTCGGGCTGCAGGTGCAGTGGCGGAGCGCCGGGAACATGACCGGGGAGCACGCGCTGCTGATGGTCGGACCGGCCGGTGGCGCCTGGCACTTCGAGCTCACCAGGGACGCCTCGAACCCGATCCTGCCCGTGCCCACCGTCGACGACCTGTTCGTGGTCTATCTCGGTGAGGCCCCCGACGAGGCCTTGGTCCGGCGCCTGGTCGACCACGGCGGGACCCGCGTCGCCGCCCACAACCCGTACTGGGACGAGTGGGGCGTCACCGTCGCCGACCCCGACGGTTACCGGCTGGTGCTCTGCTCCCGCACCTGGGGCCAGGCCGCCGCGTCCTCGTAGGGCCGGCCCGCGGACCCGAGGCACCCCGCCGAGCGGGGGCGCCGATCCGGTCAGGCACCGAGGGCCGGGTAGTCGGTGTAGCCCTCCGCACCCTGTACGTACATCAGGAACTCCGGGCGGATCTCGTTGAGCGGTGCGTCCGTGCGCAGCCGTTCGACGAAGTCGGGGTTGGCGAGGAAGCCCCGGCCCAGTGCCACGAGGTCGGCGCCCTCGGACAGCAGGCGTTCGCCCCGCCGCTTGCCGCCGTCGGCGGCGACCTCCTCACGGGAGAGGGCCGGGTTGGCGATCAGGGTGCCGGGCCAGTCCCGGCGGATCTGCGCGAAGGCGGGCCGGTCGGGGTCGGCGTGGACCTGGTGCAGGTAGGCCGGCTTCAGGTCGGTCAGGGCCTTGACCAGCGCCGGGTAGATCTCCTCGGTGTCGCCCTCCTCGATCCCGTTGACGTCGACTCCGGGCGAGACGCGTACGCCGACCCGGTCCGCGCCGATGGCCTCGGCGACGGCCCGGACCACCTCGACGGTGAACCGGACGCGGTGGTCGACGGGGCCGCCCCACTCGTCGGTACGGCGGTTGGTGTGGGAGGAGAGGAACTGGTGCAGCAGGTGGCCGTTGGCGGAGTGCACCTCCACGCCGGCGAAGCCGGCCTCTACGGCGCCCCGGGCCGCGCTCGCGAAGTCGGCGATCGTGGTGCGGATGTCCTCGGCCGTCATCGCGCGCGGTACGACGCCGTCCCGGAGGCCGCCGGGGGTGTGCAGCGGCTCGGGGAACGCCACCGCGGACGGGGCGAGCGGCAGGTGCCCGGAGGTCGCGGGGTGGCCGACCCGGCCGCCGTGCTGGAGTTGGAGGAACATCGGCCCGCCGCCGGCGGCCCGTACGGCCTCGGTGACGCGGCGCCAGCCGGCGATCTGCGCCGGGGTGTGGATCCCGGGGATGTGCGGGTAGGTCTGCCCGACGGCGTTCGGGGTGCTGGCCTCGGCGATGATCAGCCCGGCCGAGGCGCGTTGGGCGTAGTAGGTGGCCATGAGTGCGCCGGGGACCCCGTCGACCCCGGCGCGGTTTCGGGTCAGCGGGGCCATCACCAGGCGGTTGGGCAGTTCCAGGCCTCCGAGGCGGGCGGATTCGAAGAGGCGGGAGGCGGCGGGACCGTGCTGTGTCTGCGTCATGCCCGGTACCGTAAAAGTTGACACCGGTGTCAGGTTCAAGGGCTGGGGTGGGGCATGCGGATCGGCGAACTGGCTGCGCGCACCGGGGTCGGTGAGCGTTCGTTGCGCTACTACGAGCAGCAGGGCCTGCTCGCTTCGGACCGGACGCCCGGCGGCCACCGGGACTTCCCCGAGCGGGCGGTCGACCGGGTCATCCGGATCCAGGAGTTGTACGCGGCCGGTCTGCACAGCGCGAAGATCGCGCAGATCCTGCCCTGCATGCGGGACGAGGACGGCGGCCCGTCGGTGCGCGCCACTGCGGCGTTGGTGGCCGAACTGGCCACGGAGCGGGAGCGGATCGACCGGATGATCGGCGATCTGATCCGCTCCCGCGAGGTGCTGGACGAGGTGATCGAGGCGGCGGCGGGCCGCACGAACATCGTCTAGAGCGGGTCGCCCGGAGGTGTTTCCGGCTTCGTGTGCAGGACCGCGCGCGCTTGTTCCGCGGCGCGGGTGATGCCCTCGGAGACGAAGTCCATGAAGCGGGCGATGTTCTCCAGGCGGTTGGCCGCCGGGGTGTCGGGGCCGAGGATGCTGACGCCCTGACGTGCGGTTTCTATGATCTGGGCGTTGGCGCGGGCGCTGGCGATGGTGGCCTGGTACCAGACGTCGTCGTCGACGAAGTAGCGCTCGCGGCGGCGTTCGTCGCGCTCCCTACGGACGAGGCCCTGGCCCTCCAGGAACGTGATCGCCTTGGAGATGGACGCCGGGCTGACACCGAGGCGCTGGACGAGTTCGGCCGCGGTGAGGCTGCCCGTATCCGTGAGGTAGAGGCAGGCCATCACCCGGGCCATCATCTTGGGCGTGCCGGCCTGGATGAGGACGTCGGTGAACACGTCCTCGAACGCGCGCACCGCTTCGGGGTCGCGTCCATGGGCCTGCGGGGGCGCCTCCGGGCCCCGGGGGGCGGCCTGGCTGCGCCGGTGGGCGCGGCGCTCGGTGGCGCGGTGGGCCAGGTCGGCCCGGTAGGCGTTGGGTCCGCCGTTGCGCATCACCTCGCGCGAGATCGTCGAGGTGGGACGGTCGAGACGCCGGGCGATCTCCGCGTAGGGGAGGTCGTCCGCCAGTCCCAGCGCGATCTGCTGGCGTTCCTGCTGATTGAGCCTGCCTCCCGGCATCGCGGTCTCCTTCGTGGTGCGTGCTGTGTCCCACTATAGCGTTCACTCTCATTCCATTGCAACGAACCATGCCGAGCGCGTTGCGTTAAGCCCGAAACCATTGCAATGAAATCCTACATTTGACCTGCAGTGATGCGGATTTAACGCAACGAGTCTGTTGCCAGTTCTTCGAACGCAACGTAGCTTTTCGTTCATCAGAAACCGCGGGGCGCACGGAGCGCAGCCGCTGATGAAGGAGAAGCACCATGCAGAACTTCGCCACCGCCGCCCCGATCGCCGTCGTCCTGGACGTCCCCGCCGGGCTCATCCGGTTCATCGCCGCCGACCGGGCCGACACCACCGTCGAGATCCTCCCCGCCGACGCCTCCAAGAGCCGCGACGTGAAGGCCGCCGAGCAGACCAGCGCCGAGTACAGCAACGGCGTGCTGCGGATCGCGGCCGCACCCGCGAAGAATCGGGTCCTCGGCAACCACCCGGGATCCGTCGAGATCACCGTCCAACTGCCCGCCGGCTCCCACGTCGAGGCGAAGACCGCGGCCGCCGAGTTCCGCGGCGTCGGGCGCCTCGGCGACGTCACCTTCGAGAGCGCCCAGGGCACGGTCAAGCTCGACGAGACCGCGAGCGCCCACCTCACCCTGATGGCCGGCGACGTCACCGTCGGACGCCTGGGCGGCGCCGCGCAGATCACCACCCAGAAGGGCGACCTCCACATCACCGAGGCCCAGCGCGGCACCGTCGAACTCACCACCCAGGCGGGCGACATCACCATCGGCACCGCCCGCGGGGTCTCCGCCACCCTCGACGCCGGCACCGCCTACGGCCGCGTCCACAACGCCCTCACCAACACCGACGGCGCCGCCGCCGGACTGAACATCCGCGCCACCACCTCCTACGGCGACATCACCGCCCGCAGCAACTGACCGCAGTCACCGCCCTCGAAGGAGCACTCCTCATGAGCAACCTGGCCATCGCGGCGAACGGGCTGCGAAAGTCCTACGGCGACAAGCTCGTTCTCGACGGGATCGACCTGGCGGTCCCCGCCGGCACGGTCTTCTCCCTGCTCGGCCCGAACGGCGCCGGGAAGACCACCGCCGTCAAGATCCTCTCCACCCTCCTCGGCGCGGATCCGGGCACCGGAGCCATCCACGTCAACGGGCACGACCTGGTCGCCGACCCGCAGGCCGTACGCGCCTCGATCGGCGTCACCGGCCAGTTCTCCGCCGTCGACGGCCTGATCACCGGCGAGGAGAACATGCTCCTGATGGCCGACCTGCACCACCTCTCCCGCCGCGAGGGACGGCGGGTCGCCGGCGAACTGCTGGAACGCTTCGACCTGGTCGAGGCCGCCAAGAAGCCCGCCGCGAGCTACTCCGGCGGCATGAAGCGCCGCCTCGACATCGCGATGACGCTGGTCGGCGACCCGCGGGTGATCTTCCTCGACGAGCCCACGACGGGCCTGGACCCGCGCAGCCGCCACAACATGTGGCAGATCATCCGCGAACTCGTCACGGGCGGCGTCACCGTCTTCCTCACCACCCAGTACCTGGAGGAGGCCGACCAGCTCGCCGACCGGATCGCCGTCCTCAACGACGGCAGGATCGCCGCCGAGGGCACCGCCGAGGAACTGAAGCGGCTGATCCCCGGCGGACACGTCCGGCTCCGCTTCACCGACCCGGCCGCCTACCGGTCCGCGGCCCTCGCCCTGCACGAGGTCACCCGGGACGACGAAGCACTGGCCCTGCAGATCCCCAGCGACGGCAGCCAGCGCGAACTGCGCACGGTGCTCGACCGGTTGGAGGCCGCCGGCATCGAGGCCGACGAACTGACCGTGCACACCCCCGACCTCGACGACGTGTTCTTCGCCCTCACCGGCCCGTCCACCACCGTCACCGACCAGACCGAGGAGAACGTCCGATGAGCTCCCTCTCCCTCGCCGTGCGCGACAGCTCCACGATGCTGCGCCGCAACCTCCTGCACGCCCGGCGCTACCCGTCACTGACGCTGAACCTGCTGCTCACCCCGGTGATGCTGCTGCTGCTCTTCGTCTACATCTTCGGCGACGTGATGAGCGCCGGTATGGCCGGCGGCGGCGCCGACCGCTCCGACTACATCGCCTACGTCGTCCCGGGCATCCTGCTGATGACCATCGGCAGCACCGTCATCGGCGCCGCGGTGTCCGTCTCCACCGACATGTCCGAGGGCATCATCGCCCGCTTCCGCACCATGGCGATCCACCGCGGGTCCGTGCTCGTCGGGCATGTCGTCGGCAGCGTCCTGCAGTCACTCGCCAGCGTGGTCCTCGTCGGCGCCGTCGCCGTCGCCATCGGCTTCCGCTCCACGGACGCCACGGCCCTGGAATGGCTGGCCGCGTTCGCACTGATCGCGCTCTTCGCCCTGGCGCTCACCTGGATCGCCGTCGGGATGGGCATGGCCAGCCCGAACGCCGAGGCCGCGAGCAACAGCGCGATGCCGCTGATCCTGCTGCCGCTCATCTCCAGCGCGTTCACCCCGGTCGAGGCGATGCCGGGCTGGTTCCAGCCGATCGCCCAGTACCAGCCGTTCACGCCGGCCATCGAGACCCTGCGCGGTCTGCTCCTCGGTACCGAGATCGGCTACAACGGATGGCTCGCGGTCGCCTGGTCCATCGCTCTGGCGGCGCTCGGCTACCGCTGGTCGGCGGCCTCGTTCAACCGCGACCCGAAGTAAGCGGTATGAGCCCGCGGGCCTCCTCCCGCATAACCGTCCCGCCCCTGGGCGGCGTACACCGACACGACGGTCGGGGTACGCCGCCCGTCGGCGTTCCGGGCCGCCGCGCGGACGTCCGGTGGCGGATCCGCACGGCCCACGTGCGGGGCTTCCTCGGCCATGCCGACGCTCGTCCAGAGGTGCTTGAACACCGACCACAGCCGGCGCCCGGAGCCGTCGTCGTGGGACACCGGGGCGGTCGAGGAGGGCGGGGTGCGCGGCGTCGCGGGGGCGGCGCGGGCCACGTGGACCAGGCCGGCGACCGCGGCCGCGAGGGCGGCCGCGGCCAGGGCGGCCACGACCACGAGCCGGCCGAGACGACGGCTGCGCGCCTGCGTGTGCGTGCGGGTTCGCGTGCGGGTGACGGCCATGGGAGGGCTCCTCGGGAAGCGGAGGCGGGCGCCGAGTGGTGCGCCCGTGTCTCCAGTCAGCCCGAGGGAGCGGATCGCGTCACGTCGCTGGAGTTCGGGACTTGACAGTGCGCGGCCCGCTCAGCCGGCGGCCCAGAACTGCGCCAGAGCCGCCTCCTTGTACGGCGCCGGGGTCACGCTCAGGTCCCCCGCGAAGGGCCGGTCCAGGGCCACCACCAGCAGCAGGCTGAAGCCGATCAGCCCGGCCACCGCCGATACGAAGAGCAGCTGCATCTTCAGGCTGCGCAGCCCGAACAGGAAGGTGAGCGGGACGATCACGAACGCGCCCCCGTACACCAGCACCTGGAGCAGGATCGGCAGCGAGGTCTCGGCCATGCTGACGCGGGCCCGGCGCTGGGCGGCGACGTCGTTGAGGCGGGTGACCGCCTCGGCGTAGAAGGTCTCGGCGCGGGGGCCCTGCGGTTCGTAGGCCTGGAGCGCCTGGTAGAGGGCGTGCGTCTGCGGGGCGGTCGCCTCGTAGCTCGGCCGCCCGTCGCGCATCAGCGGCCACTGCACCTCGACGACGGCGTGCGTGTACGCCCCGACCGCCTGCTGGATCCGGGCGCGGTCGGCCGGGGGGAAGGCGTCGGCGCTGCGGACGACGAGGGCCAGGTCGGTGGCCTCGCTCGCGACGATGTTCTGGGTGTTCTCCAGCTGCGTCCACAGGGTGACGACGACGAACGCGAGGATGATGCCGTAGATCGCGCCGAACATGCCGAGCGCGACCCCGACCATCTCGTTGTGGTCGCCCTGGGCCAGGTGCGGGAAGCGGCGGCGGGCGGCCAGGCTGCCGACAGCGGCGAGGCCGGTGAGGCCGCCGACCAGGAGGACGGCGATGACGAGGGTGCTGAGGTGGTTGAGCAGCCAGAGGATCATGTCCTGCTCAACGAGCACCGACGCCCGAGAACCCGGCCTCCGCCCCGGCTCCTGCGGGGAGGGGAGCCGGGCGGAGCCTCGGCGACTCGGGTCACTCGACCTTGGGGGCGTCCGGGAGCCCGGCGGTCAGGGCCGAACCCGTGCCCTTGAGGGAGGAGTCGGTGGCCTGGGTGGCGGACCCGGCGGCCTGGGCGGTCACGCCCACCGCGGTCTTGGTGTCCTGTACGGCCTGGGTCGGGTGGTCGACGATGTCGACGACGCGGCCGACGACGGGGGGCGCCTGCCCGGCGGGCTCGTCGGCGTGCGCGGCGACGGGGATCAGTGCGAGGGCGGCACCACCGGAGACGACCAGGGCGGAGAGGGTGCGCTTCATGGCGTTCATGCCCGGCCCAACGACCCCGCCATACCCCGGGTCACCGCCCGAGGCCCCGGGAAGTGGCCCCGCAACGCCCGCGGCCCCGGATCGGGGGAATCGATCCGGGGCCTCGGGCATGACTCAGCGGGGGGGGGAGCGCGGTGGCGCGGGGACGGTCAGTCCTCGACCACCAGGGACGGGGTGGACTTCGTCAGGACCTCGCCGCGGAAGAAGGCCGGGCTGCGGCGCTCGGTGACGAACATGATCACCAGGCCGAGGGCCAGCAGGCCGACGCCGATGACGAAGACGTTGCCGACGTCGAGGCCGGGGAGCGTGGAACCGGAGCCGTAGGCCGGGTCCCAGGCGTCGTACAGGGTCTTGAAGAAGACCGCGGCCAGCAGCACGCCGCCCAGGATCGGGAAGACGCCCTTGAAGAACAGGTCGCGGGCGGAGCGGCGCAGCTCGCCGCGGAAGTACCAGACGCAGGCGAAGGCCGTGAGCGAGTAGTAGAAGCAGATCATCAGGCCGAGCGCGAAGATCGTGTCGGTGAGGACGTTCTCGCTGACCAGGGTCATGACCGTGTAGAAGGCGCCGGTCGCGACGCCCGCCATGACGGTGGCACGGCCCGGGGTCTTGAAGCGCGGGTGGACCTTGGCGTAGGAGGCCGGCAGGGCCTCGTACGTGGACATGGCCAGGACCGTGCGGGCGACCGGGATGAAGGTGGTCTGCAGGGAGGCCGCGGCGGAGGCCAGGACGGCGACGAAGAGCAGGATGCCGAGGACCGGGCCCATGACGGGGCCGGCGAGGGCGGCGAAGACGTTGCCGGAGGTCTCCTCGTTGGCGAGGCCGAGGCCCTCTCCGCCGGAGCCGACGGCCATCTGGGCGGCGATGCCGGTGGCCAGGTACGAGCCGACCAGGACGACCATCGCGATGAGCGAGGCGCGGCCGGGGGTCTTGGTCGAGCCGGTGGTCTCCTCGTTGGTGGCCAGGCACGCGTCCCAGCCCCAGTACATGAAGATCGAGAGCGAGAGTCCGGCGGTGAAGGCCGCCATGGACTCGACCGCGAAGGGGTTCATCCAGGACCAGGAGAAGTCCAGGCCGGTGTCGAAGGTGCCGGCGGAGGCCTTCTGGAAGGCCATGGCGACGAAGATCGCGAGCACGACGAGCTGGAGGCCGACGAGGGCGTACTGGACGCCCTTGGTGGCGGTCATGCCGCGGTAGCTGATGGCGGTCGCGACGGCGATCAGGGTGAGGCAGGTGGCGATGTGGACGAGCTTGTTGTCGTCCAGGGCGGCGATCGACGCGTTGTTCGTGACCTCGCCGGCCAGCAGCCAGAAATACGAGGTGGCGACGCCCGCGAGGTTGGAGAGCACGATGATCGTGGCGATCACCAGGCCCCAGCCGCACATCCAGCCGATCCGCGGACCGAAGGCCTTGACGGTCCAGGTGAAGGAGGTGCCGCAGTCCGGCATGGCCTTGTTGAGCTCGCGGTAGGCGAAGGCGACCAGGAGCATCGGGAGGAAACCGGCGAGGAAGATCGCGGGCATCTGCATGCCGACCTCACCGGCGGTGGAGCCGAGGGTCGAGGTCAGGCAGTAGACGGGGGCGACGGTGGAGATGCCGATGACGGCGCTTCCGACCAGTCCGACGGAGCCCTTGCCGAGGCCCTTGCCGCGAACGTCGCCGTCGGCGACGCCGCTTACCGTGTCTCCGGCCCGAGGCCGAACGTCCAGCTGAGTCATGAGTCAGGACGTTAGATGCTGCGTTTTCCACATCTGGACGATCGAAGTCCGGAAGTCGGCACCCCCGAATGCCTTCGAATCTTGAGATCGAGACAGTTCACAAGCACTTAATGCAAGGTTCACCTTCGCGCGCGCCCACGCTTCGAGAGGCTCGACCGAGACTCTTTCGGCATGCGGAAACCGCAGCCATGTCCGTTTTGCGCGTTTTCAAAGTTTCCGTCGTGACTTTGCGGTGACCAGTGGTAACAGGGGCCCTGGACGGGTTTGCCGCGGACATGACCATCGCCCTGGAGTCGCCGCCGTTCAAGGTCATTTACACGGGGGACGAAGACACGCGACGGGAGCGGCGGCAGCGCGTCGTCGGTCATCGGCGGCCCCGGCGCGGACGGCGGCACCGGCGCCGCCACCGACGGCGGACCCGACGAGGGCACCCTGGAGAACCCCACCAAGAACGGCGGGGTCAACGGGAACGCGCCCAAGGACGGCACGGCCTTCCAGAAGCTCCCCGAGGCGGCGACCATGGCCGCGGCCGCCCGCTTCGTCAACGGCTTCACCCCGTGCGACCCGATCAAGACCGTCCCCGCGGGCAGCCACCCGAGCACGGGCCCGGACGAGAAGCTCCTCCAGGCCGGCACCGTCATCGAGCGCGGCACCTGCGGCAGCCGAGGCCGCACCAGCATCTACATGATCAAGGACGCGAAGGCCTTCCAGACCGCCTTCAAGGCGGAGACGGACGCCGGGGACGGCGGCGGCAACCCCAACCAGGGCATCGCCGTCGGCCAGGACTTCGCCATGGGATCCGAGAGCTCGGACGCCATGAGCGCCCTGCTGCAGCCGCAGGCCGGCCTGCTCATGCTCAACTGCCACCCCGACTTCAAGCCGCCGAGCGGCTACCGCAAGGAGCCGGCCCTGGTGAAGGGCTGCGTCCTCACCGACTACTACGTGGACTGAGCCGGGTACGAGGGTCGGCCCACGGACCGGATCAGGATCGAGCGAGAGGAACGGCGTCCCGGAACCTTCTCCGGACCGGGACGCCATCGGCGAGACTGACCCCATGCCCACGGCCGATGAACTCCTCAGCGCGGATACCGTCACCACCCTGGCCCGACTGCTCGCCGACGCGGGCGGCCGCCGGTCCTCACCGGCCCTGCGCGCCCGCGCCGCCACCCTCGACGGGCTGACCTTCAGCGGCCGCGTCACCGCCGTCCGCGACGCCGTGCTCGACGACCTCCCCGACACGTGGCCCGCCTTCGAGGCCGTCGTGCGCACCGCCCTCGACCGGCCCGGCTTCGAGGGCTGGATGACCTTCCCCGTCGGCGAGGCCGTCGCCGTCCGCGGCCTGGAGGTCTTCGAGCCCGGGCTGGACCTGCTGCACGACCTCACCTCCCGGCTCACCGCCGAGTCCGCCGTACGGCCCTTCCTGCGCGCCGACCCGGACCGCGCCCTGGCCGTCGTACAGAAGTGGACGGACGACCCGGACCCGCACGTACGCCGCCTCGCCAGCGAGGGCACCCGGCCCCGGCTGCCGTGGGCTCCGCAGCTGCCCGCCTTCATCGCCGACCCGCGCCCGGCCGTGCCCGTGCTGGACGCCCTGTACCGCGACGGGTCCGAGTACGTGCGCCGCTCCGTCTCCAACCACCTCAACGACATCAGCCGCGACCATCCCGCCCTCGCGGTCGAGACGGCGGCCCGCTGGCTGGCCGAGCCCGAGGCCACGACCGACCGGGTCGTACGCCACGGACTGCGGACCCTGATCAAGGCCGGCCGGCCCGAGGCGCTGACCCTGCTCGGCCACTCCCCCGACGTGGCCGTGGCCGTGAGCGGCCCGGTCGTCGCCGAGCCCCGGGTCGCCGTCGGCGAGTACCTCGTCTTCGACTGGACGGTCACCAACACCGGCCCGCTCCCGGCGCAGCTGGTCATCGACTACGTCGTCCACCACGCGAAGGCCAACGGCACCCGCACCCCCAAGGTGTTCAAACTCGTCACGCGCGCCCTCGCCCCCGGCGAGACCCTCGGCGGTACCAAGCGGCACTCCTTCAAGCCCATCACCACCCGCCGCTACCACTCGGGCGAGCACCTGGTGCAGCTCCAGATCAACGGCCGGGTCCGCGGCGAGGCCTCTTTTTCGCTGGACGCGTCCTGACCCCGCCTGACAACCTCTCGGCATGACCTACGGAATCGAGTCCCACACCGCCCGATGAGCGTCCGCGACGAGCGCGAGCCGCTCGCCCCCCGGACGACGTCCCTGTACGACTACGCCCTCTTCCGGCACGGCATCGAGCCGGACGGCACGGTCCCCCACAAGGGCTTTCCGCTGCCCGACGGGCCACCGCCTCCGGGGCCCGGCCGCAAGGACCGGACCTGGCAACAGGCGGGGGCCGAAGTCACCGACGCCCTCACGCCCCCGCTCGCCGACCCCGACCCGGTACGCGCCGCGGAGGCCGTCCACCGGCGGGTCGCCGAACTGGCCCTGACCCACCGATCCCTGCGCGCCCACACCGCACGGCTGGCGCTCGCCGACGAGGACGCCGCCCGGCGCACCGCCCGGCAGCTGATCCGCACCGGTACGGACGCGGCGGCCGTCGGGGTCGGCATGGCCCTGCTGATCCGCCTCGGCGAGCCCGAGGACGTGCCCTGGCTCAAGGCCCTCGGCATGCTCCGCGGGCTGGCGGACTCCGCGATCGCCGCACTCGACCCGCTCGACCGGCAGGCCGCCGCCCTGCTGGTGATCCGCGTCCGCGACCGCTCCGAGCGGCTGACCCCGCTGACCGAGGCGATCACCTCCGGCGACACGGAGGCCGTCCGGTCGGCGCTGCTCTCCCTGCCGGACGAGCCGCAGGCCATGTGGCTCGCCCGCCGCATCGCCGAGGCCGCCGACCTGCGCGGGCTGCTGCGGGCCCGCCCGCAGGACGCCGAGCTGCTCGCGCTGACCGGCCGGCTGCTGCACCGGATGGCCGACCGGTCGGACAGCCGCGCCGACGTCCTCGACTACCGGCCCGCCCGATCCGTGTACGAGGCCCTGGTCCGGCACGCCGACCGGCTGCCCCCGACCCCGGAGCACCGTTCGCTGCTGCTGTCGGTCGCCCTCGACCTGCACAGCGGCCCCGCCGTCCTCCTCAACTGGCGGCCCGGACGGCGCCGGGCCCTGCTCGACGCCCTGGACCGGCTACTGCCCGCGGCCGCGCCGGAGCCCGTACCCGCGGACCGGCGGGCGGACTGGTTCCGGCGCAACCGGCACCTCCCCTTCGCCCGCACGGAGCAGGCCGGGGACCCGCCTCGGTGGGAGCTGGTCGTCGTCCACGGTCCCGAGGACGACGACGGCATCGAGACCCGGATCCTGATCGACGGGATCCCGCTGGTCCCCGCGCTGTTCGGCAGGGGCCGGGGCCACCCGCCCGAGTACCTGATCGACAGCGGCCGGCTCCGTGCCACGGCGGAGCCGCGCGAGGTACAGCTCTGCGAGGCCTACTGCACCGAAGGCTGCTGCGGCGCGCTGTACGTGACGATCCGGCGGGACGGCGACGAGGTGGTGTGGGACGGCTGGCGCGGCGCGATCGGCCCGCCCCCGCCCGCGTACCGCTTCGACGCCGCCGCCTACGACGCCGAGCTCGCCCGCACCGAACAGGACCACTCCTGGTGCCGGCCCGCGCGCAGCACCGCCCGCCTGATCGCGGCCGGCCTGCGCGACCGGCCCGAACTGACGACCCGCTGGGACATGACGCCCGGCTGGATCGGAACCGACCGGAGCGATACGGACACGACGGTGGTGCGGCTCAGGTACACGCCGTCCGCGCCGCCTCCCGGCACCGGCGGATCGCTGTACTTCGAGTGGCGGCTGCCCGACGAGGACGTCCCGCCCCGGGCACGGGCGGACGCCGCCCTGCGACGGCTGGAGACGCAGGACCCGAAGACCTTCGCCACCTATCGCGGAGGCAACGCCGCACTGGCCGAGGCGCTCGGCCACCGCCCACCCCCGCCCGCCCCGCGGGCATGACCCGGTCCGGCCGGGGGCCACCCGCCCCCGGCCGGACCCGGCGCCGCCGTCTCAGCCCGGCCAGACGATCGACTGGACCTCGCTGTAGGCGTGCAGGGCGTACGAGCCGACGTCGCGGCCCACCCCGCTGCGCTTGAAGCCGCCGAACGGGGCCTCCATGTTGCGGCCGATGGTGTTCACGCCGACCCCGCCCGCGCGCAGCCGCCGCGCGATGCGGAAGGCGCGCGCCGAGTCCCCGGACCACACGTAGCTGAGCAGGCCGAAGTCGCTGTCGTTGGCCAGCCGGACCGCTTCGTCCTCGTCGCCGTCGAAGGGGACGACCACGACGACCGGGCCGAAGATCTCCTCACGGACCACCCGCATGTCGTTGGTGCAGTCCACGAGCAGGGTCGGGGCGACGTAGAAGCCCCGGCCGTCGCCGACCACGGGGCGCTCGCCGCCGTACGCGATCCGCGCGCCCTCCTTCTTCCCCAGCTCGATGTACGACTCCACGCGGTCGCGGTGCGCCGCCGAGATCACCGGGCCGACGACCGTGCCCCGCTCGGCGGGGTCGCCGACCTTCATGAAGGCCAGGTAGCCGGTGAGCTTCTCGACGAGCTGCTCGTAGACCGACCGGTGGACGATCACCCGGGTGGGAGCGGTGCAGATCTGGCCGGAGTAGAAGGAGAAGGTGGTGCCGATGCCCATCACCGCCGCGTCCAGGTCGGCGTCGTCCATGACGACGGCCGCGCCCTTGCCGCCGAGTTCCATCAGCTGCCGCTTCATCGTGCGGCCGCAGACCTCCGCGATGCGTTGGCCGACGCCGGTGGAGCCGGTGAAGGACACCATGTCGACGTACGGGGAGTCCACGGCTGCCTCGCCGACCTCCACCGACTGCCCGCCGACCACGTTGACGACGCCCGCCGGAACGCCGGCCTCGTGCAGCGCCTGCGCCATCCGGAAGACGGACAGCGGGTCCTGCGGGGCCGGCTTGACGACGACCGTGTTGCCCATGGCCAGGGCGGGTGCGACCTTGCCCGCCGGGTTCGCCCACGGGTTGTTGTAGGAGGTGATGCAGGTGACCACGCCGACCGGCTGGCGGACCTCCAGCGCGCCCAGGATGCTCGCCCTCCCCATCGGACCGGCCTCGGTGACCTGCGGCGGCAGGCCCTTCTCGACCGGCTCCAGCGCCCCCTTGGCGTACCGGCGGAAGCGGGCCACGCCCACGCCGACCTGCATCCCGCGCGCGATCCCGGTCGGGGCGCCCGTCTCCGCCTGGGCCAGGGCCGTCCACGGCTCGAACTCGCGCTGCATGATGTCCGCGGCCCGGTCGAGGATCGCCGCCCGGGTCTCCGGCGCCGTGCGCGACCAGCTCTCGAAGGCCTCGGCCGCGGCGCGGGCCGCGTCCGCGACCTGTTCGCGCGAGGCCTCGGGGGCGAGCCCGACCACCGACTCGTCGGCCGGGTTCACCACGTCGTAGTGGCCGCCGGCCGGCTCCACCCACTCGCCGCCGATGTACAGGGGTTGTGCGTTCAACGGGTGCTCACCGTCCTCGTGTCCCGGCCGGACCGGAGCACGATGCCCGGCACGGCCCCCGTCACCTGGTCGTCGCGGATGGTCTCCACGCCGTTGACCCGTACCGAGACGATGCCGATGGCCCGCGCGTCCAGCCGCGGGCTGTCCCCGGGCAGGTCGTGGACCAGGGTCGCGGGACCGGCCTCGATCCGCTCCGGGTCGAAGAGGACCAGGTCGGCGTGGAAGCCCTCGGCGAGGCGGCCGCGCTCGCGCAGCCCGAACAACTGGGCCGGGTCGTCGGTGAGCATGCGTACGGCCTGCTCCAGCGGGACGAGCTTGCGTCCGCGCAGGCAGTCGCCGAGGAAGCGGGTCGTGTACGGGGCTCCGCACATCCGGTCCAGGTGCGCGCCGGCGTCGGAGCCGCCGAGCATGACGTCCTCGTGCTGCCAGGTCTCCTGGCGCAGGGCCCAGCTCGCCGGGTCGTTGTCGGTGGGCATCGGCCAGAGGATCGTGCGCAGGTCGTCGTTGGCGCAGATCTCCACCAGACAGTGGAAGGGGTCCTGGCCGCGTTCGGCGGCGATGTCGTTCACGACCCGGCCGGAGAGGCCCTCGTTCTCCTTGCTGTACGTGTCGCCTATGACGTACCGGCCGAAGTGGGCGAGGCGCCGGAAGACTCCGGCCTCCTTGCTGTCGGCGCGGCGCAGCATCTCGGCGCGTACGTCGGCGTCGCGGAGCTTCGCGATCCGCTCGGGGACGGGCAGGCCGAGGATCTCGCCCCAGCCGGGGATGAGGTTGAGCGCGCAGAAGGTCCCGAGCGACATGTTCATGGGGGTGAGGATCGGCATGGTCAGCGCGACGATCCGGCCGCCGGCCTTGCGGGCGCGCTCGCTCGGGATGAGCTGGCGCGGGACGCGTTCGGGGACGGAGGCGTCGATGGTGAGGACGTTCCAGTTGAGGGGCCGGCCGGCGGCGGCGCTCATCTCCACGAAGAGGTCGATCTCGTCGTCCGAGAACTGGTCGAGGCAGCCGGCGACGATCGCCTCCAACTGGGTGCCCTCGTGTTCGGCGACGGCCTCGGACAGGGCGAGCAGTTCGGCGGGGCGGGCGTGGCGGGAGGCCACGGGGGCGCCGGAACCGTCGGAGTGGGTGGAGGACTGGGTGGTGGACAGTCCCCAGGCGCCGGCGTTCATGGCGTCGTGGAAGAGGTCGAGCATCTGCCGCATCTGCTCGGGGGTGGGCTGGCCGCCGACGGCGTCCTCGCCCATCACGTGCCGGCGCAGGGCGCAGTGGCCGACCATGAACCCGGCGTTGACGGCGATCCGGCCCTCCAAGGCGTCGAGGTACTCGCCGAAGGTGGACCAGGTCCAGTCGACGCCCTCCTCCAGGGCCTTGAGGGCCATGCCCTCGACCTTGCTCATCATGCGGCGGGTGTAGTCGGCGTCCTCGGGGCGGGCGGGGTTGAGCGGGGCCAGGGTGAAGCCGCAGTTGCCGCCGGCGACGGTGGTGACGCCGTGGTTCATGGAGGGCGTGGCGTAGGGGTCCCAGAAGAGCTGGGCGTCGTAGTGCGTGTGCGGGTCGATGAAGCCGGGGGTGAGGACCAGCCCGGTGGCGTCCTCGGTGGTGCGGGCCTCTTCGGTGACGGTGCCGGGTGCGGCTATCGCCGCGATCCGGCCGTCGCGTATCCCCACGTCTGCGACGCGGGCGGGGGCGCCGGTGCCGTCCACGACGGTCGCGCCCTTGATCAGGTGGTCGAGCATGACGTCCCTTCTGCCGGAGTTCGCGTTGCGGCCCGTCTCGTGGGGCTCCGCCCCACACCCCGCGCCTCAAACGCCGGCGGGGCTGAAATTCCCAGCCTCGCCGGCGTTTGAGGCGCGGGGCTGCGGGGGCGGAGCCCCCGCGTGCCCCGGCCGGTGGCCGCCCGGCCGGGGCCGGTGCGGGACGGCGGTCCGGGAAGACGCCGTCCCCGTATCCCCGCCGGGTCAGACGGCCTGGCGGAAGCGGGTCGTTCGGTGGATCGGGTCCGTGTCGATGTGCGGGATGACGTGTTCGCCGATCAGCTTGATCGTCGTCATGGTGTCCTCGGGCGAGACGCCGGTCGGCAGGCCGAAGGACAGCTGGTCGGCGCCGGCCTGCTCCCAGCGCTTGCACTGGGCGCGGACCTCCGACGGGTCGCCGCAGATCAGGAGTTCCTCGGCGATCAGGAGCTCGATGATCTCCGCGTTGTACTCCGGCAGGGTCTCGGGCCACTGCGGGATCGCCTCGGGCCGCGGGAAGGTGTCGTGGTAGCGGAAGACCAGCGACTGGAAGCGGTTCATGTTGGCGTTGACGGCGATCTCGACGGCCTTGTCGTGGGTCTCGGCGCAGATCGCGGTCGAGGTGACCATGACGTTGTCGTTGACGAAGGCGCCGATGGCCTTCGCCTCCCGGATGGCCGTCTTGTACTGGTCGAGGACCCACTCCATGTCGGAGACCTTCTGCACGCTGAAGCCCAGCACGCCGAGGCCCTTCTTCGCCGCCATCGCGTAGGAGGACGGGGAGCCGGCGGCGTACCACATGGCCGGGTGGGCCTTGCCGTACGGCTTGGGGAAGACCTTGCGCGGCGGGAGCGACCAGTGCTTGCCCTGGAACCCCTCGTACTCCTCCTGGAGGAACATCTTGGGGAATTCCGCGATGGTCTCCTCCCAGATCTCCTTGGTGCCGTTCATGTCCTCGATGCCCGGCAGGAAGCCGAGGATCTCGTGGCTGCCGGCGCCGCGGCCGGTGCCGAACTCGAAGCGGCCCTTGGAGAGGTGGTCGAGCATGGCGACCTTCTCGGCCACCTTGACCGGGTGGTTCACCGGGGCGAGCGGGTTGAAGATGCCGGATCCGAGGTGGATGCGCTCGGTGGCGTGGGCGAGGTACCCGAGGAACACCTCGTTCGCCGACAGGTGCGAGTACTCCTCCAGGAAGTGGTGCTCGGAGGCCCAGGCGTACTTGAAGCCGGACTTGTCCGCCTGTATGACGTACTCGGTCTCCTCGATCAGCGCCTTGTGCTCTGCCTCGGGGTCGACCTTGGACCGCGCCTCAGGCACGTATCCCTGCACAAAGAGCCCGAATTCCAAGGGGGTTCACCGTCCTTTGGTTTCTGACGTTCCGTCAGATTTGATGTCTCGACTGTTCCACCGCGAGGGTGCGAGCGTCAATACCTGACGCCCCATCAGAGAATGCTGACGCCCGCCATCCAGCCGCCGTCGATCACGAACGGCTGGCCGGTGATGTACGAGGAGTCGTCGGCCGTCAGGAAGAGCGCCAGCTTCGCGATCTCCTCCGGCTGCCCCACCCGCCCCATCGGGACCACCCGCTTGTAGAGCTCGGCCATCGCGTCCTTGGCCTCGTCGGTCATGTTCGCCGGGTCCAGCAGCCCCGGGTTGGCCATCGGGGTGTCCACGGCCCCCGGGCACATGGCGTTGACCCGGATGTTCTTGGCCGCCAGCTCCAGCGCGGCCACCCGGGTCAGGCCGAGGATCGCCGCCTTGGTCGCGGCGTACGTGCCCACGTACGCCATGCCCGTCAGGCCCGTGTACGAGGAGGTGTTGACGATGGTGCCGCCGCCGGCCGCCGCGATCTCGGGGGCCACCGCCTTGATGCCGAGGAAGGCGCCCACCTGGTTGACCTGGACCACCTGCTGGAACTCCTCCAGCGGGGTCGCGGTCAGCTCGTTGAAGCGCAGGATGCCCGCGTTGTTGACCAGGCCGTCGATCGGGCCGAAGGTCTCCTTCGCGGCGGCGACGGCGGCCGCCCAGTCCTCCTCGCGGCTCACGTCCATCCGTACGTACCGGGCCCGGTCCTCGCCGATGTCCTTGGCCACCGCCGCGCCCTGCTCGTCCAGCACGTCGCCGAGGAGCACCCGCGCGCCCTCGGCGGCGAAGAGCCGGGCCTCCTGCTCCCCCTGCCCGCGCGCCGCGCCGGTGATGATGACGACGCGCCCGTCCAGCTTGCCCATGATCCGTCAGCCCCTAGTCGTTGAGGAGGGGGGCCACCTCGGCCCCGAAAGCGGTGATCTGGTCGACGAGTTCGGCGCGGTCGCGGCTACGGAAGCGCACCTGGATCTGGTCCACGCCGAGCGCCTTGTACTCCCGCAGGGACTCGGCGAGCGCCTCCGCCTTGCCGGTGAGGGTGCGACGGCCGGTGTCCCAGTCGGGCTCGCCGATGTACAGCGCCTCGGTGATCGCGCCGAACTCGATGGGGTCGGTGACCCCCGCCGCCTCGCGGAGTTCCTCGATCCGGGCGATCTGCCCCGGAAGCCTGTCGCGCGGGTCGCCCTGCGGGAGCCAGCCGTCGCCCCGTACCGCGGCGCGGCGCACGGCGGCGGGCGAGGAGCCGCCCACCCAGACGGGGATCCGCTCCTGGGCGGGTCGGGGCAGCTGGCCGAGGTCCTTGAAGGAGAACAGCTCGCCCTCGAACTCCGGGTACTCCTCGGGCCCGAGCGCCGCCCGTAGCGCGTCCAGGGTCTCGTCGAGGACGGCCCCGCGGCGCGCGAAGTCCACGCCGAGGATCTCGAACTCCTCCTGCACGTGCCCGGCACCCACCCCGAGGATCAACCGGCCGCCGGAGAGGTGGTCGAGGGTGGCGTACTGCTTGGCGCTGATCAGTGGATGGCGCAGGCCCAGGATCGCGACGTGGCTCAGCAGCCGCGCCCGCTCGGTGATGCCGGCGAGGAAGGACAGGGTGGCGACCGGGTCGTACCAGACGGTGCTCATGGGCCCGGCGAGCCGCCGGGGGATGGCCACGTGGTCGCAGGTGGCCAGGTATCCGAAGCCGGCCCGGTCGGCGGCCCGTGCGATCCCGGCGAGATCGGCGGCGGTGGCCGACGCCTCCCAGGGCTCGGCGTAGATGGTGCTCTGCGACTGGATCGGGAGCTGCATCCCGTAGACCAGCCGACCTTGCGGAAATACGCGCGCCATGGCGGGCCCGCCTCGCCTTCGTCTGCCGATTCGTCATATCGGTGCGGGGCCATCGTCGTAGCTGACGGATCGTCAGACAAGGGGTGCGACACACCCCGGGCCGAACCGGGCCTCCCGGCCCCGTTCCGCTCACCCCCTCCCCTCGCTAGGGTGCGCGCGTGGATCTGATGCTCACGCTGGTCAGCGGGATCGCCTGGACACTCGTGTACGTGGAGGCGATCCGCGTCGGGCTGCGGGACCGGACGTACGCGATGCCGGTCGCCGCGCTCGCGCTCAACTTCGCCTGGGAGAGCACCTACGCCGTCCGCGAGTTCTCGGTCGGGCTCTCCCCGCAGGGCGTGGTCGACGTGGTGTGGGCGGTGGCCGACCTGGTGATCGTCTACACGTACCTGCGCTTCGGGCGGGCCGAGCTGCCGGACTTCGTGACCAGGCCGCTCTTCGCCACCTGGTCGGTCCTGATCTTCGGTACGGGGTTCGCCGTGCAGTGGCTGTTCCTGGCGCACTTCGGGGCGCACGACGCGTCCCGCTACTCGGCGTTCCTGCAGAACCTGCTCATGTCCGGGCTGTTCATCGCCCTCTACGTCTCCCGGCGGGGGCCGCTCGGCCAGTCCCTGACCATCGCCGTCGCCAAATGGCTGGGCACGCTCGCCCCGACCCTGCTCTTCGGCGTGATCGAGGACGCCCCGTTCATCCTCGGTCTCGGGATCCTGTGCGGCGTCTTCGACCTCGCCTACATCGGACTGCTGCTGCGGCCCCGCCTCGCCGGCGCCTCCCGCGTCAGAAGCCTGCCGGCCCCATCACGATGACCGGCTTCGCCGCCGGGTCGAGGGTCTCCAGGACCTGCTTCATGGCCGCCTTCGGGATGCCCACACAGCCCTGCGAGGGGCCGTCGTGGTCCACGTGCAGCCAGATGTTGCCGCCCTTGTCCTCGCCGTCCGGCATGACGGGGTCCAGCGGGGACCGGCCCGGCCTGCGGTTGAAGTCGATGGCGACGACATAGTCGAAGGACCCCACCAGGGACTCCCCGTTCACCCCGAGGCCGGTGGCGACGAAGCCGTTGTCCTCGTCGTACGGGAGCCGGGTCCCGGGCGGCTTCGGCAGCAGACCGCCGGCGTCGGTGAGCGCGTACACGCCCATCGGCGAGGTCAGGTCTCCGTACGTACGTTCGACGGACCAGCCGTTGGCCCCGTTGCGGGCCGGCCAGCTCATGGCCTTGACCCAGTCGGCGCCGGCCGCGGGGCGCGTGTAGAAGGCGGCCGTGGACTCCGAGGAGTCCATCGCCCGACCGGTGACCAGGATCAGCTGCCGGGACTCGGCCGGGATCCGGGTCAGGGTCCGCTCGCTGACGCCGGGCAGGCCCTGCGGGGCGGGTGCCGGCGGGGCGGCGTGCGGGGCGGCCTGCTGCGCGGCCCGCCGCTCGTCACGCGCGGCACGGTCCTCGGCCTGCGGGCGGGCGTCCGCGCGGGCCTGCGGCCGGGGACCGGCGGCCTTGTCCGGGTCCTGGGCCACGTGGATCCAGCCGGCCGTGAAGGTCGCCAGACCGAGCACGGCGGCAAGAGCCACCCGGCGGGTGCTACGGGGCGCACCGGGCTTACGGGGCGGGCGGGAGCGGGCTCGGACGTGCTTGCTCATTCCTCCGACCGTACATCAGCGGGCTCCCGCAGCCCGGGTGGCTACGACGTGCGCGCCTCGTCGGTCGGCGGGAAGCGGACCCGGACCGTCAGCCCGCCCTCCGGGGCCGGATCGGCCCGCACCACCAGCTCCGCCCCGTGCGCCCGCGCGATCGACGCCACGATCGACAGCCCCAACCCGGCGCCCTCACCCACGGTGTGCAGCCGTTCGGCGCGCCTGCGGAACGGCTCCAGCAGCCCCGGCACGTCCGCCGGATCGATCACCGGCCCGGTGTTCGCCACCGTCAGTTCCCCCTCGACGGACGTGGACACGCTGATCCGGCCGTCGGCGCGGTTGTGGCGCACCGCGTTGATCAGCAGGTTCCGCAGCAGGTGCCCCAGCAGCGTCCGGTCGCCCGACACGGTCAGCGGCGCGAGGGTCCGTACGACGGTCAGCCCCTCCTGCGGACAGGCCGCCAACTCGGCCGCCGCGAGCGCCGCCAGGTCCACCGGGCCGGTGGACTCCAACCCCTGCTCGGAGACGGCGAGCAGCAGCAGGGACTCGATGAGGTGCTCGCTGGAGTCGGCGACCCCGATCAGCTTGGCCCGGATCCGGGCCACCTTCTCCGGCGACGGATCCCCCGCCAGGCCGATCTCGGCCGCCGCCCGCTGCACCGCGAGCGGGGTGCGCAGTTCGTGCGCCGCGTTCGCCGCGAACCGCCGCTGCGCGGACACCAGCTGCTCCATCCGCCCCAGCATCGCGTCGAAGGTGTCGGCCAGCTGCTTGAGCTCGCCGGGCGGCGCGTCGAGGGAGATCCGCTCGTCCAGGTTCTCCCCGGACAGCCGGCGCGCCGTCTCGGTGATCACGCCGACGGGGCGCAGCACCCGGCCGGCCATCCACCAGGCGAGCCAGATCGACAGCACGGCGAAGACGGCCAACGCGAGGAGGGAGTACATGAGCAGCCGGTGCCGGGTGGCGTCGGTGACGGCGTCGGAGAGGTTCTGCGTGTACGCGTAGCTCCTCAGCTGCTCGGCGCTGGGGGCCTGCCCCGGGGGCAGCGCCTTCGCCGGTTCGCAAGGGCAGCCCGGGGCGAGGGTCCGGCCGGGGACGGGTCCGGGCGACCGGACGACGTAGGCCGGGCTCACCGTACGGACGGCCCCGCTGACGCTCGCGTAGAGGCCCTGTCCGACGAGGACGTAGACCAGCGCCACCAGGCCGCCGCCCGCCAGGAGCAGCAGGGAGCCGTACAGGGCGGTGAGGCGGCCGCGTTCGGTCCGCAGCCGCCGCCACGACGGGCGGCCCCTCACCGGGCCGCGATCCGGTAGCCCGCGCCCGGCACGGTCTCGATCAGCGGTGGCTCGCCCAGCTTGGCGCGGAGCTTGCTGAGGGTGACACGGACGGCGTTGGTGGAGTAGCTGGTGTCCTGCTCCCACACCTGCTCGATCAGGTCGTCGTTGCTGACGACGGCCCCTTCGGCGCGCAGCAGCGCCTCCAGCACGGCGAACTCCTTGCGGGACAGCGCGAGCCGGTGCCCGTCGCGGGTGGCGCTGCGTCGGGCGGTGTCGACGGCGACCCCGGCACGCTCCAGTACGGGCGGCAGGGCGGGGCGGGCCCGCCGGCCGAGGGCCAGGACGCGGGCGAGCAGCTCGTCGTAGGCGAAGGGCTTGGTGAGGTAGTCGTCGGCGCCGAGACCGAGGCCTTCGACCCGGTCCCGTACGGTCCCGGAGGCGGTCAGCATCAGGACACGGGTCAGCAGCCGCTCGCGCACGACCTGCCGGCAGACCTCGTCGCCGTGCAGGCCGGGCAGGTCGCGGTCCAGGACGAGGACGTCGTACTCGCCCAGGCGCAGCCGCCGCAGGGCCTCCAGGCCGTCGCTCGCCTCGTCGACGGCGAGCGCGTCGCGGCGCAGCCCCTCGGCGATCATCTCCCGGAGGAATTCCTCGTCCTCCACCACCAGTACGCGCATGGCGTCCTCTTTACCGGAGATCGGTATTTCGCCGTTGTAAGCAGGGGGCGAGAGGGAAGCGAAAGGCCCTTTCACCGCAGGCTCGGGCCCATGAAGCGATCCCTGATCATGACCACGGCCGCGGTCGTCACCGGGCTGACCCTGTTCGCCACCGCCTGCGCGAACGACGCGTCGGCGGGGAAGAAGGACTCCTCTGCGGGCGCCGGCGGCGACTCCGGGACGGTGGCCGACAACGCGGTGAAGATGCGCCAGTGCCTGCGCGAGCACGGCGTGGACGTGCCCGACCCGGAGCCCGGCCAGGATCCGCGCGGGATGACGGTGGGCGGGGACGCCGACCCGCAGAAGATGCAGGAGGCCATGAAGGCCTGCGGCGCGAGCACCGGCTCGGGCGCCGGCCGGGAGCCCACGCAGGAGGAGAAGGACAAGGAGCTGGAGTGGATCCGGTGCATGCGCGAGAACGGCGTCGCCCTGAAGGACCCTGAGTACCACGAGGGCGGCATGAAGAGCGCCACCGAGATCCCCAAGGGTCAGGAGAAGGCCTTCGAGGAGGCCCAGAAGAAGTGCGACACCGGCCGATGAGGAAGCGGGCCAAGTGGCTGCTGGCCTCGCTGGCCGCCGTACTGGCCGTCTCGGGCGGCGGCTGGGCCGTCATGGCGCAGCCGCAGCAGGAGACGGACGAGCGGGAGCGGCACGCCGCCGGCGGACTGCCGCCGGCCACGGCGCCGGTCCGGCGCGGCGACCTCAGCTCGGGCCTCCAGGTGGAGGGCACCCTGGGCTACGCGCGGGAGCGCAAGCTGAACGCGGCCGGGCCGGGCGTGCTGACGTGGACCGCGGACGCGGGCTCGGCGGTGGAGCGGGACGGCAAGCTGTACGAGGTCAACGGCCGGGCGGTGCGGCTCATGTACGGGTCCACGCCGATGTACCGGCCGCTGAGGGCCGGCGACAAGGGCGAGGACGTCGAGCAGCTCAAGCGCAATCTGCAGGCCCTCGGGTACGGGACCGGGCTCGACCCGCAGGACGGCACCTTCACCGCGGGTACGGCCACGGCGGTCAAGCGGTGGCAGAAGGCGCACAAGGCGGCGGAGACGGGCGAGGTCGGCAAGGAGGACATCGCCTTCGCCTCGGGTCCGCAGCGGGTGGGCGCGGGCGACGCGGCGGTCGGTGACGAACTGGCGCCGGGCAAGCCGGTGCTGACGGTGACGGGCACCGAGCGGATCGTCCGCTTCCAGCTGGACGCGGTGAAGGCGGGAGCGGCGAAGGCGGGCGACCCGGTGACCGTACGGCTGCCGGGCGGCGGCAACGCCACCGGGAAGATCGACTCGGTGGGCGGGGCCGGGCAGCCCGACGACAAGAACGGCGGTGGCGCCGGCGGCCCGGGCGGTGGCAGTGGCGGCGGTGGCGGTGGCGGTGGCGGTGGCGACAGGAAGGCCCAGGTCGAGGTGGTCGTCACCTTCGACCGGCCCGCCGAGGTGAACGCCCCGGACCGATCCCCGGTGACCGTCGGCCTGACCGGGGAGACCCGCAAGGGCGTCCTCTCCGTTCCGGTCAACGCACTGCTCGCGCTCGCGGGCGGTGGCTTCGGCGTCCAGGTCGTGCAGGACGGCCGGGTCCGCGAGGTCCCGGTCGAGCTCGGCATGTTCGGCAACGGCCGGGTCGAGGTGACCGGCGCCGCCCTCACCGAGGGCATGCAGGTGGGGATCCCGAAACTGTGACGGCCACGACGAGGACGGACCCGATGTCGGATCCGAGCACCGATCCGACCGAGGCGACCGAGGCGACCGATCCGACGGCACCCATGCCCGCGCACCCGGTCGTGGAGCTGACCGGGGTCACCAAGGAGTACCCGGGCGGGGTCGCGGCCCTGCGCGGGGTCGACCTGACGATCACCGCCGGCGAACTCCTCGCCATCGTCGGCCCGTCGGGCTCCGGCAAGTCCACCCTGCTGCACATCGTCGGCACCCTGGACCGCCCGACGGCCGGCGGCGTACGGATCGCCGGCCACGACATCGCGGCCCTCCCGGACCGCGCCCTGTCGGCCCTGCGCTCCCGGCACGTCGGCTTCGTCTTCCAGTCGTTCCACCTGGTGCCCGGCATCAGCGCCCGGGCGAACGTCGCCGAGGGGCTGCTCTACAGCGGCCTCCCGCGGGCCGAACGGCTGCGCCGGGCCGCGCAGGCCCTGGACCGGGTGGGCCTCGGCGACCGGATGGACCACCGGCCGCACCAGCTGTCCGGCGGGCAGAAGCAGCGCGTGGCGATCGCCCGGGCGGTGGCGGGTGCGCCGGACCTGCTGTTGGCCGACGAGCCGACGGGCGCGCTGGACACCGCCTCCGGAGAATCGGTGATGGAGCTGCTGCGCGAGCTGAACCGGGACGGGGCCACCATCGCGGTGATCACCCACGACCAGGAGATCGCGGCGAGCCTGCCGCGGCAGGTCCGGATCCGCGACGGGGAGATCGTCGCGGACCTGCGGAACGGGGCGGGGGTGGCGTCATGAGCCGCGCGAGGCCCCGTACGGGGTCACGGGCCCGTACGCGGATGCCCGCCCGGCGGTTGAAACCGCCGCGGCTGTCCCCGCGGGACGTGCTGCACGTCGGGTCGGCGGGCCTGCGCGCCCGCCCGACGCGGGTCTTCCTGTCCGCGCTCGGCATCGCCATCGGCATCGCGACGATGATCGCGGTGGTCGGGATCTCCTCCTCCAGCCAAGCCGCGCTCCTGCGGGAGCTCGACAAGCTGGGCACGAACATGCTGGTCGCGAAGCCGGGCGAGGGGATGTTCACCGGGCAGGACACCGAGCTGCCCAAGGACGCCCCCGGCATGATCTCCCGGATCGCGGGGGTCGAGTCGGTCGGCACCACCGGTGACGTGCCCGAGTCCGTACGCCGGTCCGAGAACATCCCGAAGGGGGAGACGGGCGGGATCGTGCTCAAGGCCGCCAAGGACGACCTGCTGGGCACGCTGCGCGCGCGGATGGCGAGCGGCACCTGGCTCAACGCGGCCACCGGCCGCTACCCGTCGGTGGTGCTCGGGGACGTCTCCGCGCGTCGGCTCGGCATCACCGAACCGGGTCAGCAGGTCTTCATCGGCGGCCGGTACTTCACGGTGACCGGCATTCTGGAGCCGGTCCCGCTGGCACCGGAGATCGAGCGCTCGGCGCTGATCGGCTGGGAGGCGGCCGAGCGGCTGCTGGGTTTCGGCGGGCACCCGACGGCCGTGTACGAACGGTCGGCGGACGAGCGGGTGGCGGCGGTCCGCGCGCTCATCCCGCGGACGGCCAACCCGCAGACCCCGAGCGCGGTGCAGGTCACCGACCCGTCGGCGGCGCTCCAGGCGAAGGCGGCCACGGAGGGCGCGTTCAGCACGCTGCTGCTGGGACTGGGCGGGATCGCGCTGCTGGTGGGAGGGGTAGGCGTCGCCAACACCATGATCATCTCGGTGTTGGAGCGGCGCCACGAGATCGGCCTACGACGGTCCCTGGGCGGCACGAAGGGGCAGATCCGGATCCAGTTCGTGACGGAGTCCCTGCTGCTGTCCGGGCTCGGCGGCCTGGCGGGCATCGCCCTGGGCGGCGCGGCCACGGCCGTCTACGCCCGGGCCGGCGACCTGCCCTGGGTGGTCCCGCTCTGGGCGGTGACCGGCGGCTTCGCCGCCACCCTGGCCATCGGCACCCTGGCCGGGCTCTACCCGGCGGTGCGCGCGGCCCGACTGTCGCCGACGCTGGCGCTCGCGGCGGCGTAGCGGATCGCGGATCGGGGCGGGCCGGGGCGGGCCAAGACGGGCTGGGGCGGTCGCGATGACCGGTCCGGGGGCGGGGCGGGCAAACAGCGTTAAAAGGCCAGGTGCAAGCCCATCCCCCGGAACCGATCACCGGCGTACATTGAATCGATGATGCGAACTCCACGTCACGCGGCGCGCGTTGTCATCCTGTCCCCCACCGGGTCCGTGTTCCTCTTCCGGGAGGACAACGTGGAGGTGGGCATCCATTGGCTGCCGCCCGGCGGCGGCATCGACCCCGGCGAGTCTCCCGAGGACTGTGTGCGGCGCGAGCTGCGCGAGGAGACCGGCTGGACGGACCTGGAGCCCGAACGGCTGCTCTGCACCTGGGAGCACGACTTCACGCACCAGGGGATCCCGGTCCGTCAGCACGAGCACATCTTCGTCACCACCGGCCCGCACCGCGAACCGGTCCTGGAGGCCCCGGACATCCACTGGCAGTGGCTCTCCCCGCAGCGCCTGGCCACCCTGGGCGAACCCCTGTGGCCCCCACGCCTGCCGGACCTCCTGGCCGCCGCTTCGGCGGAACCGGTCCACCTGGGGCTGCTGGCCTAGACCCGGAGTCGCTGGGCCGGGTGGCGCAGTTGGCTCGCGGGGCCGGGCGCCCGTTTCGAGACCGAGCCCCATGAAGAGACAACGATCCCTTGGATCGCGCGCCCGTGCGCTGGCCGTCCTCGTCGCGGGACTGCTCCTCCTGGGCGCGCCGAGCGCGTACCCGCTCTCCCGCGACGGCACAAGAGACCCCACCGCGCCGTGCGTCTCCACACCGGCCGAGTACCGGGCCGCGTGGGAGGCGCGCGAGGTCCGGTGCGTGGCCCCCTCCCTCTTCGGGACCACGCACGCCCGCGGCCAGACCTCCCCGTACCCGAGCGGCTTCCGCTACGCCTGGGCCGGCTCCAGTACCGATCTCGAGCAGTATCTGAAACTGCGCGCACGCTACGGCGACCAGCCGGCCAAGGTCGGGATCGGGATCCTGTCCTACGTCGGATACCCGGGTCTGGACAACTGGACGACGCCGACCGATCTGGCGGTCTACACGCTTCCGGCCGGCGTCCGCGCGCAGGTACCGGCCTTCGAGACCTGGTTCCGGCTGCTCGACGAGGAGTTCGGTACGACGAGGGCGTACCCGCTCGCGGCGCAGCGCGACCTGGTCGTCGCGTACTCCCGGTTGGACCGGGACGAGGACGTCGTCGGGGCGTTCGAGGACGTCACCGGCTGCCGTCGGGACGCGCTGCTCGCGGGTGAGGCCCCGTCGGCGGAGATCGGCTGCAACCGCTCCTTCCTCGCAGCGCTGGCCGCCGCCGGCCCGTCCCCGTACGACGGCGCCGACTCCTCGACGTGCTTCGCGAACTTCCAGGCCCGCTACCGGGGCGACCGGGACGCCTCGGCGCTGCGGGGCGCGCTGTTCCGATGCCAGGACGCCGGGTTCCTCAACACCGGTGTGGGGCTCGGGTACAACACGTACGCCAATCCGTTCGTGTGCCGGCCCGCCGACCGGCAGAGCGTGCGGGAGAGGTACACCGGCCGCGAGTTCATCCTGCCGAACGCCCTCTTCACCGATCTGCCGAGCCATGTCGGCATCCCGCTGGACCTCGGGGAACCGGGCCGACGCGACTTCCTGCGCACGGGATACTGCCGATGACCTGATCCGACGATCCGTTGATCCGTTGATCCGCCGGGGCTCGGCGGATCGCGCCGCCCGGCGCCGGGCACCCCGCGCCGACGCCGCCTACGGCTTCGCGGTGGCCTTGGCGTAGAGCGAGGCCGCGTACTCGCCGAGGACCGTGCTGGTCGACACGTCGTCCGTGTCGCCGCCCGTGAGGATGCCGATGATCTTCCCGTCGCCGGCGATCCACGCGCTGCCGCTGGTGCCTCCCGGGAAGTCGGCGCAGTCGAAGCGTTGTTGGGTGGCGCTCTCGCGGACGGCGACCGAGGTGCAGGTACGGGGGATGCCCCGGTCGGCGGGGTAACCGGTGACGGTGACCCGCTCGCCCGCGCGGCCGCTGGTGTCGAGGACGGCCGCGCCGGTCACGTCCTCGATGGTGCGGCCCTTGGCGTCGGGGGCGAGGCGGGCGAAGGCGAGGTCGTAGTCGTCGTCCGTACCCTCGGCCCAGCGGGCGTCCTCGAAGACTTCCTCGATCTTCCATGTGCCGTACGGGGCGACGCCGTTGGCGTACGCGGGCGCGAAGACCGCGCTTCCGTCGCGCTGGTCCCCTTCGAGCAGGCAGTGCCCGGCCGTGATGATCATGTTTCGGCCGGGGCTGCTCACCACGGTGGCCGTGCAGAAGTGATCACTGTCCAGGCCATCGGTGAACAGAGCGCCGGTGAAGGCCGCGGGCCCGCCGGGCTGCGGGGTGACGGCCGGCGGCAGGGTGGCACCGGGAGCCGCGGACAGCTGGGGCTTCGCCACGTGCGATCGCGAGGACGGGCCCGTCGGGGACGCGCTCGGCGCGGCCTTCGCCCGTACCGGAGGGACCGCCTCCGGCGGCGGGGCGAGCTTGGCCACCGCGGCGGAAGCCCCCAGGGCCGCCACCGCGCACAGCACCGCCGTCACGACGGTCCGCTTGTCCACCGGCATGATCATCCTCCCGCTTTGCCCTGGCGAAGCATGCCCCGGCGGCCGGGTCGGTTGCAAGGCCGCGGACGGCTCCCGGCCCGTGCCTCACACGGTTTCGACCCGCAGGTCGCATACGAAACTCAGGCCCGGACGGCCGTCGAGGTCCACCTCGCCGGTGGTCACGAATCCCGTACGGGCCAACACGGCGCGCGAGCCGGTGTTGTCGAGCGTGGTGACGGCCCGCAGCTCGGCCAGTCCGTACTCCGCGACCGCCAGGTCGCGGGCCTCCCGGACCGCGGCCGTGGCCAGACCCCGGCCCGTGGCCCGTTCGGCGATCCGGTACCCGAGCTCGGCCGAACCGTCCGCCACGTCGACGAGGTTGACCCGCCCCACCACCTCGCCGTCGCCGGCCACCAGGACGTGGAAGAAGCACAGCCCGGTGGCCTGCTCGGCCATCAACGCGGCGTGCCGCCGGTCGAAGTCGGCGAAGTAGCGATCCCCTCGGTCCGGGATCGAAGCGGCGAAGTAGGCCCGGTTCTCCCGCTCGAAGGCGAGCAGGGCCGGTGCGTGGTCGAAGCGCAGCAACTGGAGTCGGGGCACGGCCCGATGCTAGGGGGTGTCCGGATGTGACGCGGACGGGATTCCGTCTCGCCCGTGCGGGCAGACGCGGGCGCCGCCTCTAGGCCGTCTCTTTCGGATCTTGATCGGGTGAGCCCGGGTCGTCCGGTGCGGTGCATCGCAAGGCGGAGGGGCGCTCGTGTACTGGACGTACTCGAGTGCCCCGACAACGCGGCGAGGTGTCGTGCCGGGCGGGCCGGGCCCGGCAAGATCCGAAAGAGACGGCCTAGGGCGTCTGCCCGATCCCCGGGCCCCTCCTTAGGACACAGGCTGGGCCGGTGATCGATCGAGGCGTGGGCATGGGGAAGGTCCTGCGGGACCGCAACGCGGGGCTCTACCTGTCCGGGGTGGTGGTCTCGGGGTTCGGTACGACCGCCATGTGGCTGGTCGCCGGGGTCTGGGTGAAGTCGCTGACCGGGTCGGACGCGCTCGCGGCGCTGACCGTGTTCACCCTGTGGGCGCCGGTGTTGGCCGGGCCCGCGCTGGGGGCGCTCGCCGACCGGGTGCCGCGGCGGCCGCTGCTGGTCGGCCTCGGGCTCGTGATGGCCGCACTGCTGCCCGTACTGACCCTGCTGGACTCGCCGGGGCGGGTGTGGCTGCTGTTCGCGGTCCTGCTCGTGTACGGGATCTGCGGCACCGTGCACGGGGCGGCGGAGGCGGCTCTCGTGCCGCAGGCCGTCGGCCACCGACTCCTGGGGGACTTCAACGGGCTGCGGCTCACCGCCGACGAGGGCATGAAGCTGATCGCGCCCTTGGTGGGCGCGGGGCTGTTCGCCCGCTTCGGCGGGGCCTCGGTGGCCCTGCTCGACGCGGTGACCTTCGCGCTGGCGGCGGGGATCTTCGCCCTGCTCCGGGTGCGCGAGGAACAGCCGGAGCGGGAGCGGATCCGGGCCGGGGCGCCGGGGTTCGCGCGGCTGTGGGAGGGCGGGCGGCAGCTGTGGAAGGAGCCGGCGCCGCGCACGCTGGTGTCGGCCGGCGCGGCCGTGATGTTCCTGGCCGGGCTGAACGGCGCGGTGATCTACGCGGTCGCCGGGGACGTGCTGGGGCACGCGCCCACCTACGTGGGGGTGCTGTACGCGGTGCAGGGCGCGGGTTCGGTCCTGAGCGGGATCGTGGCGGGCCCGCTGTTGCGCCGGTTGCCGGAGCGGGTGTTCACGGCCGCCGGGGTGGCCCTGTTCGCCGTGGGCGTCGGGGTCCGGGCGCTGCCGTACGACGCGGTGGCCCTGGCGGGCAGTGCGGCGATCGGCGCCGGTCTGCCGTGTGTGCTGATCGCCGCGCTGACGGCGGTGCAGCGCGAGGTCCCCGGCGCCGCGCTGGGCCGCGCGGCGGCCACGGCCAACACCCTGATCTTCGTACCGAACGCGCTGGCGCTGGCCCTGGGGGCGGCGCTGGTGACCTTCGTGGACGTGCGGGTGCTGCTGCCGGTGCTGACGGTCGCGGGGCTGGCCACGGCGCTGCTGCTCGTGGCCGGGCCGCGGGCCGGGCGCGCCGCCCCGAAGGCGGGCGTGGCCGGTGGAGGGGGCCGGCCACGCCCTGCGGACATGCCCTAGGACCGCGGGCTCATACCCCCGGCCCCGCCCACAGGCCGTCGGGTGTGAGCCCGAGCAGGTCGATCGCGTTGCCGCGCACGATGCGGTCCACCACGTCCGGCGCCAGGTGGCCCATCTGGCTCTCGCCGACCTCGCGGGACTTGGGCCAGGTGGAGTCGGAGTGGGGGTAGTCGGTCTCGTAGAGGACGTTGGCGACGCCGATCGAGTCGAGGTTCTTCAGGCCGAAGGCGTCGTCGAAGAAGCAGCCGAAGACGTGCTCGGCGAACAGCTCCGACGGCGGGCGCAGCACCTTGTCCGCGACTCCGCCCCAGCCCCGGTTCTCCTCCCAGACGACGTTCGCGCGTTCGAGGATGTACGGGATCCAGCCGATCTGGCCCTCCGCGTACATGATCTTCAGGTTGGGGAAGCGCTCGAACTTGCCACTCATCAGCCAGTCGACCATCGAGAAGCAGCAGTTGGCGAAGGTGATGGTGGAGCCGACCGCCGGCGGCGCGTCGGCCGAGGTGGACGGCATGCGCGAGGAGGAGCCGATGTGCATGGCGATGACCGTGCCGGTCTCGTTGCACGCCTCCAGGAAAGGGTCCCAGTCGTCCGTGTGGATGGAGGGGAGGCCCAGGTGCGGGGGTATCTCGGAGAACGCGACCGCGCGCACCCCGCGCGCGGCGTTGCGACGGACCTCGGCGGCGGCCAGGCGGGCGTCCCAGAGCGGGATGAGGGTGAGGGGGATGAGGCGGCCCCGGGCGTCCGGGCCGCACCACTCCTCGACCATCCAGTCGTTGTAGGCCCGCACGCCGAGGAGTCCCAGCTCACGGTCCTTGGCCTCGGTGAACGTCTGGCCGCAGAAGCGGGGGAAGGTCGGGAAACAGAGGGCCGACTGGACGTGGTTGACGTCCATGTCCGCGAGCCGGTCGGGAACCGAGAAGGACCCGGGGCGCATCTGCTCGTAGGTGATGACTTCCAGTTTGATCTCGTCGCGGTCGTACCCGACAGCGGTGTCGAGGCGGGTGAGCGGCCGGTGCAGGTCCTCGTACACCCACCAGTCGCCGATGGGGCCGTCGTCGCCCTTGGCCCCCATCACGGGGGCGAACTTCCCGCCGAGGAAGGTCATTTCCTTCAACGGGGCGCGGACGACGCGGGGACCGATGTCGCGATACCTGGACGGGAGCCGGTCCCGCCAGACGTGCGGGGGCTCCACCGTGTGGTCGTCCACCGAGATGATCTTCGGGAAGGTCTCCATGGCCTATACCGTAGCGCTGATCTGACGAACCGTCAGCTAGTTGGCCGGTGATCGGTCATGTACGGGCTGACGTGTACGCGCGATACAGGGCAGACTGACCCTTACACCGACGGAAGGCAGGGGGACGACAGATGGACGGCGTACCGGCCATCCCGAGCCCGCGGAAACATCCCGAGGCCCGTACGGCTGCCGTCGTACCCGAAGTCGGCCCGGGGACGACCCCCGCACGCGCGACCCGCGCACCCGCGGCCGGCGCCCCGACCGACTCCGCCACGAGCACCACCGCAGGCACCACCGGAACCACCAGCGCCACCGGAACCACCGGAACCACCGGAACCACCGGAACCACCGCGGACAGGGACGCCACCGCCGCAGGACCCGCCGGCACCGTCGGCCCCGGCGAGTCCCGGTTCGCCGTCCTCGGGCCCGTCCGCGCCTGGCGCGGCGCCGAGGTCCTGCCCTCCGGCACCCCCCAGCAGCGCGCCCTGCTCGCCGTACTCCTGCTGCGCGACGGCCGCACCGCCACCGCGCCCGAACTCATCGACGCCATCTGGGGCGAGGACCCGCCGCAGCAGGCCCTCGCCACCATCCGCACGTACGCCTCCCGCCTGCGCAAGGTCGTCGCCCCCGGCCTCCTCGTCACCGAGTCCGGCGGCTACGCCATCCGGCTGCGCTCCACCGCCACCCTCGACCTCGGCGTCGCCCGCAGCCTCGCCGCCGACGCCGAGGTGGCCCGGACCGCCGGCGACCGCTCCCTCGCCCGTACGCTCCTGACCCGCGCCCTCGGCCTCTGGGAGGGGGAGCCTCTCGCCGGCGTCCCCGGCCCGCACGCGGAGACCGAGCGCATCCGGCTCGCCGAATGGCGCCTGCAGCTGCTGGAGACCCGCCTCGACCTCGACCTGGAGGTCGGCCAGCACGCCGAGGCCGTCTCGGAGCTCACCGCCCTCACCGCCGCCCACCCGCTGCGCGAACGCCTGCGCGAGCTCCTGATGCTCGCCCTCTACCGCAGCGGCCGGCAGGCCGAGGCCCTCGCCGTCTACGCCGACACCCGCCGGCTCCTCGCCGACGAGCTCGGCGTCGACCCCCGCCCGGAACTGGCCGCGCTCCAGCAGCGCATCCTCAACGCCGACGCCGATCTCGCCCGCGCGGAGGACCCGGCCCCGGCCGCCGCGACCGTTCATGTGAGGCCCGCCCAATTGCCTGCGACCGTCCCCGACTTCACCGGCCGCGCCAGCTTCGTCGACGAGCTCGGCACCATCCTGTCCGGCGGCGCCCTGGACCAGGTGATGGCCGTCTCCGCGCTCGCCGGCATCGGCGGCGTCGGCAAGACCACCCTCGCCGTGCACGTGGCCCACGCCGCCCGCCCGCACTTCCCCGACGGCCAGCTCTACGTCGACCTCCAGGGCACCGAGGCCCGCCCCGCCGAACCGGAGGCCGTCCTCGGCTCCTTCCTGCGCGCCCTCGGCACCCCCGACACGGCCATCCCCGACTCCCCCGCCGACCGGGCCGCGCTCTACCGCTCCATCCTCGACGGCCGCCGCGTCCTGGTCCTCCTCGACAACGCGCGCGACGCCGCCCAGGTCCGACCGCTGCTGCCGGGCACCGCCGGCTGCGCCGCCCTCGTCACCAGCCGGGTCCGCATGGCGGGCCTCGCCGGGGCCCATCTCGTCGACCTCGACGTGATGAGCCCCGAGGAAGCCCTCCAGCTCTTCACCCGGATCGTCGGCGAGGAACGCGTACGCGCCGAACGCCAGGCCGCCCTCGACGTCGTCGGCGCCTGCGGCTTCCTGCCGCTCGCCATCCGCATCGCCGCCTCCCGGCTCGCCGCCCGCCGCACCTGGACCGTCTCCGTCCTGGCCGCCAAGCTCGCCGACGAGCGTCGCCGCCTCGACGAGCTCCAGGCCGGCGACCTCGCCGTCAAGGCCACGTTCGAGCTCGGCTACGGCCAGCTGGAGCCCGCCCAGCAGCGCGCCTTCCGCCTGCTCGGCCTCGCCGACGGCCCCGACATCTCGCTCTCGGCGGCGGCCGCCGTCCTCGACCTGCCCGAGTACGACACCGAGGACCTCCTCGAAGCCTTGGTCGACTGCTCCCTGCTCGAATCCGCCGCTCCCGGCCGCTACCGCTTCCACGACCTCGTACGCCTCTACGCGCGTGCCTGCGCCGAGCGTGACGAGCAGCCGCCGAGCGGATGCGAGGCGGCCCTGGACCGGCTGCTCGACTTCTACCTGGCCACCGCGTCCGGGGTCTACGCCCTGGAACGCCCCGGCGACCGACTGCCCGCGCACCTGTCCGACACCCACTACCCCGGGCTGGTCTTCGCCGAGCCGCGGGCCGCCCTGGACTGGCTGTACGCCGAGGCCGACCCGCTGCTGGCGTGCGTACGGCAGGCCGCCGTCCGCGGCGGCGAATCGCTGGTCCTGCGCCGGGCCGTGGACCTGCTGTGGGCGGCGAAGGACCTCGCCGAGTCCGGGGCCAACTCCCGGCAGTACGAGTCCGCCGCCGTCGCCCTGCGCGACGCGGGCCAGGCCGCGAAGGACCCGTACGCCGAGGGCCGCGCCCGCACCACCCTCACCAACGTCCACCTGGTCGCCGGCCGCTTCGCCGAGGCCGACGACGAGGCCGCCCGGGCCACCGTGCTCGCGCGCGAGGCCGGCGACCCGCTGCCCATGTGCTGGGCCCCCAACGACCGGGGGATCATCGCCCTCTACGAGGGCCGGCACGCGGACGGCGAGCGCTACCTGCTGCAGGCCATCGAATGCTTCCGCGCCGACGGCAACAACGTCGGCGAGGCCAGCGCCCTGTGCAACCTCTCCCGCATCCACGTGGAGTTGGGCCGGCTGCCCAGCGCCATAGACCTGGCCCAGCAGGGCATCGCCATCTACGACCGGATGGGTCTGAGCCTGCGCCTGGCCAACGGCCGCTACGCGCTCGGCATCGCCCTCACCCAGGCGGGCCGACTCGGCGAGGCGCTGGCGCAGCTCGCCGAGGCGCTGTCGCTGTTCCACGAGAACCGCCAGCCGCTGTGGGAGGGCGTGACGCACTTCCGGCTCGCCGAGGCCCACCTGGCGGCGCGCCGGCCCACCCTGGCCGCCTCGCACGCCGAGCAGGCCATCGCACTGCGCGGGATCGGCGGGGAGTGGCGCCGGGCGACGGTCCTGACGGTGCTCGGCAAGGCCCTGCGGCGGCTGGGACAACGGGACCGCGCGCGGGCCTGCTGGCGGGACGCGGAGGCCGTTTTCACGCAGCTGCGATCGACCGAACTGAGCGAGGTACAGGCCCTGTTGGCCTCGGAGGTCGCGGCCTGAGCTGCGGGGACGCCGGTTGAACGCGGCGTTCATCGTTCGTTTATCGCCGTCCGACACGATAGGTGCATCGACCCGGCGCCTCGGGGGAGCATCCGGGCCGGTTGGTGGACTACCCGTTCGGCGGTCATCGGGGGAATCGCCGAACGGGCCCAGCCCTACCCATTCATCAGGAGATTCGATGACGACGAACGAGAACCTCAAGCCGCTCGACAACCACGCCTCGGGCGTCGATATCGAGACCCTGGACAACCACGCCTCGGGCATCGAGATCAAGCCGCTGGAGAAGACCGAGGACCCGGCTGCGGCTCCGGTCACGCCGCCCGTCACGCCGCCGGTCGCGGGCGAGGAGATCCGGACGCTGGACAACCACGCGTCCGGTCCGCGCCCGTAGCACGCGCAAGACGTACGGGGGAACCACGGGGGAGTACGGGGGAACGGCGGTCGCGGTGGCCCGGAGGGGGAGCCACCGCGGCCGCCGTACACGTGTGTGCGCGACCCCGCGGCATAGGCTGGGAGCGTGTTCTCCTCCCACGGGCCGAGCGTCCGCGAACTGGCAGTGCAGGGCCTCTCCTCGGTGGAGCGGGGCTACGACCTCCTCGCGCCGAAGTTCGACCACACCCCCTTCCGCACCCCCGACCGGATGCTCGACGCGGTCGAGGAGACGCTCGCCCAGGTGGTGGGAGGCTTCGACACCGGCCTGGACGTGTGCTGCGGCACGGGCGCCGGGATCGACATGCTGCGCCGACTGTGCCGGGGCCGGGTGACGGGCGTCGACCTCAGCGCGGGCATGCTGGCGGAGGCCGGCCGCCGGTACGGCGCGGACGCCGGGCGCGTGGACTTCGTACGGGCCGACGCGCGGGCCCTGCCGGCCGCCCTCACGGACACGTACGACCTGGCGGTCAGCTTCGGCGCCTTCGGCCACTTCCTCCCGAAGGAGCGGCCCGCGCTCTTCTCCGGGATCCACGCCGCACTGCGCGAGGGCGGTGTCTTCGCCTTCCCGATCGGCGCCCCGCTGCCGCTCGGCTCCCCGGTGTGGTGGGCGACGACGGGCTTCGACGCGGCGATGCGGGTGCGCAACGCGGTGTGGCGTCCCCCGTTCGTCATGTACTACCGGACCTTCCCGCTGGGCCCGGTCCGCGAGGACCTCCGGGCGGCCGGCTTCACGGTGGAGACGGTCCCCCTGACCCACTTCGGCCGTCGCCCGGACGGCACCCCCCACTGGCGCCTGCTCCTGGCCCGCCGGACCTGAGGCTCCGCCTCCGCGGGGGGGGCTCGGCGGAACGGCTGCGTCACCATCGGGGCACCGGGCACAATTCGTGAGGAACCGTCAGGCAGCCTGCGCACCACCTCACTCCATGGAGCAGCCGGTGTCGTCACAGGAAATGCTCATCACGCTCACCCCCCACCAGGCGACCTACGGTGTGATCCTCCCCGTGGAGCTGCCGACCGGCACGGTCCGTCTGCGCATACCGTCCTGCCGGCACGGCGATCTCGTCCGGGTCCGCGTCGGCACCGAGGAGGTCCTGCTGCGCATCCATGTGACCGGGGCGGGTGCGGCCTGGATCGCGGGGGCCGGCGGGATCTCGCCGCCGGCCGCTACCACGGCCACCTTTCCGGCCGGGGCGGGTGCGACGCCGCCCACGCGGCCCGCGCCGGCAGGCGGCGGGCGCGGCGGCCTGGTGGCCCTCGCCGTGATCGCGGCACTGGCCCTCGGCTTCTTCCTGCTGAGCGACGGCGACGACCGGGCCGACGGCAGGACCTCCGCCGAGGCCACGCCCACCTGGTCGCCCTCCTGGACCCCCTCCTGGACGCCCTCGCCCTCGCCCTCCTACTCCCCCGACGACTCCCCCGCGGCCGGGTCGTCGACCCCCGACGCCGCCACCGCCCCGTACAGCCCCGAGGCGAGCCCCGAGCCCAGCCCGTTCGACCGGGGCACCTGCCTGAACGGGCAGCTGCCGGACTCGACGACGCCGCGCAGCGTCAGCGGTGTCTCGGAGGTGCCCTGCTCGGCGTCCGACGCGCACTACCGGGTGATCGAGAGCATTCCCGGCACCTCCGACATGGACAGCTGCAACGACAACCCCAAGACCCAGTACGCCTTCTCCTACCGCTACATGCGCGGCTCCCTCGTCCTCAACCAGTACGTGTACTGCCTGGTCGGCATCGGCTCGTACGCCCGCTGAGCCGGTGCCGGTGGCACCGGTCCGGCGGGCGCCCGTATCTCAGCGGACGCGCAGTTCGCGCTTGAGGATCTTGCCGCTCGCGTTGCGGGGGAGTTCCGTCACGAACTCCACCGCGCGCGGCACCTTGTAGTTGGCCATCTCGCGGCGGGACCAGGCGATCAGATCGTCCGCGGTGAGGGTGGAGCCGGGGCGGCGGACCGCGTAGGCCTTGCCGACCTCGCCGAGACGCGGGTCCGGGATGCCGATCACCGCGACGTCCGCGATGTCCGGGTGGAGGCCGAGGAGTTGCTCGATCTCGGCGGGGTAGGCGTTGAACCCGCCGACGATGAACATGTCCTTGATCCGGTCGGTGATGCGCAGGTTGCCGTCCTCGTCCAGGTACCCGACGTCGCCGGTGTGCAGCCAGCCCTCCGGGGTGATCGCGCGGGCGGTCTCCTCGGGGTCCTCGAAGTAGCCCTGCATGACGTGGTGGCCGCGGACCGCGATCTCGCCCGGCTGCCCGGTCGGCCGGGGGTGCCCGTCCGCGTCCAGGATCACCACCTCGGTGTCCGGGATGGCCCGGCCGGAGGTGGCGGAGACGGTCTCCGCGGGGTCGTCGCGGCGGCACATGGTGACGATGCCGCTGGCTTCGGAGAGCCCGTACGCCGTGAGGACGGTGGCGATGCCCAGTTCGCCGCGCAGCCGTTCGACCAGCCGCAGCGGGACCACGGCCGCGCCGGTGACGACCAGGCGCAGGGCGGAGAGGTCGTGGTGGCCGCGCTGGGGGTGGTCGAGGAGCGACTGGTGGAGGGTGGGCGGCCCGGGGAGCACGGAGATCCGCTCGGCGGCGACGTTCGCGAGGACGGTGTCCACGTTGAAGACGGACTGCGGGACCATCGTGGCGCCGCGCATCAGGCAGGCGATGATCCCCGCCTTGTAGCCGAAGGTGTGGAAGAAGGGGTTCACGATCAGGTAGCGGTCGCCCTCGCGCAGTCCGGCGAGCTCGCACCAGACGTCGTAGCAGCGCAGGGACTGGGCGTGGGTGATGACCGCACCCTTGGGGCTGCCGGTGGTGCCGGAGGTGAAGATGATGTCGGAGGGGGACTCGGGGCGGATGGCCTCGGCGCGCTCGCGGACCGCCGCGGCCGGTACGCCGTCCCCGCCCGCCAGGAAGTCCTTCCAGGTGCGGAAGGAGTCGGGGGCGTCATCGGCGAGGACGACGACCTGCTCCAGGTGCGGCAGTCCCGGCAGCGGGCCGCCGCCCGGGCCTTCGGCCGCGGCGCGGCGCAGGGAGGCGACGTAGGAGGTGCCGAGGAAGGTGCCGGTGACGAAGAGCAGCCGGGCCCGGCTGCGTTCCAGGACGTACGCGGCCTCCGCGCCCTTGAAGCGGGTGTTGAGGGGGACGAGCACCGCGCCGGCCGAGACGGCGCCGAGGGCGGAGACGATCCATTCCAGGGTGTTGGGGGCCCAGACGGCGACCCGGTCGCCGGGTTCGATCCCGGCGGCGAGGCAGGCGGCGGCGGCTCGCTCGACGCGTTCGCCGAGCTGCGTCCAACTGATCCGGGTGCGCCCGTCGACGACGGCCTCGCGGTCGGCGTACCGTGCCGCTGCCGCCCGCACGAGCTGCGCGATGCTGCCCCAGCGCAGATCCCCGCGCGGGTCCTCGCGTACGTCCTCGTGCCGGTCGTCGCGCCCGTCGTCGCCCATTGCGTGCCACCTTCCCGCAGACCCAGTAGCTGACTATCCGTCAGATTAGCTGTAGCCTTCGCGGCTGTCAGTACTGGCGCACCCCGGAGGTGGCGATGGCGGCAACGCTCAAGGACGCGACGGCGATAGTCGGCATCGGGCAGACCGACTTCGCCAAACGACTGCCGCAGTCCGAGAAGGAACTGGCCTGCCGAGCCATCCTGGCGGCCCTCGCCGACGCCGGCATCGACCCCGGCGAGGTCGACGCCTTCGCCTCCTACACGATGGAGGAGACCGACGAGGTCGAGGTCGCCAAGGCCATCGGCGCCGGCGACGTCACCTTCTTCTCCAAGATCGGCTACGGCGGCGGCGGTTCCTGCGCCACCGTCGGCCACCTCGCCTCCGCCGTCGCCACCGGCCAGGCCACCGTCGGCGTCGCCTGGCGCTCCCGCAAACGCGGCTCCGGCCCCCGCCCCTGGAAGAACACCGCCGTCCAGCTGC